>NZ_JAKKCR010000005.1:85676-350732 GCF_021728015.1 Vibrio sp. G-C-1 | reverse complement strand
CACAACATGGCTGAAAGCTTAATACTTGAAGGGCGGAGGGAAAGAACATTCCCTAGAACAGTTAAGCCTAGACCACAGCGGTATGCTAAGAACAAAAATGCCGTTCACTCTTAAGTGAACGGCATTAGCCATTAGGTGGCCTTTTTTGTGCCTGTCATTTCGCTTCAAACTCCCTTCTATTTATCAGTAGAGTAAATAACGTAAGTTAATCCCCTGTTCATCTTTAAATCCGTATATTGGTGTCATCAACTTTTTGGACATGCTCACCATTGGAGGTATCGATGGATATCAAAAGCTTACTGAACCAAGCACTTAAATCAGATCTCGTAAAACAAGGTACTCAGAAACTTTCACAAGGGTCTTCAAGTTTAAGTGGCCTTTCTCAAGGCAGCAATGGCAAGAGTAGCAGTAAAAGTACACTCGGAGCCTTCGGTGTAGGCGCAGTTGGCGGAGGACTCTTAGGTGCGTTAATGGGCTCAAAGAAAACCAAGAAAATGGGTAAGAAAGCCGCTGGTATTGGTGGCGCAGCGGCACTGGGTGCACTCGCTTACAAGGTCTATAACGATTACCAGTCTAAACAAGGCCAAACACCGAATGCCGAACAAGCTCAATTTGATGAGAGCGACTCAAACCATAGTGTGCTGATTCTAAGATCGATGATTGCTGCGTCCAAAGCCGATGGTCATGTCGATGAGGAGGAAATGGCCAAGATCGAGCAAGCGGTCGAAAATATGGGCGCGGACTATCAACTGACTAAACTGGTCTCTGAAGAACTGCACAAGCCACTCGACCCAAGTGAGATTGCTCAGCTCGCAACTTCACCTCAACAAGCGAGTGAGATCTACTTAGCCTCTTTGATTGTGGCTGACGAGCAGAACTTTATGGAGAAGGCCTACCTCAAAGAGTTAGCTAAGCAACTCAACCTTGCAGATGAAGTTACTTATCAACTTGAACAGCAGATATCTAGTTAAGCGGTCAATATTAGGCCAATCAATAAATATCATGCTAAGCCGCAAATACACGCTAAGTAGCAGACTAGCAAAGTGATACGTTGAGCATTAACAGAATGAGATATTGAGCAAGAACAAACTAACTCTGAACTTAATCAGATCCACTTTGTTTTTGCTTATCTCTATGTGTATATTGAGATCAGTTATCATTTGGTTAGGTATAAAAATGAAAGTATACGATTGTTGTGATTTGGTGCGTGAACTGTATTCTCAAATTGGCAGTGGCGACCAAGGCTATATCCCTAAAGCGATCACCTGCGCGGTAAAAACATTGAATGACCTTGCTGCAGATGAATCTCTTCCTAAAGAAGCACGTGAGCGCGCTGCATTTGCCGCAGCCAATCTGCTGATCTCAGATTTCGAGGACTAATATGAACCTCGCTAATTTTGAAAAGATGGACTCTGTGATGTTGATGAGCATCGTCAACATGAAGCTACGTGACGACTTCGGTGGTGACTTGGATCGAGTAATCAACTTCTACGAAATCGACAAAGCAGCATTGATCGCTAAACTTGCGTCTGCTGGTTTTGAGTACCTTCCAGAAGCCAAACAATTTCGATAGTCATTTAGAACAAGCTTGATTTTGAAAGGCCAACCTCAGTGTTGGTCTTTTTTATTGGTGATACGTATTGGATAAACATGTAGTTAGCCAGTTATAAATTATCTGTCTACATCTATACTTTTATATCTTAGAGTCAATGAACGCTCCTTGAACCTAAGCGTATTGTTGTATACGCTACCTCAAATAGCTTATAAAACTCATCATCCAATCTGATGGTATCGAAGGATTAACAATGAAAAGACTCGGACTTTTGGCAGTTTTCGCTGCAACACTGACTGCAGGTTGCGCTTCAAATACTCAGCAAGACAACTTTCGTGAAGCCTCTTTTGAGCTGTGTAATACCGAAGTCGATATCTACTCAGTAAGCCATGATGAGCGAATTCGTATCGTCTGTTCTGATGGTTCTAAATTCGCTTTGAACAGCGAAGATACGCTAGAAGTAATGCGTGATATCAACATCGACTATTGTGATGGCGAAGGCTTAGGTAAATTCAACGAGAGCCGTAGCTACTACTCGTTTAGATGTAAGTCAGGTACTTTACTGAGCATCAAAAAGTAAAACCGATACCAACAAACAGCAAAGGGTTGATGTGCAAACATCAGCCCTTTTTTATTACCTGCCTTTCTGTATTCTCAGATAACCCAACGCTCATACCGACCAATACAAAAAAGGCTCCCAACAGGAGCCTTTCAAATCGTATTTTTCAATCAAATAGCTTTAGTTCAAGGAACAGGTGCAGAATCTTCAACACCTTTCCCTAAAACAAAAAGGGACTCAATGAGCCCCTTTAAAGTATTTTTCAAAGTAGTCGTTTGAAATTCTAGGAGAGCACGCGGAGCTTACGGATGTAAGTGAGCATGCTCGACAACGAAGTTCAAATTACTACGCAGAAAAATTAAGCGTAAACCGGTAGACGCTTACAGATTTCTAATACTTTTGCTTTAGTTGCTTCGATAACAGACTCATCACCCATGTTATCTAGGATGTCACACATCCAACCTGCTAGCTCTTTCGCGTCTGCTTCTGAGAAACCACGACGAGTAATAGAAGGAGAACCGATACGGATACCTGAAGTAACGAACGGGCTACGTGGATCGTTTGGTACTGAGTTCTTGTTCACTGTGATGTTAGCTGAACCTAGTGCCGCATCTGCTTCTTTACCTGTGATGTCTTTGTCGATTAGGTCAACTAGGAACAGGTGGTTCTCTGTAGAACCTGAAACGATGTTGTAACCGCGTGCTAGGAATTCAGCCACCATTGCTTTTGCGTTAGCAACAACGCGAGCTTGGTATTCCTTGAACTCTGGCTCTAGAGCTTCTTTGAACGCTACTGCTTTACCAGCGATAACGTGCATTAGAGGACCGCCTTGGCCGCCAGGGAATACTGCTGAGTTTAGCTTTTTGTAAAGATCTTCACCTTCGTTAGAAAGAATAAGACCACCACGAGGACCAGCAAGCGTTTTGTGCGTTGTCGTTGTTACAACGTGAGCGTGTGGAACTGGGTTCGGGTAAACGCCTGCAGCGATTAGACCGGCAACGTGAGCCATATCTACGAAGAAGTAAGCACCTACTTTGTCAGCGATTTCACGCATGCGCTTCCAATCACAAACTTGAGAGTAAGCTGAGAAACCACCGATGATCATCTTAGGTTTGTGCTCGATAGCTAGCGCTTCCATCTCTTCGTAATCGATTTGACCTGCTTCATCGATACCGTAAGGGATGATGTTGTAAAGCTTACCAGAGAAGTTTACTGGAGAACCGTGAGTTAGGTGACCACCGTGCGCTAGACTCATACCTAGAACAGTATCGCCAGCATTCAGTAGTGCCATGTATACAGCGTTGTTTGCTTGAGAACCTGAGTGAGGTTGTACGTTCGCGTATTGAGCGCCAAACAGTTCACATGCACGTTCGATTGCTAGAGTTTCAACTTTATCTACGAACTCACAACCACCGTAGTAACGCTTACCAGGGTAGCCTTCAGCGTATTTGTTTGTAAGTTGAGAACCTTGAGCTTCCATTACACGTGGGCTTGTGTAGTTTTCTGAAGCGATAAGTTCGATGTGCTCTTCCTGACGAAGAGTTTCTTCTTGGATAGCTGCGAATAGGTCTGCATCGTAATCAGCAATGTTCATGTCACGCTTAAGCATCTGTATCTCCTGACTCAGATTGTACTGAAAGTTTCAAAAAAACCACACAACGACCGAAAGCAAACGTTTCCGTCACCGTTTTGATGTGACGTATTCTACATAATTTGATCTAGGTCATAAAGAGCTAATTGCAATTTTATCATGCAGTTTTTTCATAATCACATATAAGATTCATCATGGTTATTAAGCTTATCCAACCAAAGATGACGCTTACTGTCAATTTTACGCTTTACACCCTGTAAAACGCAGATTACATAGGTTTACCTTAATTTTGCCCCTCAAGCTACCGAAAGCTAAGGTTTTTCTCTACTATGCACGCCTTTATTGGTTAGGTAATTATTAAAACGATGGAAAAACACTCACGTAAAGAAGATTGGGTAGCTATTCTCACTGGCACGTTTTTAGTGGCGTTAGGCGTCTTCTTTTTACAGTCAGCGAACCTGCTTACCGGTGGTACTACTGGCTTGGCTCTGCTTTTGAGTCAATTCTTACCTGTAACCTTCGGTATTTTGTACTTTGTGGCCAACTGTCCATTCTATTTATTGGCATGGAAACGATTTGGCCGTAGTTTTGCCATTAGCAGTGCAATTGCTGGTGCGTTAGTTTCTGTGTTTGCCGATCATTTATACCTCGTTATCTCACTAGAAGTTCATAACGAGATCTACTGTGCTGTTGCCGGTGGCTTGTTAATGGGCTTAGGTATGTTAATCCTATTCCGTCATCGCTCAAGCTTGGGTGGCTTCAACGTATTATGTCTGTTCATCCAAGACCGCTATGGCATCTCTGTAGGTAAAACTCAGATGGGCATTGATGCCTGTATTCTGTTTGCGTCTTGCTTCTTCGTATCGCCTTGGGTAATTGCCGTTTCGGTATTGGGCACCGCAGTATTAAACATCGTATTAGCAATGAACCACAAGCCTACTCGTTACTCGGTGAATTACGCGTCTTAATACCCATCCCCCTATGAATTACTAGCTGTTTTTAGTAACAAAAACAGCTAGTATTTAGGTTTTATAAACCGTCGCCTTTTCTATGCAAGATTACCTCTCCAGCGCCAAAGACCAACAAGCCTCTATTTATATTGAAGGCTTGGAGTTCAACCCCAACACACGAGTCTTAAGCTGCGACGAGCAGGTCATTGATTTAGAGCCTCGTTCTATCGAGCTCTTAGAGTTATTTCTTACCAGCGTTGGTCAACCGCTCGCCGCCGAGCACATCATTGAATCTGTCTGGCAAAGCAACTTCATTTCCAAAAATGTTCTGACCAACCGAATCAGTACGTTACGTTCAGTACTTCAAAAACACCTGCCTGATAGCGACGCAACCAAAATACTAGTGACTTACCCACGTAAAGGCTATTTTCTAAACCCAAACTCGGTTAGTTTTGCCGCGACCTCCCCTGAAACTGCACCGAATGATGCAGAACTGGAATCTCCAGTCAGTCAAGAAGGGAATAGATCTAATCCAGTTAACCCTTGGTTAATCGTGGTGTCTTTGGCTTTGCTGATCAGCACTGCGGTAATGGGTTACATGCTTTGGCAATCTCCCACTCGCGCTTCAGAAATTGAACGTGACCAACGATTGATTCCTAAGGTCGAGCTTCTCCTGAACCGATTGGATGCCATTGGTGAGAATTCCAGAAAATACCGAAAAGTCGTAAAAGCATTATTACTTCAACAGCAGATTGAATACGCCTACACTGATCTTGCTAACCAAGATGCGCCAAGCTACTTCCTTGACCCTATTGATAGCTCTCCCTTCTTTCCGGGCGCAAAGAACATGCGTACCAGTGATTACCTGCTTAACATCCAGCTCAAAGATCAAGAAGTGGACAAACGCCTTATCGCAAAGATAAGCCTGATTTACCCAAACTCAGGGAAGCTCGCATTTGGTGGTGTTTACTCTATTGATGTCAATAATATCAGCAGCAGCCTTATGGAGATCAACCGAGAGCTAGCTAACTACTTTGCACTGCCAGCACCATTACCGCCAGAATGGTCAGTCGACAATGCCGAAGTCAGCGAATTGCTAAGTGGAAAAGCCATAGCGCTGGATGGCATCAAGCTCAATACCATGACGTCGACTCTGATTGCGCGTCAACTTGCGCTATTTGAAACAGATCAGAAGAAGCTCGTCGCGTTCACTAACCTTGTTCAAACTCGTTTTAACCGACTACCAGACGAACTGAAGCTGTGGCTTGGTATCATTCATTTCAAACTAAGAGACCTGCAAACCGCAAAAGAGCTTCTTACCAATACCTCAGGCAACTCTAAGATCGAAAATGCGTTGGTTTATATGATGGTTTCTCATATCGCTTATAAGCAAGACAACATGGAGAAGTTTCGCCTGAACTACATGGAGTCTCTAGTTGCCTTATTGAGAGTGGTTCCATCCGAAGATCTATTCGCCCGGCTATCCAAACCAGAATCAAAATCAACCTGCCTGCAACCTTGGAAGAGCTTGAAGCTAAGCGTTAAAGACCCACTTATCATAAAACAGTGGGAAAGCTTAATGCTAAATTACTGCACAGCTGTTGGGCAACAGTTCTCAAATAAAAACAAAAAACCATTTAAAATAAACAACTTAAACATAAATTAAGATCTTATGTGACTTCGTTTTTTGCCCTATTTACTCTTCAAACAATAACATTCCTAAAAACATAGAGCCCACCAAGGGCTTCCAACTTTAGGAATGTTCAACATGAAAAAAACAATGACCCTGCTAGCGACCTCTCTCTTTGCTCTCTATGGTTGTGGCGGCGGAGGCGGCTCTTCTTCTGGTTCAACAGATGATAACAAAGGTCCAAACAATCAGGTTGATTACCCAATTGCGAGCTCTGAATTTGCCCCTAAATCAGAAACAACATTGGGCTACTCATTTACCACAGATGGTCAGACTGAAGGCTTGATGACAATGAACTTCACTCCTGTAAGCGGTGAACTCATTATTGCAGGGTTAAAAGAAGAGACCGGCAATGAAGAGGTCGTTCAAGTTATCAATGACCTGATCAATTACGGCATCACCGAATTTTATGTTTCTGAAGGCATCATGACGAATGCTGAAGGTACACAAGAAGACGGCAGCATTTATTTTGCAGGCCCCGACCGTGGGTTACACGAAATCACCAACGCTTACTTCATTGGTAGCCAATACATCACGAGAATGATGTACAGCAGCCCAATGTTCCGTTTGAAAGGAACAGACGTAAGAGAGAGTAACCCAATCATTGATATCAGTGAGGAAACCGTTTCGTTACAAGTCACGTTAGATGGCGAAGCAGTCGCTAACATGCTGAATGACTTTGAAGACCACTCGTGGGTAGAAAGCCTTCCAACTAACGCCTCGTGCCGAGTCACATGGCAACAACAGATTGAAGAAACAGGCGTACGTAAGAGTTTCAAGATCTCTGATAAATCGATCGAAGCTGCGAACCTAACGGAGAAAAACACCTACAACATCAACTGTGAAGGTATGGATTCCGCAGAATTTGGCACATCATCAGAGCGCTGGTTCAACCCAAGTATCGGCTTAATTGAACAGATTGAATTGATGTCTGTAGAACAATCTACTATTGAAGAATCAGCAGCGATACTGACCTCAATTAGCTAGCCTTGACTTAGATTCACTAAACCTAAGCTTAACCGCGAGCTAACTGCAAACAATAAAAAAGGCTTTGGGGAGCACTCCAAAGCCTTTTAACAGCCGAATCCTTTAAGGGGAATGAGAATCAAGCCGATTGAAATAAAAACAAGGCTAACCTTCGATCAAGAGAATACGAGTCTCGTAAGGTTGCAAAACTTGATGATGAGACGCCACTAAACTCTCGCTCACTTGATAATTAGACAACAAGCTCTTAGCCTTCGCCATCTCAAAATGTTCAGGTAAAACGCATTCAGCCTCTTCACCATAATAGTTGTTAATGCACAGCAGAGTTTGTCCTTCACTCTCACGAACATACGCAAAAATGGATGGATGCTCAGGCAGTAGGTCTTGATAGCTACCATGAGTAATCACCGGCACTTCTTTACGCAATTCAATCAAACTCTTATAGAAATAGAAGACCGAGTCTTTATTTTCAAGCGCTTGCTCAGCGTTGATCTCAGTGTAGTTATTCGCAACATCTAACCATGGCTGTGATAGCGAAAAGCCAGCGTAAGGCTCACTGTTCCATTGCATTGGTGTACGAGAGTTATCACGAGATTTCTGCGCTAAAATCGCCATCATATCTTCATGAGTAACACCGTCACGGTTAACCATGATGTCGTACATATTGGTACTCTCTACATCACGATACTGGCTGATCTCGGTGTAACCCGGGTTGGTCATCCCAATCTCTTCACCTTGATAGATATAAGGTGTGCCTTGCATCATGTGCACAGAAGCAGCCAACATTTTAGCCGACTCAACACGATATTGTTGATCGTTACCTAAGCGGCTCACGACTCTTGGTTGGTCGTGGTTACACCAGAATAGTGCGCCCCAACCTTTGCCGTTCAATCCCGTTTGCCAGTGGTTAAAGATCGACTTGAGCTGTAAGAAGTCAAACGGAGCATTAGTCCACTTCTCACCATTGGCGTAATCGACCTTAAGGTGGTGGAAGTTAAACACCATCGATAGCTCGCTGTTATCAACGTTTGAATATTGCTGACAATGCTCCAACGTGGTTGAAGACATCTCGCCGACGGTCACGCTACCGTATTTCTGGAATACCGCTTCGCTGATCTCTTTTAGATATTCGTGCACACGTGGGCCATCGGTATAAAAACGACGACCATCACCAATATCATCATTAGAGAAGTCTTGCTGCTTTGAAATCAGGTTAATGACATCAAGGCGGAAACCATCGATGCCCTTTTCAGCCCAGAAGCTGATAACGTCTTTCACTTCTTCACGTACAACCGGGTTCTCCCAATTGAGGTCAGCCTGTTCTTTCGCAAATAGATGTAAGAAATACTGACCAGTGGCTTCATCCATTTCCCATGCATTACCACCGAACTTAGACTGCCAGTTGGTTGGTGCTTGACCGTTTACTGGGTCTTTCCAGATGTAATAATCACGGTATGGGCTGTTTTTGTCACCCAGTGCAGACTGAAACCATGCATGCTCTGTCGAAGTATGGTTTACCACAATATCCATCACGATACGGATGCCACGTTGATGCGCTTCAGACAGTAACAAGTCGAAGTCTTCCATGGTGCCGAATTGAGGGTTAATCGCGTAGTAGTCTGAAATATCGTAGCCATTATCGATCATAGGAGATGCGTAAACAGGGGTTAGCCAAATCGCATCCACGCTCAAGTTTTTGAGGTAATCCAGTTTCGAAATGATCCCTTTGATATCGCCAGTACCTTTACTGCCACTGTCACAAAAGCTCTTTGGGTAGATTTGATAGATGGTTGCGGTTTTCCACCAGCTTTCATCATGTTCAGTCATCGCCATCTCTAACACTCACTTACCAGAAAATATAAAATAAAAATCACCATGTGAATCATGGTCGAATAGCCGTTATAACTAAAAGAAAAAGCTATAAATAAGAGAAAAAGCGATGACTTACTTGAAGTCATCGCTTGTTAAATGCATTACGCGTTGGCGGTTTCTAGCTCGCCTTTCATCTGTGCTCGTTTATAGAAGAACAATGTCAGCGTTATCGGCAGTACAATCGCCACCAGCATCGCGACTAAGTAAATCGACCAATATTGAGGTTGAATCGATAGGATGCCCGGCAAGCCGCCGACACCGATGCCATTCGCCATCACACCTGCGCTGCCACAAATCGCGGCTGCAACAGCACTACCAATCATTGCGCTCAGCATTGGGAATTTGTATTTAAGGTTGATGCCGTACATCGCTGGTTCCGTCACACCTAGGTACGCTGAGATTGCAGCTGGTACTGAGATGTCTCGTTCACCTTCACGCTTACTCAAAATAATAATGCCAACTACAGCAGATGCTTGTGCAATGTTTGATAGCGCAATCAAAGGCCAGATTGGTGTGCCACCTAAGTCTTGCATTAGTTGTAAGTCCACAGCGTTGGTTGTGTGGTGAATACCCGTGATAACCAAAGGTGCGTATAAGAAGCCAAAGACTACTGACCCAAGAATCGCGAAGTCACCAGTCATTGCCACTTTAGCCGCGAATGCCACACCATCACCTAACATACGACCGAATGGGCCAATGAAAGCGTGCGCTAGAATCACAGATAAGATGATCGAGACAAATGGCACGACAACAAGGTACAGATAAGAAGGAACAATACGCTTAAGGTTGGTCTCAATGAAAGCCAGAGCCACACCCGCTAACATCGCAGGGATCACCTGAGCCTGATAACCGACCTTCTCAATCACGAACAAGCCAAAGTCCCACACCTCAGGTACCGATTTACCTATCATGTAAGCGTTCATCAACTGTGGAGAAACCAAGGTCACACCGAGTGTGATACCCAGAATTGGCGTTCCCCCGAGTTTCTTAACCGTAGCCCAACACACACCAACCGGTAAGAAGAAGAAAATAGCTTCGCCGATCAACCATAAGAAAGAGTGAACAGTTGCCCAGAATTGGCTGATTTCAACTAAGGTTTTGCCGTCGAACATGCGAATGTCGCCAATCACATTACGGAAACCAAGAATCAAACCACCAGTAATAATGGCAGGTAGCAGTGGTACGAAAATTTCGGCTAAATGGGAGATACCACGCTCAAGGAAATTCATGTTTTGACGAGCAGCCAACTTCGCCTCATCCTTTGATGATGCATCTTTACCAGTTTGCTCAATCAGAAGTGCGTACACCTCATCAACCTCGGTGCCAATCACGACTTGGAATTGACCTGCGTTCGTAAAGCAGCCTTTTACCAGTTTAAGCTTCTCTAATTCTGCTTTGTTCGCTTGTTCCGTATCGTTCAATACAAAACGCAGTCGAGTTAGACAATGGCTGACACTCGCAATATTCTCTTTGCCACCGACTAACTCGATAAGACGCGCAACGTCTTGCTTCGCTATCTTACTCATACTACCCCACCCTGGTTTCATTCAATTACTCTTCTAAACCATGCAGCTATAACCACTCGATTCAGATTAATGGGAACATTCCCAATTACGGATATTATAATGCCCTCATGAATAATAAATTAAAATGGGAACAGTCCCATTAATTGAAAGAGATCACACTCTAATTTTAATCTAAGCGGTTCAATTTCGCTTGATTGAGTGGATTATAGAATAGGAGATTGAGTGTGATGAGAGATCTCTGCATTGCCTAAAAGCTGAGAGATCAATAGATTAGCGGCCAATTTCCCCGCAGATTGATATCCAGGATCAATGCTAAATACTCGAGGGAACAAGAAAGAGAGAAGATCATTGCCACCAACGCCAGTCACCACCACATCTTCACGTTGTAACTCTTGCAGACGTTTGATTACGCCAAGAGCCAGTGTATCACTCGCACAGACAATCGCTTGAGTCGCAGGAGCAAGCACCTCATCCACCAACTGATAAGCGCTTTCATGATGAAGTTGACCAGTACGATAGTTCGCAATTGAACCTGTATTTTCACACCACTCGAGATAAGCCTTAAGACGCAGTTCACCGGTTGATTTGTCACTAGGATCAACGCCAATGAAGCCAACCTCAGAGATCCCCTGATCTGCTAAATGCGTTAACGCACTATTGATCACCTGTTGGTTATCATAGTTAATCGACGTCACGTTCTCGGTATCCAGAGCAATCACCACCGCTTTGTGTTCCCAAGCTTCAATCGCAGGAATATCACAGTCAGTAAAACCGAATACAATGATGCCGTCTACATTGCGACGCTTGAGAACCTGCAGATGCTCATTGGCTTTTTCTCTATCAAGCTGACTTTCCATGATCACCACATCGTAATCCGCTCGATACAATTCGGCCAGCATCGTACTTACCGCTTTGTTTTCAGAAGGAGAGTCCAGACGAGAAATGATTACGCCGATGACTTTTTGACTGCCACCGCGCATAGACTGTGCAGACTTTGAAGGCGAGTACCCAGATTCTTGAATTACTCTTTCCACCCTTTCACGGGTTTCAGGTTTCACTTTTGGATCATTGGTCAGAACGCGAGATACGGTTGACTTACCAACACCGGACAGCTTAGCAATATCGAGAATAGTGAGTTTTTTGCTCATAAAAAGTCTAACGTTAAAGGGAAGAGAGGAAAAAGCGAGGGCATACCCCCTCACTTAACTGTTTGTAAATCCTAGAAGTTAACTATGACTTACTTTCGGCAATTTTTATAGACGACACGACCAAGTTCTAGACGTGCGTTGTCACCTTTAGTGCGTAAAGTGACGCTATTGATCAGTTCAGAGGTTCCATCATCTAAGATGTACTTCGTTCCTGAACCTGCCGCTATTTGAGTTAGGCGATATTCATTCTCTGGCAAACGTAATACCGCTTTTTCATTACCAAGGTAAGCGACCTTAAATGAAGCGTCAGACTCACATTGATAAGTCACGAATTGATCGTCCGAGACTGCACCATTAAGCGCCGCGGATTTAGAACACCCGACTAACGCTACCGTACATAGAGATGCTGCCAACAATGCTTTCATACTGCGTTCCTCATCTTTATATAGTTAACGGCGCTGATATCTTATTGATGGGTTAGCACCCCAGTTGACTGGTTAGAACCCACGTAATAAGTAAGCCTGTTAACGATAGGAAAATGTATCAGCCTTTCAGGAAAGCTGGTACATCTTTAATGCTATCTAGCACGACATTGGCAAGTGCCTCACCCTTTTCAGTCACGGGTTTACCGGTTCTCACCAATACTCTGGTACCAACACCAGCGGCTTCTGCGGCCATCATGTCTTCAGCTTTATCGCCGATCATGACCGAGTTAGCCATATCAATCTTCAGAAAGTCGCGCGCTGAAATGAACATACCAGGTTTAGGCTTACGACATTCACAATCTTGCTTATAGTCGCCAATGCCGTGTTCAGGGTGATGAGGACAGTAATAGATACCATCTAACTCAACGCCATTATCGACAAAGTTCCAATCCATCCACTGCGTCAAAGAAAGAAAACGATCTTCGCTAAACTTGCCACGAGCAATACCAGATTGGTTGGTCACAAGTACCAATAAATAGCCCATATCTTTAAACGCTTTTGCCGCTTCAAACACACCATCGATGTATTCAAAGTCATGCTCATCATGTACGTAGCCATGATCAACGTTAATCACACCATCACGATCTAAAAAAACAGCCGGTTTAGACAAAATTCAGTTCTCTATCAACTCTCTATTAATCATTAATTATTACACGCTTTATTTGCTTCATCACTATCTATTTAGTTTTGCGTTCGTTAACGATTTGTTTCTACCTTAGCAACACAATCGACGTTTAGCCGTCTAGACGTAAAAATATCTATTGACTTAGATCATAGAACACCATAGCATCGTCTGTAAATCGAGCGAGCTATCAACATATTATTCTGTTCCACCTGCACGGGTTTCTCTATGATTAAAGTGAATCAAGTCAACAAGGTTTTTTATCAAGGCACTAAAGAAATCAATGCCTTAATCGATATCAACCTTCACATACCTCAAGGTCAAATCTTTGGAGTTATCGGCTCTTCAGGTGCAGGCAAAAGTACCCTGATCCGTTGTGTAAATATGTTGGAAGCCCCGACCTCAGGTGAAGTGATTGTTGACGGTATTGACCTGACAAAACTCAGCAAATCAGAACTCAGCGAAGCTCGCCGTAACATCGGCATGATCTTCCAACACTTCAATCTGCTGTCTTCTCGTACTGTATTTAACAACGTAGCACTGCCTTTAGAGCTTGCTGGTAGAGATAAAGCTGCGATTGAAGCGAAAGTGAGTGAACTACTTGAGCTTGTTGGTCTATCGGATAAGCGTGATACCTACCCTGCGAACTTAAGTGGTGGTCAAAAGCAGCGTGTCGCGATTGCTCGTGCGCTAGCGTCAGACCCAAAAGTACTGCTATGTGATGAAGCGACCAGTGCGCTGGATCCAGCAACGACTCAATCTATTCTTGAGCTGCTACGTGAAATCAACCGTAAGTTGAGTATCACTATCCTACTGATTACTCATGAAATGGATGTGGTTAAAAGCATCTGTCACGAAGTCGCGATCATTGGTGATGGTGAGCTAGTAGAGAAAGGCACTGTGGGTGAAATATTCGCACACCCTAAAACAGAACTGGCACATCAGTTCATTCGTTCAACGCTCGATCTAACGATTCCTGAAGATTACCAAGCACGTTTGCAAGATACTCGCGTAAACAGCAGCTATCCACTGGTACGCCTTGAGTTTACAGGTGCAACGGTCGATGCTCCGTTGATGACGCAAATCGCACGCAAATTCAACATCGACGTTAGCATCTTAAGCTCTGACCTTGATTACGCCGGCGGCGTGAAGTTCGGCATGATGGTTGCTGAATTGTTCGGTAATGAAGCAGATGATAATGCTGCTATCCAATTCCTACGCGACAACAATGTAAAAGTAGAGGTGCTTGGCTATGTCCTTTAGTTTCAACGAGATTGCTGACTGGATCAGCCTTAACGGTAACCTTCTATTAGGCGCAACAGGTGAAACTCTTTACATGGTTGCTGTTGCAGGCATCGTTGGTTTCGCTGTCGGAATCCCATTAGGCGTGATCCTACACACGACTAAAAAAGGTGGTCTGTTAGAGAACACCAAACTAAACAAAATTCTTGGTGCGGTTGTCAACGTAGGCCGTTCCGTGCCCTTCTTAGTACTGATGGTTGCAATCATCCCACTGACTAAGATGTTGATTGGTACCTTCATCGGTACAACCGCAGCGATTGTTCCACTAACGATTGGCGCTATCCCATTCGTGGCTCGACTTATCGAAAGTGCGCTACTTGAAGTACCAACAGGTCTAGTAGAAGCAGCTCAATCAATGGGCGCAACACCAACACAAATCATCAATAAGGTTCTGCTTCCTGAAGCACTTCCGACTATCATCAACTCAGTAACGATTACGTTAGTGACTCTGGTGAGCTACTCAGCAATGGCCGGAACTGTAGGCGGCGGTGGCCTAGGTGATGTCGCGATTCGTTACGGATTCCACCGCTACGATGTGACCATCATGGCTGTGACAGTAGTAATGTTGATTGTGCTGGTACAAATTATTCAATCAATCGGTGATTCATTGGTTCGCCGCGTTGACCACAGATAAAGACTCAGCGTTAAAACGCAAACTATCTAAGACAAGAGTCGTCTGAACCAAATTAAATAGATTTATTAAAAGGAGATTATTATGAAATTTAGCCTTAAAGGTTTACTGACTATCGCAGCGGCAGCTTCAGCGCTAGTACTAGCAGGTTGTGGCGAGAAAGAAGTGGATACTTCTAAAATCAAAGTTGGCGTAATGGCAGGTGCTGAAGCACAAGTTGCAGAAGTAGCGGCTAAAGTCGCAAAAGAGCAGTACGGCCTAGATGTTGAGTTAGTGACTTTCACAGATTACGTAACACCAAACGCAGCGCTAGATGACGGTTCTATCGATATCAATGCATTCCAACACGCACCGTACCTAGATCAGCAAGTGGCTGACCGTGGTTATAAGCTAACAATCGCTGGTAACACGTTTGTTTACCCAATTGCGGGTTACTCTAAAGAAGTTAAATCGGTAGACGAAATCCAAGACGGTGCTCGTATTGCTGTACCAAACGATCCAACTAACCTAGGTCGTTCTCTACTGCTTCTTGAGCAACAAGGTCTACTTGAACTTCGTGAAGGCGCTGGTCTTCTAGCAACCGTTCGTGACATTGTGGGTAACCCTAAGAACCTAACGATTGTTGAACTAGACGCAGCTCAACTGCCACGTTCTCTTGATGATGTTGCACTGTCTATCATCAACACAACTTACGCGAGCTCTATCAACCTGACTCCGCAAAAAGACGGCATCTTCGTTGAAGACAAAGATTCTCCATACGTAAACTTAATCGTTTCTCGTGAAGAAAATCTAAACGCTGAAAACGTACAGAACTTCGTAAAAGCTTACCAAACTGAAGAAGTGTACAACGCAGCTTCTGATATCTTCCAAGGTGGCGTAGTTAAAGGTTGGTAATCAACTAAACGACAGCACTGTATAGATACCCGAAGGGGCTGACATAACGTCAGCCCCTTTTTATTGGTTATGATTTACAAGAAAGTTCGACTTACCACCAAGCTTCCACTTGCATACCAACACTCATTTCACTGTTTTTACCTTCACCGAAAGCATTGTCGTTTTCAGCATCGTTTAGGTAAGTCGCAAAGATACGGAATTCAGGACGAGACCAGAAGCCCACTTGTGGAACCCAGGCCTGAGCGATTGTGAATTTACCACCCGCCCCATCTTTGTTATCGATAGTTTCAACAAAGCCACCAATTTCAAGAATGGTGCGCATACGCTTGTCCCACTTGTAAAGCGGGCGAATTACCGCACTGAAAGAATCATCATCGCTATTATTGGCGCCAACACCGGTTGATGCTGCATAACGTACTGTGTGGCCAAACTCGATGTTCTCGCCAATCGCAAGCACGCCCCAGTTAATCAATCGGAAACCCTCGGCGTCGTTGTTGTTTGCATCACGAACGATGCCCTTACCGGTACCAAAGGTTGTCATCTGCTCGGCATAGCCAGAGTTAGCAACCTGTAGAATCGTTTTGTTGAAGCCACCAGTAAGATTTTGATTCAAACTTGCCGTTAACATTACGCTGTCATCCGCATCGATCGTTTGATCTTGTTTTTCATTGGCGAAGTTCATATCAATACCGACCTCAAGATCCGCATTGTTCCACAGTGGAATCCCGGCATAGCGCACGTCTGCAATCATGGCTGTAGTTTCTTTACCATCAAATACATCACCCGTAACGGTGTCTTGAATCAAAGCTACCGATAATTTACCTGGCCCCATATTGATGTGTTCAACACCGGCACCAATACCACTGACATCCCAGTAGTAGTTGTCAACGATGTGTACATCATGACGCTGGTAGTAACGTTCACCCGCCCAAATTCCAATGTCCTTATCTTCAAAAAGCCCCACAGCCTGAACATTCAATTGCACCACATCAACGCTTTTATCCGCCGCGTTTTCATCTTGGCCTTGCCAGTACGACAACATGGAATCAACTAAAAATGAAACGTCGTCCTCTGCATACACCTCTTTCTTAAAACCAAACTCACCATACAGGTCATTTTCGTTGCCGAGTCGGCCAACTTTACTCACCTCCCACTTGCTGTTTGAGCCGCCTTCATTACTCAGGCCAACGCCTCCGCGCATGTAACCATTGAACTCCAATGGCGTGGTTTCATCAGCGTATAAATTAGGGGCAAGTAAAGCAGTAGAGAGTGCAGCAGCAATAGGTAACAGTTTCATCGTCCATTCCTTTCAGATCTAGAATCAGGTTATTTTTATAAATGGGAACATTCCCATGGGATCGATCCCATTTATATTGAGAAGAATATAAATTGAAAGAGAACTGATTGATTATTGTGATCAGGCTAACTATTGAGGTAACTAAAAGTTGATGGGTGTTGGATTATTTCTATGAATACGTTGGAGCTACAGAAAGAGGGGAATATCACGTTCTGTACCTACTTGGGGGGGAACAGTAGCGAACAATTAGGGAGTAATAAAGATTGGGAAAAGATAGCTTGTGAGTCGCGAAATCGAGTAAGAAAACAAGATGATAAACGATTGATATAAAGGGGAAATCGATATCGGAGCACTTAAGCAATACTCCGATATCTAAAATATGACGTTTAAATAACCACAGAAGGGTTACTTCAGGTGATCCCAAGAGATGTTTGACACCAATCGACAGTCATCACACTTGAAATAGAAAATATCGTGAATAGGCGTATCAAGCAGCCATTCGCCACCACATTGTGGGCATTTACGCTCTTTTTCAGCTTTTAAGCTAATGCCGCCCACACGGTATAAGTAGTAATACGTTGGGATCTTAGTGAGGTACTCAATGCGCCCTCTCAAGCCCCAGCCGCGTTTGAACAATACGCTTTTGGTATCGCTAATCTCGGTCAGCGTTGCATGTTCAGCACGGCAACCCCCGCCCATTTGTACTTCATCACAGGCTTGCCATTCAGTCTGCCATTTCAACACGGCTTTATGGTCACCATTGAAGGTTGGCGGGTTGCGGTACAAAGGGATCGGCAACAAGCTATCGCCACTACGCAGCGGCGAACAGGTATGCACGAATGTCGTGTATAACACCTGCCAACTTGGCGTTTCATCTTCTGCCACTTCTTCTGAGTTCAGATCTCGACCAAGCAGACGCATCTTAGGTGCTAATAAACTCGCAGCTGATAAGCGTTCAAAACAGACCTTTACGAAATCTGAATGATTACGTGGGTGTAAACTGTCTTGCTCTGGGCACACAACACGAACATAGAATTCGCCGTCGCCCATCACGATTGGAAACTCACGGCCTAACACTTGTCCGTTGTAACGAAGTGCATCCATCAAGCCATTAACTGCCTTATCGACAGCGCTGACCGTTGTGTTATCAAAACACTCAAATTGAAGCTCTAGTACGTACATCTATTTATACCGCTGGTTGTAGCTTTTCTAAAAATTCTGCCAATGTATCGGCTAGTACATCACGATTTTTGGTGCCTAAGCGCTCTAGGATCACGTTACCCGTCAGATTACAGATAGAGATAACATCAAGCTCTGCATCGGTCGCGGCAATGAAAACCGTTGGCTTTAGCTTTAAACGACGCTGAGTGACTAGGTGACCTAAAATGTTTTCTTGCAGGCATTCGAAGTCTTCATCACTCCAAATCTGTAACAGAGTCAATTCGTTACCATCGAAGGTCGCGTTCATATCTGCGCTGAATTGTGCACCGTAGAAAGTTTTAATGTCTTCATGCAGAGTCAACTCAATACCGGTTTCAACGTTGGTGAAATCCGCGAATTGCTCACGTGGATAGTGCTTCCACAACACGGCGTCGCCACTCTTTTCTTCTACGCATGGCGATACGATGTCCACCAACTCCTCATTACGAGGTAAGCTTTGGTGTTGCTGCTGCCACGCGTCAACGTATCGCTGACTAAAAGAAAGTAGTGCGTCTTGAGCACGTTGAGTCATGAAAATCTCCTAAACACAAAATAATAAATAGAATCCGAGCCCTTTCCGCGCCGATTAAGCGATGACTTAATGACAGGGTAAGGGGGATTCAGTAAAATCGACCCCATTCTAATCGAATTTGAAACGAAAGTATGAGCAAATATTCTGACGCAAAAGAGCTAGCGGGTTTAACCCTTGGCCAAAAAACTGAGTACTCTAACCAATACGATGCAAGTTTATTGCAACCAGTGCCTCGTAGCCTTAATCGCGATGATCTTGCGCTAAACGGCGAGCTGCCTTTTGTTGGTCATGATATTTGGACGATGTACGAGCTTTCGTGGCTAAACACCAACGGTCTACCACAAGTAGCGGTGGGCGAAGTTTTCATCCCAGCCACCAGCCAAAATTTAATTGAATCAAAATCTTTCAAGCTGTACCTAAACAGCTATAACCAGACTCAATTTGAAGACTGGGCTCAAGTCACTGAGCGCCTGACCCAAGATTTGTCTGCATGTGCAGGCGAACCTGTGATTGTGAATGTAAACTCAGTAACCGACTACACGAACCAACCTATCGTGACGATGGAAGGTGACTGTATCGACAACCAAGATATCCAAATCACCAGCTATGATTTTGAAGCGTCACTGCTTGAAGGTGCTGCTGGCGAACAAGAAGTAGAAGAAACTCTGCATAGCCACTTATTGAAGTCGAACTGCTTGATCACCAACCAACCGGATTGGGGCAGCGTTGAGATCTCATATTCAGGCAAGCAAATTGACCGTGAAGCTCTGCTACGCTATTTAGTTTCTTTCCGTGAGCACAATGAATTCCACGAACAATGCGTTGAGCGTATCTTCACTGATATCATGAAATACTGTGCGCCATCGAAGCTAACCGTGTTTGCACGTTACACGCGTCGTGGTGGTCTGGATATCAATCCATACCGTTCAACAGAGCAAGATAGACCAAGCCACAATAAGCGTATGGCTCGCCAATAATCAGGCGTGAACCACCCACACTTATTTGAACCTACCAAATCTTTAAAGGGACATTGAAATGCGTTGGTTATACGTTGTTAGTCTATTTATTTTAAGCTTAAGCACATCGGTCAATGCGTCGGTTTATTCGTCGGCGCTACTCAATGAAGCCAATAACTTGGTTGAGATCGAGCCGAGCCAAGCAAAACAAATGGCCAACAGCTACCTAACGCTACGTGTCCTTTCGGATCAACGAGAGAAAAGTCCTTCAGCGATTTCTCGCGAAGAGACAGACTCTTCAATTAGAACGCCAAACAGCAGTATCGATGCGTATAAGATCTTAGCGAAGGCGGAATACAACCTAGGCAACATTCGTATTGCGATTAAAAACATCGACAAAGCCTCTGAGCTCGCAAAAACCTATAAGCTTAATTACTTAAAGCTGGATCTTCAGATCCTAAAAGTTCGCTTACTTTGGCTAAGTGACAAAAAGTCAGCCACTGCAACAGCAGAGCTGACAAGTATTGAAGCAAACCTAGAATCGGTGAATAAAACCTTACGTTTAACAGAAGGTATTACCTATCGTTTGATCATGCTGAAAGCTGATATCGCCTCTTATGACAATAAGGTCGACGAAGCCGAGAAGTTCTACCAAGAAGCGAAAACCTACCTCGATCAGCGTTACTCAGAAAAAGTTACTATCGACTACCACATCTCGGTCGGTGAATTTTATCTAACACATAAAGAGTACAACCACGCACTCTCTGAGTTGTTGTATGGCTACTGGAAATCAGTAGAAGGTAACCTGAGTTCACGCTTAGCCAAGGTCAATCGCCTGCTTGCACAGCTTTTCTTTGAGCGCCAAGTCTTAGACAAGGCATTAGAACATCTATCTCAAGCTGCTGATTTTTACGATAACTTTGAAAACTCTCCCATATTAGCTCAAGTACTTAAAAAGATGGGTGATGTGTACTTCTTACAAGGTAAATATAACCTTGCTCTTGTGCATTTTTTCAACGTCCTTGACCACGAAAGTACCGATAGAGATATCCACCAAGTCATCGATATTCGTCTAAGTCTATCGGCAACTTACTTACGCCTCTATAACTACCCTCTAGCTGAGCAGTACTTAACCCGTGCCCTTGAACTGCTTGAGTACACCGACATTCCAAAACTGGAAGGTCGTGCTGCGCTATTATCAGCAGGATTGGCTTACCACCTGCAAGAGAGCGAAGATGTGATCAAGCATGCGACACGTGCACTTGAGATATCGCGTCAGGTAGAAAATATGCGCCTGTCGCAACGCTCATACTATTTACTTTCTTTGGGTTATGAACAGGCAGGTCGTCCACAGCAAGCATTGGCAAATCTCAAGCAATACAACAGCCTTGTCTCTTTAGAGCAGCAAAAACTCAACCGTGTTGGGGAAGACGCATTCCGCCAACAAAAAGAGTTTGCCGAACAAACCCTGCACTATGCAGGCCAAGAACAAGAGCTAGAGAAATACAAACTAGAACATCGTAAGTTCCAAAAGATTTCGTTTGCCCTATTCTTGTTCAGCATTGTCTTATTCTTCTTTGTGCTGCGCCGAGGCTACCTCATTCAAACCTTAGCCAAAGAGGTCGATTCACTGCGTACCGACCTCTTTACGCATTCGCGTTCTAAGCTTCCTAATCTAAGAATGCTGAATGCGAAACTCTCAAATTCATTGGAACAAACCAGCCAAACCTTTGAGCAGTGGCAGCTTGGTGAATTGATTCATGAACCGCTCAACGACCGTTTACGCTTCGTGATGATTGACTTACCTTTCCTACGTAATATGTACACGCAGAACGGTTACAAAGCAGGCCTAGAACTCGAAGATGCTTTTGGTGAATTCCTCAAATCTAAGCTTGAAGGCCCAGCTCGTGTCTACCATTTCTCGGATGCGAACCTGCTTTATATCGAGCCCAACGCTGACCGTGATTTATCACCTGAAGCCCTGTTCAGAAAGATTCAATCTTGGGTTAATAACTTCGAACCCGAGCGAAACATCAACCGAACAGTCCGTATGGGCATCGCTGACTACCCGTTCCTGCCACGTGCTTACACTGCAATTAACGACCAAGAACTGCTCGACGTCTTATTGATGTCGACTAATCTAGCGCGTGAGATCAGTCTCAAAGAGCGCAGCAGCCAATGGGTATATTTAAAAGCTATCGATAATGCGCCCGCAGCGAGCCTTGCAACTGGTAACATAAGAGAAGCGTGTAAACATGCGATTAATCAAGGGTTA
Source organism: Vibrio sp. G-C-1 (assembly GCF_021728015.1). Taxonomy (NCBI): domain Bacteria; kingdom Pseudomonadati; phylum Pseudomonadota; class Gammaproteobacteria; order Vibrionales; family Vibrionaceae; genus Vibrio; species Vibrio sp. G-C-1. The sequence goes on along the minus strand of NZ_JAKKCR010000005.1, from coordinate 328,666 downwards.
ATAAAGATACAATCGTCATACCAGAATGAGGACAACATCAAAAAAATGCTAAAAGATGACTGATTTGCGAGCGGTTAAGAGCGGCAAGCCGTGACCTTATTTTTAGTTTTGTTATTATCGATGCAACGGAATTTCATCAAAATGATCGAGCTCGGTCTACGCGGCGCTAATTAATACATCTATGGGCATTCTTGAAAAAGACATTCAGGCGCAACTCCACCAGCTGAAACTTCAGTTGGAGCAGGTCCGTTTGACGCAAAGAGACACCTCGTTCAAATTTATTAGAGAACAAAAAGTTCTAAAGCGTATCGTCACATCTTTAAGTGACGCATGTGTTGGCAGTAACAGCCATTTAGATGAAAACCTCATTGCCCTTCGGGAAGAGCTAGAAAAGCAAAAAGACATTAGCTCGATGATCCCAAAGCTGGCAGTATTAGAAAGGATGCTTAAGCAGAAAACGTTGGCTATGGATAAACAGAACGGATATCTGGACGATAGCATTAAGCACAGTGGGGAAACGCTGCAACGCATAACAGGCCTTCCAGCACAGCTTAAACGCGACCTACGAAACTTACTTAGCTTCTCCGAATGCAATGGCAGTCAGAAAGTCGACCATGCCATGAAACTTCTCGGTATTTATGAGCGTGCCATTAAGATTATGGCGAATAACTCACGCACTCATTTTGCCGACGTTACGCATTCTCCGGAACAAGAACTCCTTTCCGACCTATCAAACGAATTACAACATCTGATCACTGAACTCGATTTCGAGGGTGAATCGGGTGATTTGCTTACCGATATTCGAGCGAAACTGCTACTGGGTGTTTCCACACAAAATCTGCTTGAGCTGACACTTCAGATCCTCAAACTAGTAATTGAAGGCACCAACCTAGAGCGTAAGAAGTCTGAACAATTTATCGATCAGCTAAACTCTTCGCTGGCCTCCAGTATCAAAACGGCAGACCAAAATGCCGATCAGAGCCAAAGTTACTTTGAGCACCGCCAAGGCCTTAACTCTGAGTTAAGTGAACTTGTCATTAAGAGCCAGAACTCTGTAGAGAAAGCGAAGGAAATTGATAGTTTAAAGCGAACGATTAATCCGCTACTCACTGAAATCGCCTCTCTTTCAGAAAGACTGAATCACGCAGAACAGAAAGAACAAGCTCTAATAGAGAGAATGAGTTATGGGAAGACTCAGTTAGATTCACTCTATGAAGTCACCCAAGATTACCGCAAGCGCTTAGAAGATCAGGCTCAGCGTATGCTACTTGACCCGCTCACTAAAGTTTACAATCGCACCGCCTTTACTGATCGCTTAGAGCTTGAGTATCGCCGTTGGATTCGTGCACAACACTCACTGCGCGTAGTGCTACTCGACATAGACAACTTCAAAGCCATCAACGACAGCTTTGGTTATACCGCGGGTGATAAGGCACTTAAAATCATCGCGAGAACAATTACTAAAGAAGCAGGCACAACCGATACCGTGGCTCGCTTTTCTGGAGAAGAGTTTGTCTTGCTGTTGCCAGAACAAACCGATGAATATTGCCACCAGGTAATTCAAAACATCCAAGCTCAAGTAAGCCGCCTACCCTTTAAGTTCCGTGACCAACAAATCACGATTACCTTGTGTGCGGCAAGTACTCAGTTTAAAGAGTCTGATACGCCTGAAGAGGTATTAGAGAGACTTAATAAGACGCTAAACAAAGCAAAGCAACGCGGTACCAACCAACTTGTTTGGAACTAAGCCAGCCTTAGATTTAATTTATTTCATTTTTTCAAATACTTATCACATACCATTTCCCTCAATGTTTGCTAAGCTAATGATTAACATTCGCTTAACAAGCATTCTTGGCAAGCAATGCTGTATATACGCTCTTAATTTATTTTATATTAGCTCTTAAGCATCTATACATCTGCTATTAAGCACCCATGTATATACCGTTAAGCACCTGCATATAGATTGTTAAGCAAGATTATATAATCCATTAAGCAACGCTGTCGTAACCGTTTCGTCTGGTTAACTCTCTCACCTTTAACCAAACACTTTCAACGTTTGCTTCTCACTCTCGAGCCAGAGGGTCACTTCAACGTCCCCCTGCTCTTTTCAACAAGGAGGCACTATGATCACTCATATCAGCCCTGCCGGTAGCATGGATTTACTCTCTCAACTTGAAGTTGAGCGTCTTAAGAAAACCGCGTCTAGTGATCTGTACCAACTGTATCGTAACTGTACGTTAGCGGTACTTAACTCGGGAAGCCACACCGACAACTCCAAAGAGTTACTCGACAAGTATCAATCGTTTGATGTTGAAGTCGTGCGACGTGAGCGTGGTATCAAGCTCGAACTGAGCAACCCACCAGAGCATGCCTTTGTCGATGGTGAAATCATCAAGGGTATCCAAGAGCACCTATTCTCAGTGCTGCGTGACATTGTCTATGTCAACATGCATCTTGCAGACAATCAAAGACTCAACCTGACTAATGCCACTCATATTACCAACCTCGTATTTGGTATTTTGAGAAATGCAGGCGCACTTACGCCGGGCATCGAACCTAACCTGATCGTGTGTTGGGGTGGCCACTCAATTAACGCCACTGAATACCAATATACTCGTGAAGTAGGTAATGAACTTGGCCTACGTGAACTCAACATCTGTACGGGTTGTGGACCAGGTGCAATGGAAGGGCCAATGAAAGGCGCAGCGATTGGTCACGCTAAGCAGCGCTATACAGACCACCGTTACTTAGGGTTAACTGAACCATCAATCATTGCGGCTGAGCCACCAAACCCGATAGTGAACGAACTGGTGATCATGCCAGACATCGAGAAGCGTCTTGAGGCATTCGTTCGTATGGCACATGGCATCATTATTTTCCCTGGTGGCCCCGGTACGGCTGAAGAGTTGCTGTATATCTTAGGGATCATGATGCACCCAAATAACGTCGACCAACCCATGCCGATTGTATTAACGGGTTCAAAAGAGAGTGAAGCTTACTTCCGCTCTATCGATAAGTTCATCGGGGAAACCCTCGGGGAAGAGGCTCAGAAACACTACGAAATCGTGATTGATGATCCAGCACGCGCTGCGAAAATCATGAAACAAGCGATGCCAGATGTACGCTCTCACCGTAAAGAGACCGGCGATGCTTATAGCTATAACTGGTCACTGCATATTGAGCCTGAATTCCAACTGCCCTTCGATCCGACACATGAGTCTATGGCGGCACTTGATCTTCATATGGACCAGAAAACAGAAAGCCTTGCGGCTAATTTACGCAAAGCGTTTTCTGGCATTGTGGCCGGTAACGTCAAAGCCGAAGGTATTCTAGAGATAGAGAAAAACGGCCCATTCCTGATTGATGGCGACAAAGAACTGATGACCAAAATGGACCAACTGCTGAATGACTTTGTTGAACAACATCGAATGAAACTGCCGGGCGGCACTGACTACGTTCCTTGCTATAAAATTATGCCTAGCAGCGAATAACGACAAGTGATTGATAACAGGCCATAAGCATAAAGCTAAACAAGTCATGACGTTTACGTCGCCAACGTTTCAACTCACCAAGTGATACGTTACTATAAGGGGCTAGCAGCCCCTTATTTATTGCCTATTTAGTGGAAACTTATGTCTATCCATCTTGTTATTATCGATGCTTTGAATCTCATCCGACGCGTTCACTCTGTTCAGCCGGACCCAACCGATATTGCAAGAACCATCACCACCACTGCTCGTACTCTTAATCGCATCCTAAAAGAATCAAAGCCAACCCATATCATTGCGGTATTTGATCATCATTTACAAGATCGAGGCTGGCGCGCTGAAGTCCTTCCTGCCTACAAGCAAAACCGCAAGCCGATGCCTGAACCATTAATGAAAGGCCTTGATGCTATCCAACAAGCTTGGTGGGAATTAGGGATTGATTCACTGCTATCCGATGGTGATGAAGCGGATGATCTAGTCGCTACGCTCGCTAAGAAAGTGGCCGATCACGGAGAAACGGTCACCATCATCTCGACGGATAAGGGCTACTGCCAACTGTTATCACCAACGCTACAGATCCGTGATTACTTTCAGCACCGTTGGTTAGATAAACCCTTTATCGAAGCGGAATTTGGCGTAAAACCTGAACAGCTCGCAGATTACTGGGGATTAACGGGCGTCAGCTCAAGCCAAGTGCCGGGGATTCCTGGCGTTGGACCAAAAGCGGCCAAAGAGATATTAACAACGTATCCAGATATAGAAACGGCATTCCTAGCTGAAGACTTACCGAAAAAGTATCGTAAGAAATTCGATGAGCATATTGAATCGGCTCGCGTATGTAAGCTCGTTTCAGCACTCAAAACAGACATCGATTTGGGCTTCAATCTGCAAGATATTCGCTTCTCTGGCAGCCAAACTTAACACTTCTGGATGTTCATCTTTTCTGTTGTGTTCTCCGTTACATTCACAACCTAATCATAATGTTAATCAATACCTTATCGAGTATTGATTAACATCTAGCCTTCATCACAGTCTTATTGATATAAGTATTTAATTTCATTGCTCCAATAAGGAGAAACACAATGAAAAACATACTATTACTATCATTAACTACCCTCTTACTTAATATCGCGCCTCTTGCTGTCGCAACCGAAGCCTGTGGTGAACACCTAGTCAAAGGTTTGCCTTCAGAATCCTCTGATCAAATGCTTTGTCGAACCGGTTATGCCATTGGCTACAACTATTCCATGAAGAATGCTGATTGGGTCGCCTATCATGTCACCGCAGAAAGCGTCAATGGACAGTTCAAACGAAGTAACCGCTTTAAAGCCGATTCAGAACTCCCCGAATACGCCCAATCAACACTAAGCGACTACTCCAAATCCGGTTATGACCGTGGCCACCTTGCTCCGTCTGCAGCAATGGACTTCAGCGAAATATCGATGCAAGAAAGTTTCTTACTAAGCAATATGTCACCACAGCTTCCAGGGTTTAATCGAGTTGGCTGGCGATTGCTAGAAGAGCATGTACGTGACCTTGCCAATGAATATCAAGAGCTCTATGTGGTGACAGGCCCTATTTATGACGGGAATGAAACCTTCATTGGCAATGGCGTTATGATTCCAAGTGCATTCTACAAAGTGATTCTCGACCCGTATTACAACGATGCGATTGCTTTTATTGTGCCGCACCGTGATGTATCAAGCAGTGAACTCGAAAGCTTTGTCACAACCATTGATGAAGTAGAAGCCCGCACTAACTTGGATTTCTTCTCAAACACTAGCGATGATGTCGAAAGTAATATGGAAGCAATGCTTTGGGAAATGTGGCCTACCTCAGAGTAAACCTCTCATAACAAAAAAAACGCTCCTTATGAGGAGCGTTTTGTATGTTCATTAACCGCGTATTAGTACGGTGAGATATTCGAAAGCGACTGAATATGCACCGTGATCTCTTCGCGATCATGGTATAGGTGCTTCGCCTGCATCTTGAATTTAACTTTGTTATCAATCAGGAACTGTTTCAGGTTCTCGATATCCTGCAGTACTTCATCGTAACGGCCTTTCATTGGCAATTTAAGGTTGAACAATGCTTCTTTCGCCCAGCCTTTGATGATCCACTCACCCATTAAGTGAGCAACACGAGCTGGCTTCTCAACCATGTCACAGATAATCCAAGTCACGTTCTTACGGTCAGGTTCGAATTTAAAGCCATCCACCATATGGTGCTTGATTTGACCCGTTTCCATTAGGCTGTCCGCCATCATGCCGTTGTCAACACAGTGAACGAACATAGAACGCTTAACCAGTTGGTAAGTCCAACCACCTGGACACGCGCCTAAATCTACGCCCCACATACCTGGAGCAAGACGCTCATCCCACTCATCACGAGGGATGAATACGTGGAACGCTTCTTCTAGCTTCAATGTAGAACGGCTTGGCGCATCTGATGGGAACTTCAAGCGAGGAATACCCATAAAGAACTGTGAGTTGTTAGTTGGGTAAGAGTAACCGACCAAGCAATGACCCGGAGCGATAAAACATAAGTGAAGCACAGGCTTCTTAACATTGTCTTTCGCTGTCATCAGGCCTTTACCACGCATAGCTTGACGCATTGGCACGGTAAACTTACGGCAGAACTTCAAAAGTTCTTTCGCTTCATTGGTGTCTGGCGTTTCAATACGGATATCGCCACAACGTGGGAAACCTTCTTTCTCAGAAAGCGCCTCAAGAATTGGAGAGATACGATCATCAGTCGGCAGATCTTTGATTTCAGCTGCTACCGCGATCATTTGACGAGCAAAGATCAGCGATTGGAAGTCGATCTCTTTAACCAATTTATCGGCTTCGCCTGCTTGATAACATTCAAACAATACAAAGCCTGTATTGTTCTTTAAGCGAGGAAAACCAAACACTTCCAGTTGTGTTGCCTTGTCTTGAATTTCGCCAGCACATTCTTTTTCAAAACCAGAGCGACAATAAAGTAGTACGTGTTTCACTGAGTTACCTCTTTTATATTCAAAGCAGCGAAGGAGAAGACTCCCCAACCAATGATAAATAGTAGACCACCAAACGGAGTGATAGGGCCAAACCATTTTATTCCTGTCAGTGCCAAGCCATAAAGGCTGCCACTAAAACAAAGGATGCCGATGATAAAGCAAATTGCCGCAATGAAAAAATATTTTTGTGATTTAGCGCCAAGTTTCATCTGCAGCAGAGCGCCACACGCCAATATCGCTAAAGTATGGATAAACTGATATTGAACACCCGTCTCAAACACGCCTAGCAGATATTCTGGCAAGATAGCTTTCAACCCGTGAGCCGCGAAGGCACCAAGCATCACAGCAATCGCACCAGAGATACCTGCAAACGTGAGTAAATACTTACTTCTCATTGAGTACCTCTTTGATAAACGCTGACAGCTTCTCAACGGTTAAGGCAATATTCTGCTGCTCTGTGTAACCAGAGCTCTTACGAGGCTTAAAGCTGTGATCACCGTCTGGGATAAATTCAACACGAATAGAATCCGACAGGTCGAAATCAGCAAACTCTTCACGCTTACCAAAGGTATCGCGCTCACCCTGCAAAATAAGACATGGCTTTTGTAACTCAGCTAAGTGCTCACCTTTGTACTTCTCTGGCTTACCTGGAGGGTGGAAAGGAAAGCCTAAACACGCCATCGCTGCCACCTTATCAACTTCAGACAAATGGCTCGCCATACGCCCTCCCATCGATTTTCCGCCAATCACAAGCTTATCGGCATCGCACTGCTCAATGATGTCTTGGTAAGCTTCAAGCAGCTTAGGAGCTCTGTCAGGTGGACGACGCTTGCCATCTTCAGCACGTTTAATCATGTAAGGGAAATTAAAACGAATCACTCGTATCCCTTTAAAGGCTAACCCTTTTGCCACCGACTGCATGAATTCATGATCCATACCTGCGCCAGCACCATGTGCAAAGACAAAGGTGATTGGATTGTCTTCACCATCAATGATGACGTTATTCATCGAGTAAATCCTCTTGTTCACTTTGCGCTTTCGCCAGCATCCAATCGCGGAAGGTGGCGATACGGCCCATATCGGCTTGTTTCTCATGACAAACCACATAGAAGGCATTCTTGCTCACCAACACTTCGTCAAAAGGCGCAATCAAACGACCCGCTTCGATTTCAGGTTGCGCCAACACGTTGTTACCCAGTGCAATGCCTTGTCCGTGAGCTGCTGCCTGCAACACCATGGTTGAGTGGCTAAAGATAGGACCGTGATTGACGTTTACCCCATCGATGCCATTTTGCTTAGCGAACTGCTTCCAATCCTTTCGAGAAGTATCATGTAATAGCGTATGACATGCTAAATCGCTTAGAGATTCTAATGGTTTGGTACCAAGCAACACTGAAGGTGAGCAAAGAGGGATCAAGTATTCTTGATAAAGCTTATCGGCTCTAAGCCCCGACCAATTACCTCGACCATAATAAATAGCTACGTCTACGTCATCGGTCAGCGAGCCTTCATCCATATCAACGGCTTTAATTCGTACGTCGATATCAGGTTCTTGCTGATTAAAGTCTGCAAGCCTTGGCACTAACCATTGAATGGCAAAGCTTGGCGGTAAGCTGATGGTCAATGCGCCCTTCTCACTTCGCTCAAGCACTTTATCCGTCGCTTCTGCCAGTGATGTAAAAATATCTTTGATGTCTAAGAAGTAGCTCTGACCTTCTTCAGTCAGCAGCAAAGAGCGATTTCTTCGACGAAACAGCTTCAAAGACAAGAATTCTTCAAGCGCTTTAATCTGATGACTCACTGCAGCTTGAGTAACAAACAACTCTTCTGCAGCGCGCGTAAAACTCAAGTGTCGAGCAGCGGCTTCAAACACTCTTAGCGAGTTTAATGGGGGTAATCGACGAGACATAGGTACTCTCTAAATAAGCATTAGTTTTTTTTATCTGAAACATTATAATTTGTCCATTGCCTAGCGGCCAGAGAAATTCTATATTTCATCCCGCAGCAGCTAGCCTGAACGGCTTGATTCTCTCTAGAATCAATTGGTTTAGCTCCTGCGATGTTGTGTTTGCAAACTCGTTCTTTTCGAGTTGGGTAGAGTTCTACCAAATGTTTTGTTGCAGTTCTATACTGAAACGAGACATGTACTTCCTGTATTTATTTTGACCTGTCTGTCAAATTTGTTTACACCGCCTTATGGGCGGTGTTTTTTTATGTGCAAAGAAAAATAACAACAAGTTTATCAATAGCTGTACTAATTAATCTTTGTTATTTTTCATCGTTAATCACAGAATCAGACACCCACTCAAATAATCAACTGAACACATACGAATAGAACCATTGAATAGCACTAAAAAGTAACAGAGTTCCTCAGATACTCACACTTCTTCGGTCACCTACAAGCCAACTCAAACCCCATCATTTCAATCTCAGAGTCTCAAGACAGAGCATGATGATAACTCGACAAACTCGCGCCTCTTACTGCCTACTGTAAAACATTCACAATAGAAAATAAAAAAGCCGCTTACTTTTCAGTAAACGGCTTTGCAAAATATTCGGCTACTCTATACCACTATGGGCGGTAAACCTTCACGTTATGGAAGCCTTGCTCTTTTAAATAAAGTGCCTGTAGACGGCTCATTACACCGCGGTCACAGTACAGCAAGTACTCTTTTGCTTGGTCCAAGTCGCCAAACTGAGTCGAAAGCTTGAAGAACGGGATATGTTTAATTTCAACACCATCGATCTCTAGTGGGCTTTCGTCTTCTTCGTCTGGGCTACGGATATCAAGAACGATAGCGTGCTCAGCAACAGCTTGAACTTGTTCAACTTCCGGCGCTTGCTCTTGGCTCTCTTTCTCGATGTCACGGATATCCATAACTCGAGCGTTCTCGATCACTTGCTCCAGCACTTCAAAGTTAAACTTAGCTTCTTCTGCTTCTAATTTGCCTTTCTTCGCTTTCACTGTTGGCTTCTTAGAAATAACACCACAGTACTCAGGCATTACTTTCGCGAAGTCTTCAGTGCCAATCTTACGAGACAGGTCGATGATGTCTTCTTTGTCCCAGTTAATAAGCGGACGAAGGATCAAAGTATCGGTCACGTTGTCAATGTGGCGAAGGTTAGTTAGCGTTTGGCTAGAAACCTGACCTAATGCTTCACCGGTTACTAGGGCTTCGATACCGAAGCGTTCTGCAACCATACCACCAGCACGCATGAACATACGCTTAAGAACCACGCCCATTTGGCCATCTTCAACGTTCTCAAGAATCTCAGCGACTACCGGTTCAAAATCGATAGAGATGAACTTCACCTTTGCCGATGAGCCGTATTTATCCCATAGATAGTGAGAAACTTGCTTAACACCAATTTCGTGCGCAGGGCCACCTAGGTTAAAGAAGCAGTAATGCACTTTAGAACCACGTTTGATGTGTAAGTAGCTTGAAACGCCAGAATCGAAACCGCCAGAGATCAAGCTAAGCAGATCTTCTTGAGTACCTAGAGGGAATCCGCCTAGGCCTTTATGACGTTCAATAACTTGGTTTAGCTTTTCGTTCTCGACTTCAACTTTAACGGTAATATCTGGATTTTTCAGTTTTACTTTTGCTGATTCAACCGCTTGGTTTAAACCACCACCTACGTAGCGTTCTAGCTCAATAGAAGTAAAGTCATGTTTACCACGACGCTTGGCTCGCACAGAGAAAGTCTTGCCTTCAATAAGAGCACCGCTTCGTTCAAGAACTTGCTCGTAAATATGGTGCAGGTCTTTAAATTCTGATTGCTGAACCTCAAGGGAGTGATGAATACCCGGAGTTTGCGTCAATACTTCGAGTGTTTCTTTAAAGTACTTGTCGCTCTCAGACGTCACTTCGATGTAGTCACGGCGGTTGAAGACAGCCACAGACTCAGTACGACGCTGAAGAATAGTACGAATATTACGTTCTAGAATCTTTGTGAAGCGCTTACGCACCGATTCACTTTTAATAAAAATTTCCGGATGAGGCTTAACAATAAATTTCATAGTACTTTCACGCCAATAAGGTTCACAAATTTTAGTAGGTTCATCACCACGTAAAAGGTCATTTCACATAGTTATTGAAGCAATAATAGATCAATATTAAATCTAAGGGCGCGAATTATACATGAGAAAGTGAAGCAAGGAAAAGAGTGCTTGCTTTAACCCGATAATTAAACCGCCTGTTATTAAAAGTAGCAGGTTTCAAAACGACATAAATACCGCAGAGAGCATCATTGAAGACCACAAAACAAAAAGCCCAACCTCATCATAAGGTTGGGCTTTCGATGCTATTTGCTGACTAATGTATGTGTATCTAACTAACGTATGTGTACCTGAAGACTAATCGCGGTCTCTCTGCCTACTACTGACCAATAACAGGCACTTCATCACTGTAAAGCGGCTCACCCTGCATAATGCTGATTTCAACACGGCGGTTGAGGCTACGCTGCCATTCAGTATCGTTCGGCTCTACTGGCTCTGTGTCGGCCATACCGCGCACTCTCAAGCGTTGATGAGAGAAGCCACGCACCTTTTCCATCTCTTGAGCCACAGACACCGCACGCTGCGATGACAGGTCCCAATTAGAACGATAAAGCTCTGAATCAAGTCTCTGATTATCGGTGTGGCCAGAAATACGAACAATACCTGGTACATCTTTTACCAATTCAGCCACCTGTCTAACCAATGGTCGAAACTTAGGTTGTAGGAAAGCAGAACCCGACGGGAACGCGCCTTTCTCACGAATTCGAATGACGATCTGCTGGCCAAGGTTTTCCACCTCAATCGCGCCTTGGTCGATCTCTCGCTCCAACGCTTTCTTGATACTTTCCATCAAGGTTTCCATCTCTTGCGATTGAGCTTCAGCTTGCTGTTGCTGTTGGTCTGACTCAGAGTTTTGATTGTCGTGAGTTGAAACCTCTGGCGACTTGCCTCCCGTCATCTTGCCTTGGTCACGCATTGTGCCGCCAGCACGCTCAGATTCACCTTCATGAAACTCAAGCGTTTGCTGCGTAATATCAATGGTCTGCTGCATGATCACATCGATCGGAGTCGGCTCTGGGCGACCAGGGCGAAACTCTTGCGCAATGATGCTAGTCCCTTTAGGAATATCTTTCACTTCCAAGCGGTTTTGTACACCAAACGCAAATTTCATCGATCCAGCGATCTGTTTGAACTTCAGTACGTCCATCTCAGAGAATGAGAGCAGCAGTACGAAGAAACACATCAGCAGTGACATCAAGTCAGCAAATGTCCCCATCCATTGAGGTAACCCCGGAGGAGGACATTTGCATGGATTTTCTTCATCCATCTTCAAATCCTCTTACGCGGGTTCACCATCAATCGTGCGCTTACCTTCATTGAGGTAGCTCTTGAGGTAACCATCGATAACTCGTGGGTTCTGGCCATCTTGAATCGCTAATACACCATCCATAACCAAACGACGGTTAAGTGTCTCTTGGTCACGACGCAGCGCAAGCTTGTCCGCAATTGGGAAGAACACCATGTTCGAAAGAATTGCACCGTACAGGGTCGTTAAAAGTGCTACCGCCATCGCAGGGCCGATCGCTTTTGGATCATCCATGTTAGAAAGCATGGCAACCAAGCCAACCAAGGTACCAATCATACCCATCGCGGGTGCTACATCACCAAATGCAGAGAACACCTTCGCGCCCTGCTCATGACGCTCTGTGGTTAATGCGATGTCTTTTTGCAGTGCAGCACGCACCACATCACCATCATGGCCATCTACCAATAGGTCGATGCCCTTTTGCATGAAACTGTTGCTGATTTCCATCTCTTCAAGAGCCAAGAAGCCACCTTTACGTGCTGCATCCGCCATCTCTACCACTTTAGCGATAAGATCTTCAGGCTCATCGGCCTTAAACATAAATGCTTTGCCAGCGATTTTAGTTGCTCCAAAGAATTGTCCCATGGTGAACTTCATTAGAACAACAAACGTTGAACCACCCACCACGATCAAAATGGATGTCGTGTCATAGAACATCCCGAGGCTTCCACCTAGGATCATTGCCATGATTACAAAGGCAAATCCACCAATCAAACCTATTAGGGTTGCTAAATCCACTGAGCACTCCTCATGCTTTTTTGTAGCTCTACGTCGACGATAATCTTTTTATCGGCCAGACTATAAGATCTTTTAGTAAATTCTTGGCCTAAATATCACACTTTTCGTTTTTGAATCACAATTATTGGCTTACTTTGCTCTTATCCTTAGCGCATAAACTCGATAAAGCTAAGGTTATTCAACCAAAGTGAGTTCAAGCCCCTTAAAAAAGAACTTTCTAGCAAAATTTCTTGGTTACATTTGACCATCTCAGCGGCCTAGGGTAACGTTCGTTCATATTTCCAAACGCAGATTTATTATGGCTACTAAGAAACCTGAAAATATGAGCTTTGAAGCGGCTATCGAAGAGCTTGATGGCTTGGTTGATCAACTAGAAAATGGTGATCTAGCTTTAGATGATGCGCTGAAAAAGTTCGAACGAGGCATCTCCCTCGCTCGTGCTGGTCAAAGTAAACTAAACGATGCTGAACAGCGTGTTAGCATCTTACTGCAAAATGATGAAAATGCAGAACTTAGTGACTTTAACCCACAACCAGAATAACGAATTGTATGAGATCCCCTATGATTGAGACTTTATTGTCTTATCAAGCACGTAATAACGAGCAGCTGAACCTTTGGCTTGATCGCCTGCCACACCAAAATCAGAACCTTATCAACGCGATGCGTTATGGGTTACTTTTAGGCGGCAAACGCGCACGTCCATTTCTTGTCTACATTACAGGGGAAATGCTCGGCTGTACCGCTGAAGAACTCGATACTCCAGCTTCTGCAATCGAATGTATTCATGCCTATTCTCTGATTCATGACGACCTTCCAGCAATGGATGACGATGAACTTCGTCGTGGCCATCAGACTTGTCACATCAAATACGATGAAGCAACGGCAATTTTAACTGGCGATGCCCTACAAACTCTCGCGTTTACTATACTTGCGGAAGGCACATTAAGTGCTGACGGGGAAAGCAATCGCGTTCGAATGATTCAACGCCTAGCTGAAGCGTCTGGTGCACAAGGTATGTGCATTGGACAAGCTCTTGATATTGAAGCTGAAAACCGCTCTGTCACGCTAGAAGAGTTAGAAGAAGTTCACCGTAACAAAACGGGCGCTCTAATGAAATGTGCGATTCGTTTAGGTGCTCTGTCTGCTGGCGAAAAAGCGTTTGAAGTGATGCCTCAATTAGATAAGTACGCCGATGCAATCGGGTTAGCCTTCCAAGTTCAGGATGATATTTTAGATATCATTAGCGATACCGAAACTTTGGGTAAACCACAGGGCTCTGACCAAGATTTGAACAAAAGCACCTACCCTTCTTTGTTAGGTTTAGAGGGCGCTCAAGAAAAAGCGCAAACTCTGCTACAGGAAGCGCTTCAAGCTTTGGCTGCAATCCCATACAATACCCAGTCACTCGAAGAGTTCGCCCGATACGTCATCGAGCGCAAGAACTAAGACAATAAGCGCGCATTACCTATGACTCTTGATATATCAAAGTACCCAACTCTTGCTTTGGCTGATAAGCCAGAGGATTTGCGTCTACTTCCAAAAGAGACGCTTACACAGCTTTGTGATGAATTACGTACCTATCTTCTTAACTCGGTGAGCCAGTCAAGTGGTCACTTAGCGTCAGGCTTAGGTACAGTAGAGCTAACCGTTGCTCTGCACTATGTGTACAACACGCCTTTTGACCAATTGGTTTGGGATGTTGGCCACCAAGCCTATCCACACAAGATTCTTACCGGTCGTCGCGACCGCTTGTCGACTATCCGTCAAAAAGATGGACTGCACCCATTCCCATGGCGTCAAGAGAGCGAATACGACACTCTATCTGTTGGTCACTCTTCAACATCGATCAGCGCCGGACTTGGTATGGCGATCAGTGCGAAGAAAGAAGGTAAGAACCGTAAAGTCGTGAGTGTGATTGGTGATGGCGCGATTACCGCAGGTATGGCCTTCGAAGCCATGAACCACGCGGGCGATATTCATAATGACATGCTGGTTATCCTTAACGATAACGAGATGTCGATCTCTGAAAACGTCGGTGCTCTAAACAACCACCTAGCTCAAGTTCTTTCTGGCAGTCTTTACACGTCAATTCGTGAGGGTGGCAAGAAAGTGCTATCAGGCGTTCCGCCGATTAAAGAGCTCGTTCGTCGTACAGAAGAACATTTAAAAGGCATGGTTGTCCCTGGCACCATGTTTGAAGAGTTAGGTTTTAACTACATTGGTCCAGTTGATGGTCATGATGTCAATGAGCTGATTAAAACGCTGAAGAACATGAGAGATCTTAAAGGCCCTCAGTTCCTGCATATCATGACGAAGAAAGGTAAAGGCTACGAGCCAGCTGAGAAAGATCCAATTGGCTACCATGGCGTACCTAAATTCGATCCTGCACATTCAAGTCTGCCTAAGAGCACCAGCTCTAAACCAACTTTCTCTAAGATTTTTGGCGACTTCCTGTGTGATATGGCCGCTCAAGATCCTAAGCTAATGGCGATAACGCCAGCAATGCGTGAAGGTTCTGGTATGGTGCGTTTCTCGAAAGAGTATCCAGAACAGTACTTTGATGTAGCAATTGCTGAGCAACACGCTGTGACGCTAGCAACAGGTATGGCGATTGCCGGTGATAAGCCAATTGTGGCTATCTACTCGACTTTCCTACAACGTGGCTACGATCAACTGATCCACGATGTGGCAATCATGGATCTACCGGTTATGTTCGCTATTGACCGTGCAGGTCTTGTCGGTGCCGATGGTCAAACACACCAAGGTGCGTTCGACTTAAGCTTTATGCGCTGCATTCCAAACATGGTGATCATGGCACCAAGCGACGAGAACGAATGTCGCCAAATGCTTTACACCGGCCACCAGCACACGGGGCCAAGTGCCGTTCGTTACCCTCGCGGTAATGGCATGGGTACTGAGATTCAAAGTGAGTTTACCGCTCTTGAGATTGGTAAAGGTCGTATCGTTCGCGAAAGTGAAAAAGCAAAAGATGGCTCGAAGGTCGCTATCCTGAGCTTTGGTACTTTCCTTGAAAGTGCACTTCAAACCGCAGACGCTATCGATGCGACAGTTGCAGACATGCGTTTTGTGAAACCGCTAGATGAAGCTCTGATCAAACAACTTGCTGCTGACCACGATGTACTAGTGACTATCGAAGAAAACGCGATTGCAGGTGGTGCGGGCGCGGGTGTGATTGAGTTCTTGATGCAAGAAAAACTACTGATGCCTGTTTTAAACCTTGGCCTACCTGACAAGTTTATTGCTCAAGGTACTCAAGGTGAGCTGCATGAAGAGCTTGGCTTAGATGCGAAAGGTATTGAGAAGTCTATCTCCGACTACCTTGCCAAATAGCTTTCACAAGCAAACAGCATAAGCGACAAAACAAAAAAGGTTGGCCCTAGGGTCAACCTTTTTAGTATCTGCTAACTGATAAACTATTCGTTGTTTAGCTGTTAGTTATTAGCAATTAAGCCTGCTTAGCAACAAGGCTTAAGTGCTGGCGCGTCATAGTTCTCTGGTTCGTCAGAGTAGATAGCAACGTTGAAGTTCTCAACCAAGCCTGTCTCTTCAACACACTGCTCTTGGAAGAACTGCTGAATCTCACGACGTTGACAGTGTGCTTCGAATGCTTCGTTGTCCGCCCAGATCTCATTGAATGCAATAGGGAAACTCTCACCCTCTGCAAATGGGCTCTGAATGTGACGAGTCACTGTATATTGGATACAACCGTCTTCACGCATTGTGTTTGGCTCTAGTGATTTCAGAACTTCAAACAACTCGTTCAATTTGCCTTCTTTAGGCTGAAATTGAGCAACACAGTAAACCTTCTTAGACATTGTAATTCCTTGTTTTTATGTATTATTGTTCGTTCTTTAGATATTGATTCTTAAACGAGCCAACCTGAAAAATGAGCCACTGCATACAGCGAAATCGCCGCCATAATACCCGCCACGATATCGTCAATCATGATACCTAAGCCGCCGTGAACTCGCTTGTCTAACCAACCAATTGGCCAAGGCTTTACCATATCGAAAAAACGAAACAGAACAAAGCCGGCGAATAGCCATTTCCAATCATTAACAGGAATACTCAACAACGGCACTAGGCCCATGGTGATCCAAAAGCCCGCAAACTCATCCCATACAATTGAGCCGTGATCGTGCACGCCCATGTCATCAGACGTCACTTGGCATATTTTGATACCAATAATGCAGCTCACAACCACAAGAATGACATAAATAGGGAAAGGTAACTGAACCAGCAATAGATAAAATGGGATCGACGCAAGCGTGCCCATGGTGCCGGGAATAATCGGCGATAAGCCACTACCAAAACCCGTTGCCAATAAGTGCCAAGGATTTTTAAGAGAAATAAGAGAAAGTGGGTTTGTCATCAATTAACCTTAAAGTGATCGTAACCAGTTAAGTTCCAACTCAGTGGTTCACCATTATTGTGTAATTCAAAATATTCTACAGGTCTTATCTGGCCAATGCAGGTGACTTTTGTTCCAGTGTGTGACAAAGCACTTTCCAATGAGCCTTTATTCTCTTCCGGCACAGTAAAGCACAGTTCGTACTCTTCACCACTGGTCAACGCATACTGTTGAGCCGAAGCAATATCGGATGCAAACTGACGTAGTTCTGGAGAAATTGGCAGCGTACTCACATCAATGCTCGCACCAACCTGAGAACGCTTAAGGATATGTTTTAAATCAGCAATAACACCGTCAGAGATATCAATAGCAGACGAAGCAAGGTTCACGAGCGCTTGACCAGCCAATACTCGAGGAACGCTCATATAGTGCCTTTCTTCAAGCTCAAGAGCATAAGGTTTAACTTTGTTCTGTTCAGGGTCTAATATCACCTCTAGGCCGGCTTTGCTATCACCTAGGTTACCCGTGACGTAAATCCAGTCGCCCACTTTAGCGCCATCTCTACGCAGTGCTCGACCTTCTGGTACAAAGCCTTGTACAGTCAATGTCAGACTTAGTGGCCCCTTGGTTGTGTCACCACCAATTAACTGAATACCAAAGTAGTCAGCGAGCTTGAAGAAGGAATCACAGAAGGGAGCAAGCCATTCTTCATCGACTTCTGGCATAGTTAACGCAAATGAAACCCAAGCAGGTGTCGCGCCCATAGCCGCAAGATCACTGATGTTCGAAGCCAAGGCTTTGTGTGCCACCCAAGCTGGGTTTGCTTCCGCTAGGAAGTGAGTGCCCGCCACTAAGGTGTCCGTACTGATCGCTATCTCAACATTGCCCGGCGCTTTGACCAAAGCACAGTCATCGCCAGCAGCCAGATGTACGTCTTTACGTTGTGGTTGTCGATTTACAAAATATTTTTCAATCAGGTTAAATTCGCCAGACATCACATGCCCTATCTTTAGTCTTCATACAAATCACCGTAATTATTGAGATTACAGAAATTTAGTTACAAAAAAGGCCAGCATAAAAGCTGACCTTTAGATTCAATATACGAACGTCTTATTTCTTACGAACGTGTGGTGCAGCTTTATCAAGCACACCGTTAACAAACTTATGGCTGTCTTCTGCTGCAAATACTTTTGCAAGCTCGATAGCTTCGTTGATAACCACTTTGTATGGTACATCTTCGCGACGAGTCATCTCGTACATAGCTAAACGTAGAAGCGCTAGTTCCATCAAATCCAGATCTTGCATAGGGCGAGATACGAATGGACGAAGCTTGCTATCAAGTTCCATGTGGCTAAGAGCAACACCAGTCAGTAAGTCGCGGAAGTATGCAACGTCTGTTTCTGGCATAGCTAGAGCAGGTTCTGCGGCATGATGCTCTTCTTCATCATACTTACCACCAGATAAGAACTGTTCTTCAACGGTAGCAATATTTTCTTTAGTAATTTGCCAAGAATAAATTGCTTGTAGAGCAAATTGACGTGCGTTACGACGTGCGGCTGGTTTCACACTGGCCCCCATTAGGAATCGATTTCAGAAAGAACGTTGATCATCTCAAGTGCGCTAAGTGCGGCTTCTGCACCCTTATTACCAGCCTTGGTTCCTGCGCGTTCAATAGCTTGATCGATCGTATCAACAGTAAGAACACCAAACGCGACTGGAAGCGAAAACTCCAGAGACACTTGTGCCAAACCTTTATTACATTCACTACAAACATAGTCAAAGTGAGGTGTACCGCCACGGATTACTGTACCAAGAGATACAATCGCATCGAACTTACCTGTTTTTGCAACGCGTTGCGCTACAAGTGGAAGTTCTACTGCACCAGGGCAACGAACAACAGTGATGTTGTCTTCGCTTACTTGTCCATGACGCTTTAAAGTATCGATTGCACCAGAAAGTAAACTTTCGTTAATAAAACTGTTGAAACGAGCAATAACGATAGCAATTTTTGCATTTGGCGCTGGGAAGCCACCCTCGATCACTTTCATAAGCCTTCCTTTAACTATTTTCATCAAGTGAGAATCGCCGGATTCTAGCACAAAACTGTGAGCAATATCTAATGCTAATTTAGAAGAACAGACACCGGAGATGTAAAGATGATAACGCAGCACGGCTCTCAACCATATAGGAGCAACCAGTAGTCAAGCTCGTGTATTTAACACGTTTTGAATCGGGCTTAACTACTTTGCTCTTTTGGCAAAACGAATCACCAAAAGAGCTACTGGAATCATCGGTAAATTATGTTGCTATAAACAGAGATATATCGACTTACTCGCAAACATACTCAACAACGTTAAGACCAAAACCACCCAATGCGTGGTAACGCTTAGTGCTTGAAGAAAGCAGACGCATATCGTGCACGCCTAGGTCTTGAAGAATCTGAGAACCGACACCAACACGACGCGAGGTACCTTGCTTCTTCGCCATTGTTGGCTGCTCGTTCTTGTCTTGCGCTTCGAATGTCTTCACTTTGTGAATCAAAGAATCAGACGACTCTTCGTTGCCCAGAATAACCAACACACCGCCTTCATCGCCAATGCGCTTCATCGCTTTATCTAGCGACCAGCTGCGCTCAGTACCACGGTCTGAATGAAGCAGATCGGTGAACGTGTCATGCAGGTGAACACGCACTAAAGGAGCGCCTACAGACAAGTCGCCTTTTTGCATTGCGTAGTGGATCTGGTTATCAATCGTGTCACGGTAAGTCACAAGCTCAAAATCACCAAACTCTGTTGGCAAATGACATTGTGCTACACGTTCAATCGTCGTTTCTGTGTTGTTGCGGTATTCAATCAAGTCAGCAATAGTGCCTAATTTGATATCGTGTTTTTCAGCGAAGACTTCAAGATCAGGGCGACGTGCCATGGTGCCGTCGTCATTTAGGATCTCAACGATAACCGAAGCTGGCTCACAGCCTGCTAGACGAGCTAAATCACAACCTGCTTCAGTGTGGCCTGCGCGTGTTAGAACACCACCTTCTTGAGCTGTCAGTGGGAAGATATGACCAGGTTGAACTAAGTCAGCCGCTTTCGCATCTTTTGCCACAGCCGCTTGAACGGTAACAGCGCGGTCTGACGCAGAAATACCCGTTGTTACGCCCTCAGCAGCTTCAATTGAAACCGTAAAGTTTGTCGTGTATTGAGCATTGTTGTCTTGAACCATAGGCGCTAGACCCATGCGATTTGAACGCTCTTTGGTCAACGTTAGGCAAATTAAGCCACGGCCATACATCGCCATGAAGTTAATCGCTTCTGGCGTCACATGTTCTGCTGCCATGATCAGATCGCCTTCATTCTCGCGATCTTCATCATCCATCAGGATAACCATTTTTCCTAGGCGAATGTCTTCAATAATTTCTTGAGGAGTACTAATTGGCATTGTTCTATATCCTTTGAAATGGTTCTGCTTCCTAGAACCGACACTATTTAAACCTGATGATATTGCTTCGCTTTACAAAGTCTCGCTTAACACACTTTGTACCAACGATTAGGCAAAACCATTCTGCTGTAAGAATTCCATCGTCAATCGAGATTCAGGCTCAGACTCTTGCTGCTGGCCTTGCAGTAGACGCTCCATATAACGCGCTAATACATCGACTTCTAGATTCACTTTACGACCAACATTGAATTGATCAATGGTGGTTTCTGAAGAGGTGTGAGGAACGATAGTCAACTTAAAGGCATTCTTGCGTAAATCATTCACAGTCAGGCTAATACCATCTACGGTGACTGAACCTTTTTGAGCTACGTACTTTGAGATCTCTGCAGGCATTTCTACCCAGAACTCAATCGCACGACCGACTTGATTACGCTCAACAATCTCACCCACGCCATCAACGTGACCCGATACGATATGACCACCGAAACGCGTGGTCGGTAACATTGCTTTCTCTAGGTTGACCTTGTCGCCGGCTTGGTAATCCACAAAACCCGTTTTTTTCAGGGTCTCAAGCGAAAGGTCTGCACTGTAGCTGTGATCGTTATACTCAACGACCGTCAAACACACACCATTGGTCGCGATACTGTCGCCTAACTTAACGTCAGCCATATCAAGATTACCAACATTAACCGTTACGGTGATGTCTTCTCCGCGGGGAGTGATTGCACTCAATGTACCTACGGCTTCTACAATTCCTGTAAACATTTTAAAACTCTTTTTGTTGTCAACAACACGTATGTAGTTGGAGTAACTATTTCTACTGTGGTTTCGTCACGATTTATTTCGCGACTATTGGTTAGCCGCAATTGATTTCGCAATAATAGGCTTCGCGACAATGCGAATATCCACACCAACCTGTCGAACATCTTTGATTTCTAGGTCAATCACATCAGACATTGAAGTGAGCCCTAATGCGCCCATCAAACCTCGTCCGTCACTGCCCATAAGTTTAGGCGCTAAATAGAGGATTAGCTCATCCACTAGCCGTGCTTCAATCAAGCTCTTGGCCAATGTCGCGCCCGCTTCGACCCAAATATGATCAATATGGTTCGCTGGCAATTGACGCATCAGATCGTGCAAATCGAGCTGACCTGCCTTTGTGGTTCCGACTTCAATATCAGCAGACGCTTCAGCGACTCTCAATACCGATGTTGGAGTTTGGAATAACTTGAGCTCAGGACGCAGTTGATTTTGACGATCAAGAATCACGCGAATCGGCTGACGCAGCTCGTCTTCAGCGTAATGATCTTTGATACTGCTTGGCAACTCTGCCCAACGAACATTCAACGACGCGTTGTCTTCAATCACCGTCTGGCTAGTTGATAACACAGCGCCTGATTTTGCTCGGTAGTTCTGGACATCACGACGCGCTTCTGGCGATGTGATCCACTGGCTTTGACCATTTTCCAATGCCGTTTGCCCATCAAGGCTAGCCGCCATCTTTAACTGAACGAATGGCATGCCCGTTTGCATACGCTTGATAAATGCAGGGTTCAAGTCTAGAGCATCTTGCTCTAATAAACCGATTTCAACCTCAATACCCGCATCGCGTAGCATTTTGATACCACGACCTGCAACTTTTGGGTTTGGGTCCTGCATGGCACAAATCACTTTGGCTACTTGAGCTTTAATCAAACCTTCCGCACAAGGTGGCGTTCGACCATAGTGCGAGCAAGGCTCTAGCGTGACATAAGCGGTTGCGCCTTTTGCCTTGTCGCCCGCCATTCGCATGGCATGTACTTCAGCATGAGGTTCACCGGCTTTGGCGTGAAAACCTTCACCAACGATCTGACCGTCACTTTGTACGATGACACAGCCCACATTAGGGTTGGGTGCAGTGGTGTAAATGCCGCGTTTTGCTAACTGAATAGCACGCGACATCATTTGAAAATCTAGGGGAGTAAAGTTTGACATGATTGAGGAGTTAATCCTCTAATTTAGCGATTTCTTCGCCAAACTCTCGGATGTCTTCAAAGCTGCGGTAAACAGAGGCAAAACGAATGTACGCCACTTTATCCAATTCTTTCAATTGACCCATCACAAGATTACCAATCATCTCGCTTGGTACTTCACGCTCACCAGTTGCACGGAGTTGTGACTTAATCGTACTGATCGCAAGTTCAATCGCATCAGCACTCACTGGGCGTTTTTCTAGGGCGCGCTGTACACCACCCACCATTTTATCTTCATTAAATGGTTCGCGGTTTCCATTCGACTTTATGACTTTCGGCATCACAAGTTCTGCCGATTCGAAAGTCGTAAAACGTTCACTACATGCAAGGCATTGACGGCGACGACGAACCTGATGGCCATCGGCTACCAGTCTTGAATCGATTACTTTAGTGTCGTTCTCTGAACAAAAAGGACAATGCATATCACCTCCAAATAATTGAATATCAGTGTAACGGAATTGCCAAACGTTAGGAAAGAAAAAGGGCCAATTAAGGCCCTTTTGTGTGGTGATTCATTGATTATTGCTACTCGATCGCCATTTCAAAAATGAGCTGAGGAGTAAAATTAACGACCAGCGTTAACCGCGGACTAAATAGTTCGCTTTACCTACCCATTTGTAGCTTGTCAGCTCTTCTAAGCCCATTGGGCCGCGAGCATGCAATTTCTGAGTAGACACGGCAACTTCAGCGCCTAAACCAAACTGTGCGCCATCAGTAAAACGTGTTGAAGCATTCACATAAACCGCAGCAGAACCGACAGAGTTAATAAAACGCTCTGAGCTCTCTAGGCTATTGGTCATGATCGCATCTGAGTGACTCGCGTTGTGTACACGCATGTGGTCAATCGCTTCTGCCACATCCGCTACCACTTTCACGCCTAGCGTGTAGCTTAGCCATTCAGTGTCAAAGTCGCCTTCAACCGCATCACGTTGGTCTGAAAAACCTGCTAGCAGTGATTTTGCACTGGCATCGCTAACCAAGGTAACCTTGCCCGCTAAACGCTGTGTTAGCTGCGCTAAGAAAGCTTCAGCAACCGCTTCATGCACTAGCAGCGTATCCAATGAGTTACATGCAGATGGACGTTGAACTTTCGAGTTTTCAACCACATCAACAGACTTCTCCAGATCAGCGCTTTCATCAACGAAGATATGGCTGATACCAAAGCCGCCGATAATTACTGGGATGGTGCTGTTCTCTTTACACATCTTGTGCAGGCCAGCGCCGCCACGAGGAATGATCATATCCACGTAGTCGTCCAGTTTAAGCAGTTGAGAAACGAGTTCACGATCAGGCTTCTCGATGTACTGAACAGAAGCAGCTGGAAGTTCCGCTTTCTCTAATGCAGACTGGATCACTTTAACCAGCTCCATGTTCGAGAAGAACGTCTCTTTACCACCACGTAGAATGCTTGCGTTACCAGTTTTCAGACACAGTGCTGCAATATCGATGGTTACGTTTGGACGCGCTTCATAGATAACACCAACCACACCAAGTGGCACACGGCGGCGAGACAGTGACATACCGTTTTCCAGTACCTTACTGTCCATTTCGCTGCCCACAGGGTCGTTCAGGCTAATCACGTTACGAACATCGTTAGCGATACCGGTTAAGCGCTCTTCGTTGAGCAACAGACGATCTAATAGTGCATCAGTCAGACCTGCAGCACGGCCAAGTTCGATATCTTTTGCATTCGCTTCTAGAATCGTTGCAGCGTTTGCTTCTAGCTCATCAGCGATGATCGCCAATGCTTTATTCTTTTGCGCCGTAGATGCGGTCGCTAGGTGGAAAGCAGCGTCTTTTGCTGCAATACCCATGTTAGTTAAATCCACGTTTAACTCTCCCTAAATTCTGTCTGTCTTTGGATGTAAAAAGGCGATTCGCCTTATCATCACGAGCTACTCTTGGATTACAACAAGGTCGTCACGGTGAATGACTTCTGACCCATAATCGTATCCAAGAATGTCGCCAATATCTTTACTGTGCTTGCCTGCTATTTTTGCTAGGTCTTGGCTTGAATAACTGGCGATACCACGTGCAATGACTTTGCCTTTACTGTCTGTGACTTGGGTGACTTCACCACGAGAAAATTCGCCTTTAACTCGAACAACCCCTTTCGCCAACAAGCTACTGCCTTTAGTGTTAACTGCGTTCACCGCTCCATCGTCGACTACGATGTCACCAGCAGAAGCTGGGCCTGCTAGAATCCAACGTTTACGGTTTTCAAGCGCTTCAGCTAAAGGCAAGAAACGCGTGCCTTGTGGGTTGTCACTCAATGAATCAAACACCACATTTTCAGCACTGCCCGCAGCAATAATCACTTCAATACCCGCACGACGAGCAATATCAGCTGCCTGCAGTTTTGTCGCCATGCCGCCAGTACCTAACGTAGTACCACTTCCGCCTGCGATCTTACGCAGTGTGTCATCAATAGTTTTCACTTCTTTGATGAGCTCAGCATTTGGGTCTTTACGAGGGTCTGCGGTAAACAGGCCTTTTTGGTCAGTGAGTAACAAAAGCTTATCAGCGCCACATAAAATACCAACCAGTGCCGACAAGTTATCGTTGTCGCCCACTTTAATTTCATTCGTGGCTACTGCGTCGTTTTCGTTTACTACCGGAATAATATCGTGCTCAACGAGCGCGTTGATCGTGTCACGTGCATTCAGAAAACGCTCGCGATCATCGAGATCAGCACGAGTTAGTAGCATCTGGCCAATCTTAAGGCCATAGATAGCAAACAAAGACTCCCAAACTTGAATCAACTGACTTTGCCCAACTGCCGCAAGCAATTGTTTGCTCGCCATTGAGTTGGGAAGTGCGGGGTAACCAAGGTGCTCACGTCCGGCCGCAATTGCGCCAGACGAAACCATAACCACAGAGTGGCCTTGTTTTTTTAATTCAGCACATTGACGAACCAGCTCAACCATGTGAGCGCGGTCTAATGCCAATGTTCCACCAGTTAAGACACTGGTACCCAGTTTAACAACGACAGTTTTACGCTGTGTTGTTGTCCCGCTTTGATGATTTGTTGTCATGAAGTCTTTTATGAATAAAACAAATAAGAGGTGATGTTTTAGCAATCAACAGGGGAATTCACAAGCAGAAAAGGTGCGAAATCGCACCTTTTTGCTTTATAGAGAAGAGTAACCTTCAAAATCAGACGAATTCGACAGACTCTTCGTCTAACTGAACGCCGATTTCAAATTTCTTTTGAAGTTCGTCAACCAGCTTTTGGTGAAAGGCTTCTTGAGTTCGAGACACCTCAGCGATCGCCTTTTTAGGTAATGGCAAAGGATCCCAGTTACCATCAATGTTGTATTTACCCGTGTTGTACTTCGCCGAGAATCCTTCTTCCGACTTATCCAACTCTAACCACCAGCCCCAGAACTCACGCTCTTCTGGTGACTTTTTATCGTTCACACACACAGACAAGCAATCAAAAATGTAATGACCATCTTCTGATTGCGGCTCCCTCAAGTAAGGCCCAATAGCCTTTAAAACGTTTAACAAGCGATAATGCGTAGGTTGTTGTGTCACTTCTGACATATTGAATCTCCATTTCAATGTTAAGAATGACGTTACTCAGACGGCAATACGTAGAAAGCACGCAGTTGGATTTTATAAATTTTCTCTGAGTATCAGGTACTTACTTTGTACACTTTTCATGCTTAACTAATTTCGGAGAAATGTCATCTAAATAATTCATCCTCAAGCCACTTTATCGCTAATTCGAGGGATTGCTCATACCCCTGTGTAATTGATTTGGTTTTGATTTTCTTCGCTTTGCCGTAATCACTGTAAATAGCAACCAGTTGATTATCCAGATGCGGTGAAACAGGGTCACCTTCCAAAGCCAATGCCAAAATAGGAACACTGGTTTTACTGTTAGCCAGCAAGCCTTGCACCTTCAATGACCAAGCCATCAGTTGTCCAGAAAGGCTATTGATATCCACCGCCCCTTTACCAAGACGCGAAGCCAATACATCCAAGTGCATCTTAGGCATCTGCTTTAGTTTGTCGGCATGAACAAAGATATCGTGGATCGGAGCCCCTAAAGAGATACACGCTTTGAGTTTATGTTGCTCAAGGAAGGACAACCTCACCATCGCGTTACCACCGAATCGGAAACCAAACAGACCGACTTTATGATGGTCCACCCATGGAATGTTAGGCAGTTCATTCAACACGGCTTGATGCAGGCAAGAAGAGTCTTCGGTTAGTGGCCAGTGCGAACTGTGCCCTATCGATGGCATATCAATCGTTAGCATCGCAATATTTTTCGGTGCTAGGTAATCTCTAAACAAACGCCACATGTCTGTTTGCAGGCTATCTAAACCTGCACTCACGATCACGACAGGTTGTGGTTTGTCTGTTTTGGTTAGATGTAAGTTCGCCTTAATCTTTT
Organism: Vibrio sp. G-C-1; assembly: GCF_021728015.1. Lineage (NCBI taxonomy): Bacteria > Pseudomonadati > Pseudomonadota > Gammaproteobacteria > Vibrionales > Vibrionaceae > Vibrio > Vibrio sp. G-C-1. The sequence goes on along the minus strand of NZ_JAKKCR010000005.1, from coordinate 301,849 downwards.
TGTTTTGATACGGCACTTCGATTTGTTTGACGATCAATTTAGTGTGTTTGATCGCTTCAGAATACGCCGCATTCGCTAATACCTGTGCCTGAGCAGCAAGGTTATCGTTCTTTAGATGTGGGTAGCCCGCAATGCTGAAACACAGCGATGCTGAAAACAACTCTTCAGCCATTTCTTCGCCGCTCTTTTCATTCGAGCGATTTTGGTGCTGCATGCCCAGCTTGGTCCACTCGTATGCCCAGTTACCGCTGCGGTAGCCCATCACGGTATCTAACCACTCATCAGTGGTACGAGAATTATCGGATGACGCGATGCGTGCCAATACCGCTTCTTGCTCTATCGGGTTAACGCCTTGCCATACCCACTGAAGACGTCTTAGGTTTCGATACCAAGATGAGTTCTGCTCTTCACGCTTTTTATCCAGCAGTTCTTCAGAACTTGGCATGTAGCGAGTAAGCATTGAGGTCTCTTTGGCCTGCTTGTGCTTTACAAACAAGGTTTCCGAAAGGTTCGAGCTCGTTTCTTCTGATTCAGACATTGGGATACTTAATAAGAAATGGTTGTTACTAATCATATAAAAAAAAATGACCCTATAAAGGGTCATTTCTCAAAAAACTAAGTTTACACTTATTTTGACTTGCGATTTACCGGCTCAACGTAGCTTAGGCTAGTATCCCAAGGTTGCTCAATCCATGTGTCTTGAGCAATATCCACGATGTACTCGTCTAGTAAATCAGCACCAGATGGCTTAGCACATACAGCGATCAATTTCGCTTTAGGGTACATTTCGCGAAGCTTACGTGCAGTATCACCACTATCAACAAGATCTTCAACGATTAGGAAGCCTTCGCCGTCACCTTCAGGTGCTTTAACGACTGTCATATCACGTTGGTGATCGTGGTCGTAGCTAGAAATACAAATCGTATCTACGTGACGAATACCCAGTTCGCGAGCCAAGATTGCACCAGGAACCAAACCACCACGGCTTACTGCCCAGATGCCTTTCCACTGCTCTGCTGGCATTTGCTTTTCAGCAAGTTGACGGCAGTAAGTCTGCATGTTGTCCCAAGTGATAACGAATTTGTTGCTCATAGTATAAAACCTAATAATTTTGTCATGTTATTAGAGGCTATGCCTTACATAGCCTCTTCAGCGATTAAGCAGAAATCTAGACGATTAAGCGAAAATGTATTTAAGAATAAAGATAACCGACATTACCCACACAGCAGGTGAAACGTCGCGACCTTTACCACTTAGCAGCTTAATTGCAGCGTAAGCGATGAAACCTAGTGAGATACCCTCAGCGATAGAGTACGTCAGCGGCATAAGCAGACATGTTACCACGACTGGTGCGGCTTCCGTAAGATCACGCCAATCAATGCCAACTAGGCCAGACATCATCAGAATTGCTACATAGAAAAGTGCACCTGATGTTGCGTAAGCCGGAATCATACCTGCAAGTGGCGAGAAGAAAAGAGCCAGTAGGAATAAGATACCAACAACAACCGCAGTTAGACCGGTACGACCGCCTTCAGCAACACCCGCAACACTCTCAACATAAGAAGTTGTGTTTGATGTACCTAGCAATGCACCAATAGATGTTGCGGTAGAATCAGCAAGCAGTGCTTTGTTCAAGCGCGGTAGTTTACCGTCTTCTTTGATTAGGTTTGCTTTCGTTGCAACACCAACCAAGGTACCCGCGGTATCGAACAAATCGACGAACAAGAATGCGAATACAACTGAAATCATACCGATTTCAAATACAGCAGAGAAATCTAGCTGCATGAATGTAGGAGCAAGGCTTGGTGGTGTCGACATGATGCCGCCGTATTGAACGTCACCGATCGCAATACCAATCGCTGTGATAGCGAGAATCGCGATCATTACTGCGCCTTTCACACCACGGTGTACAAGAGCAATAGTAATGAAGAAACCAAGCGCACCTAACATTGGCGCAATCGCAGTGATATCGCCCAGTGAAACTTTAGTCGCTGGATTAGAAACAACGATGCCTGCATTGCTAAGCGCGATAAATGCTAGGAAAAGACCGATACCCGCAGAGATACCAACACGCAGAGACATAGGGATCGAATTGATAATCCATTCACGGATCTTAAAGATACTTAAGAAGATGAAGATCACGCCTGATACGAAAACCGCTGCCAGAGCAACTTGCCACGTATAACCCATACCCATTACAACAGCGTAGGTAAAGAATGCGTTCAAACCCATGCCTGGAGCTTGAGCAATTGGGTAGTTAGCAACAAAGCCCATGATGAAACAGCCAATTGCAGCCGCTAAACAGGTTGCTACAAATACAGCGCCATGGTCCATACCAGCATCAGCTAGAATCATTGGGTTTACAAAAATGATGTAAGCCATTGTTAGGAAGGTGGTTAGACCTGCGATGATTTCAGTGCGCACATTGGTGCCATTTTCACTGAGTTTGAATAGCTTTTCGAACATTATCGAATCCTATAAGGGTAAAAAGTAAACGGTTGCGTAAACGATTGGCTGTGGATTATAAAGTTATCAAATAACAAATTCCAGATAGAATTAAGGCTCTAATCGATATTTATCAGAATGCCGTATGAAACAAAGCGATTAAAAACGAAGAACAACAAGAAAAATAACTATTAAAAACAATTAATTAAATTCAATAAATGCGATGAGATTACTTGGTTGTTTTTTCAACCATCGGTTATTTCCATTGAGAATGTAGCCATCATATTCTCAATTTAAACCCACAAGAGTTGTGTATTTTTCAACAGGATCAGTAATAAGACGCAAATTGATATTTTGGCGTTTAAAAAACAACCACTCAGAACAGCAAAGAAAGTGACAAGCGAAAGCGGTTTGGAAAAGTAGCAGGCAAAAAAAAACGCCACTCAAAACTGAGTGGCGGTAGAATCTGTCAACCAAAAGGGCTGTAAAAGAATTCCAATATATAGGGGTGAACAAAACTGTTCGAGTTACATGCTTACGGTATTAGTAACCAAAGCTTGTAGGGTATGCAAAGTTGCTAGTGTAAACAGAGCTGTTAATCCAGAACATTGCAGATGGTAAACCTTTCATAACTATCACCTTAATAAATCAATAAAAAACGAATTTGATTTCTCGGTTCCTTGGAGGCGATAAAACGGACTCATCCTTTGAGCATTTACTCTTCATCTCAGAAGTTGGTTATTAATATACCCTAAAGAAAAAAGATTACAAGTATTTTTTGCTCTACGTCACACTTTTGACCAATTATTGTTATTTTGAAAACTTATTCATGTAATTAAATTACAAAACAGAATTAAACAAACGTTTGCTCGCGCCATTTATAAGCATCAAGTCTCTTAATTATGATCAGATGGACAAGATCGCTTTCAAAATTTGAGGTATTTGAGGTTTATAACCGCTACTCGTCAAAACGCTCAAGTGGTATGCTGTTGCCATCAAAACAGACCCATATTTTAGATTTTTATTCTAAGTTTTTACCTATAGAAATCCTAAATATATGGTTATCAAATAAAAAAGGAGTCATCCGTGTCTGAATTCCATTCTGAGATCAGTAAATTGTCCCCTGCCCCTATTTGGCAGTTTTTCGATAAAATTTGTTCAATCCCGCACCCTTCGAAACATGAAGAGGAGCTTGCTCAATACATTATTGCGTGGGCAACAGAGCAAGGCCTAGATGTACGTCGCGACCCAACGGGCAACGTATTCATCAAAAAGCCAGCAACGCCGGGTATGGAAAACAAAAAAGGTGTCGTGCTACAAGCTCACATCGATATGGTTCCACAAAAGAACGAAGACACTGATCACGACTTTACAAAAGATCCAATCCAGCCATACATCGATGGCGAATGGGTTACAGCAAAAGGCACAACGCTTGGTGCTGATAACGGCATGGGAATGGCTTCTTGCTTAGCCGTTCTTGCTTCAAACGAAATCCAACATGGCCCTATCGAAGTTCTACTCACTGTAGATGAAGAAGCAGGCATGACTGGCGCGTTCGGTCTTGAAGCGGGTTGGTTAGAAGGCGATATCCTTCTTAATACTGACTCAGAGCAAGAAGGCGAAGTGTACATGGGTTGTGCGGGCGGTATCGACGGCGCAATGACATTTGAAATTGCACGTAATGCGATTCCAGCTGACTTCGTAACACGCAAGCTAACGCTAAAAGGCCTAAAAGGCGGTCACTCTGGTTGTGACATCCACACCGGTCGTGCAAACGCAAACAAACTGATTGCTCGCTTCCTAGCGGGTCACGCAAAAGAGCTAGACCTTCGCATCGTAGAATTCAAAGGTGGTAGCCTTCGTAATGCGATCCCTCGTGAGGGCTTCGTAACGGTTGCGGTTCCTGCTGCAAACCAAGAGAAATTAGCTTCGCTATACAACTACTACACTGAGCTGCTTTCAACAGAGCTAGGTAAAGTAGAAGACAGCATCGTGACTTTCAATGAAGAAGCTTCTGTAGAAATGGGCGCACTAGCGTCAGCAGACCAAGCTCGCTTTATCGCGGCACTTAACGCATGTCCAAACGGCGTGATTCGTATGAGTGACGAGATTGAAGGTGTTGTTGAAACGTCTCTAAACGTAGGTGTTATCACAACAGAAGAAGATTCAATCACAGTACTTTGCTTGATCCGTTCTCTTATCGACTCTGGTCGTAGCCAAGTAGAAAGTATGCTTCACTCTGTTGCTGAACTAGCAGGCGCTAACATCGCGTTCTCTGGTGCTTACCCAGGTTGGAAACCAGACGCAGATTCAGAGATCATGCATATCTTCCGCGACATGTACGAAGGCATCTACGGTCACAAGCCAAACATCATGGTTATCCATGCTGGCCTTGAGTGTGGTCTGTTCAAAGAACCTTACCCGAACATGGATATGGTTTCTTTCGGCCCAACGATCAAGTTCCCACACTCTCCTGATGAGAAAGTGAAGATCGACACAGTTGAGCTGTTCTGGAACCAAATGGTTGCACTGCTTGCTGCGATCCCAGAAAAAGCATAAATCGATTCGCTAGTGTTTTTCAGTAAATGGTGTTTTCCAAGAAATGGGCTCTTCAATAAATAGCACTTTTCAGTAAACACCGTTTATTAAGAACAAAATAAAACAGGTACTCAATGAGTACCTGTTTTTGTATCTAATCTTTGTCACTGCTACTTGTGACTAAATAAATAATTAAGCGCGTGAAGCCGCGTAGCTTTCTAGCTCATCAATTGAAGTTTGTGCCACTACTTCGCCGTCGATGAAGTACGTCACCATCTCGCCTTCACGAACACCGATTAACGTCGCACGCTCACCAGATTGGTAAGTGATGTCCATTTGGATAGTGTTTTCGTCGATCTGCTGCATTTGACCTTTCTCAATCATATCGGCACTCGTGATCGGGCCTACTGGCGCCTCAGTCAGTGACTTATCAAGCTGATCGTTGATATCAAGGTAAGTATCAGTCTTAGTATCAAAGATGTGCGGAGCACCTGTTAATGGGTTGCTACCCGTCCAGAACTCTAGTGAGTTGAATACTAGGTAATCGGCAGCAACCGTTAGACCATACGCAGGTGCAAGTAGTATGTTCAAACCACCACGAGCGTAACGGTTATCAACAGCCTTCACGTTAAACTTCATTAGATAACCGGTTACTGCATTACTACCCACACAGCCAGATAGAGCAACAGATACCACTGCTAGTGCTACAACTTTTGAAATTGTTTTTTTCATTTTAATCTCGATATTTGAATTTGGCCGCCAAAAAATGGCGATGGATAATACCAACCAACCGAACAATAAATATCAGCGTTAAATCAATGTATTGTCAGGAAATTCACAATTCTAAACCCCTTCTAACTAGCCAAATCAAAAACAGAAACCAATTAAGAAACGCCTCCATAAAAAAGTTTTGTCGTCACCGTAAAGCGATTGATTCGTACTAAAAATCAACGATTGATACATTCCGTGTTAACGAATTATCACCATGTTGAGAACAACCTAAATGGCAAGACTAAAACCTAATCAACCCTTCGAATTACTTGGTTATACTGTTCAGCCAGGACAGAGAATGGAGATTGAACTGCAAGCGGCTCAGCTTTACACGCATTCTCCACTTTCAATCCCGATTGAAATTATTCATGGTCGCCAAGCGGGCCCAACACTGATGGTAAACGCGGCGATCCACGGAGATGAACTAAACGGTGTTGAGATTGCACGACAACTGACCAATGCGATTGATCCAAAAAAACTGAAAGGAACACTACTTGTTGTGCCTATCGTTAACGTATTTGGTTTTATCCATAAGTCTCGTTACCTACCAGACCGTCGTGACCTGAACCGTTGCTTCCCTGGAAGTGAGAAAGGATCACTGACATCACGCATCGCTCACACCTTCTTTGAGAACGTAGCGAAGCACTGTGATTACATTCTGGATCTTCACACGGGTGCGATTCACCGTACTAACTTGCCACAGATCCGTGCAAACCTGTCGAACCCTGAAACACTGCGCATCGCAAAAGCGTTCGCAACACCCGTGATCATAGATTCTCCACTGCGTGATGGTTCATTGCGCAGCGAAGCGGAAAAGCTAGGTATTCCTGTATTAACTTACGAAGGTGGTGAAGCGCTGCGTTTTGATCACCTAGCGATTCGTGCGGGTTACCTTGGCGTACATCAAGTGATGAAAGAAATCGGTATGCTACGCCCTAACCGTAAGAAGTTACCAGAGCCAGTATTGAGTAAATCGACCAGTTGGATCCGCGCTGAATCAGACGGCATTTTGCGTAATATGGTAAGGCTTGGCGAACAAGTTGAAGCAGGACAAACCCTGGCTTACATCAGTTCTCCATTGGGTCACCAAGAAGGCCAAGTAATCACCACTAAAGGCGGTATCGTGATTGGTCAACAAACTCTACCGTTGGTAAACGAAGGTGACGCAGTATTCCACATTGCTTACTTCAAGCAAGATGATGATGAAGTGGGACAGTCTGTAGAGAGTTACATTGAAGAAGTCGCGGAAGACGATTGGCTGACAGCGCTAAACAACTAGGACCGAATTCGGGTAATTAGTGAATCAGATACTTAGCCACCAGCCATGAGTGGTTACGTGATCCAGACTAATACGCCACAAATGAAAAAGCCCCGATAAACTTTTAACTAGAAAGAGAAAAGCTATATCGGGGCTTTTTTTACTTGTCCCTTATCTTAAAATTAAGGGACCTGTAAATTAATTGTGCACTGGATTACTCAGCGTCTTCTTGCTCTTCTTCACGAGCTTTTGCGCGTGCTTCACGTGCTTGCTCAGCTTTAAGCTCTTTAGTGTGACGTAGTTCGTCACGCTCTTTACGCTGCTCTGATTTACGCTCGTTACGTTCAGCTTGGTTTGAGATGAAAGATGCTAGCTCTTTCTCTGCCCACTCTTGTGCTAGAGCTTCAGTTTCGAAACCAGACTCACGCTTAGATACTGTTGTGCTGCGAGACGTTACTTGACGAGTAATCTCTGCACACCAACCGTTGCGTTTTTCTGTAAGGCGGATATCAAATTTTTTGTTCTTAGACATGTTCTATTTTTTCCTAAGGGAGATCATTAAGGGATCGGTCACTTTGATAACTCCATCTAAGTGAGCATCTTTTAACACCATCCCTTGGTAAGCGCGGTATTAGAGCACAAATCAATGAATATTGCTGCAAATATTTGCAGCGGATCACACTCCCATGCTGCAAATCGTTTGCGCCGGATTTCAATGGGTTCGTAACTCTCGATTCATCATCAACTTCTGTGCAGTTTTATCGACAACAATGAAATGAACTATGCTCAAACAGAGATAAATGAAAGAGATAACCTGCAGGTTCAGGTTTACAGACTCTACTGTCTCGCCTACTCCGCCCATAATTAAAATAGCTAAGGAGTTGCTATGGATAGCTTCATCAAACATTTACCCAAGGTTGAGCTGCATTTACATATTGAAGGCACGCTAGAACCTGAGCTGATGTTCCAACTGGCCAAGCGCAATAACGTGTCGATTCCCTTTGATAGCCCAGACCAAGTAAGAGACGCGTACCAATTCCACAACCTTCAGTCTTTTCTCGATATCTATTATCAAGGCGCTAACGTACTGATTCATGAACAGGATTTCTATGACCTGACTTGGGCTTATCTACTCAAGTGCCAACAAGATAATGTGGTTCATACTGAGATCTTTTTTGACCCTCAAACTCACACCGAACGTGGCATTGCCTTTGAAGTCATCATAAATGGGATTACTCAAGCTTTGAATCAAGCCGAGCAAGAACTAGGGATCAGCAGCCAGCTGATCATGTGCTTTCTGCGCCATCTTGATGAAGACAGCGCTTTTGAAACACTCAAACAAGCCCTTCCCTACAAAGATAAGATCATTGCCGTCGGGCTGGATTCGTCGGAAGAAGGAAACCCGCCGGAGAAGTTTAAGCATGTGTTCCAAGAGGCGATCAACCAAGGGTTCCTGACCGTCGCGCACGCCGGAGAGGAAGGCCCTGCGCAAAATATTAGTGACGCACTGAGCTTATTAGGCATCACCCGTATTGATCATGGCGTTCGCTGTGTAGAAGATGAAGACTTGATGGAACAGCTAATCGCTAAACGCACACCGCTGACCGTATGCCCGCTATCGAATACCAAGCTAAAGGTCTTCGACACCATGCAAGAACACAATATCGTCGAGTTGCTGAGAAAAGGGCTGTGCGTCACCATCAATTCCGATGATCCGGCTTACTTCGGCGGCTATATGAATGATAACTTCCTCGCCGTCACCAATGCTCATCCACTGACGAAAAACGAATTAGCGCAATTCAGTATTAATGCTGTCGAAGCGAGTTTCATCTCGCCTCACGCCAAAGAAGGTCTCATTGCACAAGTGCGCCAATATCTTGCCGAGAATACTCACTAAGAGAATGGATCTTTGAGAATGGAGCTTTGCTGCGATCAAAAAAGGGAAGCTCAGTGCTTCCCTTTCAAAATGGGTTCGAAAATCAATAGGCTTAGCCTGGGTGACCATCCACTCTTGGCGTTAAAAGCATCATGCCGAACTTCCAGATAAACAACCCGAATGCTAACGTCCATAAACCCGCGCTGATGTTCACCATCTCAAATAAATACGCAGGGAAGAAAGTCACACCTACGCTGCGAACCAAAGCCGCGATAAAAATAGCCGAGAACGCTAACGCCATACTTGGCCCTTTATAGATTGCACGACCCGTGTGCCCCATTGTCACACGCGTAATCATCGCAAGAATTAACCCACTCAAACCGCCAATCGCAAACAAGTGCAGCATGTTGTGGCTCGCGAACGGGTTGTCTAATAAACCACGTAGCAGCAAGCTTAAAGGGATGCATAGGTAAGCCGCATGCAGCGACCACACCAAGGGTTCAGATAACGTAGTCCAAGGCTTCCAGCGGATAAAGCGCACCAACTGAGTCACACCTGCAAATACCATCAACTCATTGCCGACTTGAGCAAAGGTCAATGGGAAGAAGCTCAATACAAATAAGCCAACCAAAGGTAGATTCGCTAACCATTCTAACCAAACCAGTGGTTGTGCTTTTTCAAAATCGAAGCGACGTGCCGTGAAGAACGGAATAACTCGCCCACCCATCACTGATAGCAGCAAGGTAAACCACCACAACATCGCTTGCCAAACTGCAGACGACGGGAATGGAGGCATCCCCTTAATGGTTGCGTAACTAGCAAAGTTCGCCACGATAGCCAATATAAACAGCGGCACAAAGAATAGATTCTTCCAGCCTTTCGATTTAACAACTCGGAAACCAATTTCGTAAGCGGCGAAGATTAAGAACAACGCCTCAACCGATGAGATCAGCCATAACGGTGCGGGGGTCCAAAACAGAATACGAGGTGCTAACCACAAACCAACCAGTACCGCTAATCGATAGTGTTTGGTTCCATTGACGCCCGTCCACGTTTGCACCGCAGTTAACACAAAACCGACCACAATCGCCATGGCAAAGCCAAATAGCATTTCATGTACGTGCCACCAAAGCGCCGGTACTTTTAGCATTTCTGGCTGACCGTTTTGGAACATGATGACCCAAGCGACAATCGCGATCACAGCATAGAGACTGCCTAAAAAGAAGAAAGGTCTAAAACCTAATCGAAGATATGCAGGAATCGCATCTTCTACACTTTTATCTGTGATATTTAACAAACTCATTCCTTATTTCAGATAACAAGCCAAGAGTGGCTTCTGGGAATTGCTATTTCATAGTCAAATTCATGATGCAGTAATCATCACTGCAATATGACCTAACGTAATGCATGAAACGCGCCAAAGGTATAAAGCCAATAAAAACAAGCAACAAGGAGTCTTTAGGCTTCAAAAAAGTGTCAATTAAACACACCCCATAAAAGTCATTTAGACTCATAAGTGTGCAAAGTAAAAAACTACTGACATTTGATGAAGCCAAACATATAGTAAGACTAGTCTCAAATACAAAAGAACAGACAGGGAACGCGATGTATATTTTTGGTTATGGTAGCTTGATCAACTCCTCTTCTCGTCAACTCACAGGTCAAACAGGACAAGCGATTCCTGCGATAGTGCATGGCCTAGTTCGTCATTGGAGTAAGATCGATGACAGCTATGTTTTGTCACCTTTGATCGTCAATCTCGGTGAGGGACAAGTGAATGGAGTTTTACTTGAAGTGGATGATATTGCGCTGACTGAGTTTGATCGCCGTGAGCGTGGTTATCACCGAATCGAATTAAAGGCCTCTCAGATAGAAAGCCAAAATAAGTTTAAACAGGATCAAGCGATCTGGGTTTACATCAAAGACGAGATTCAAGCACCTTGCGAAAACAGCCCTATCGTTCAAACCTATGTCGATACGGTCTTAGCTGGATGTTTAGAAGTGTCTGAAAGCTTTGCGGCGCACTTTGTTCAACACACACAAGGTTGGCATCACCCATTAGAAAATGATCGCCACCAGCCTAAATACGGCAATCTTGCTGGGGTTTCAGATCACCACCACAGTGTGATTGATGGCTTGATACTGACTGTTCGCAGCTAGTTGATGTACGTTATTAATGGATATACGTTGCTAATGAATATACGTTGGTAACGGATGTACATCGTTAATTAATCTAAATCGCCAGTTAATCTAGGTTGGTGAGCTCGATCGCTCTCCAACCTAAAACGATCTTAAACGACACGAATACCTGCAGGCATCGCACGTTCCGGTGTCAGCAATACACTTTCAGATTCATCTTCCGTTTCGGCACATAACAACATGCACTCAGAAGTGTGGCCTCTCATCTTCGCCTTCGCTAGATTACACAAAACAACAACCTGCTTACCCATCAACTCTTCTTCGGTGTAGTAAGGCACTAGGCTGGTCACCGTTTGTAGCGTCTTCTCACCGATATCCACTTGCACGATGTAAAGCTTATCTGCGTTTTCATGACGCACAACTTCAATGATCTTACCGACACGCATTTCTAACTTAGCAAAGTCACCATAAGAGACAGTATCCATTTCTCACTTCCTATATTGATTTATTTTCACTCATTAAATCATTTACTAAAATTAAGTAAAATGTAAATGTTTACACTAGCATTAAGCCTAATAATTACAAGCGGTAAAGATCTCATTACTGGAAGTAAAATGAGAGTTTCGTTGCCTTGCACTCATTGTCGGTGTTAAATAGATGCAGCAATGTATAGAGGTTAAAAATGGCAACAATTAAAGATGTCGCAAGAGAAGCTGGTGTTTCTGTTGCAACCGTATCTCGAGTCGTGAATAAGTCTCCGAAGGCAAGTGCGAACTCAATTGAATCCGTCACCAAAGCGATGTCTAAACTCGGCTATCGCCCGAATGCCAATGCTCGCGCGCTGGTAAGCCAGAGCACCAATACCGTCGGTGTGTTGGTTGGTGATATCTCCGATCCTTTTTTTGGCACGCTGGTTAAGGCTGTCGATAATGTCGCTCGTGAGAACGGAAAGCATATCCTCGTCGGTAATGGCTCACACGATCGTGAAGAAGAAAGACAAGCGATTGAGTTACTGATCAATAGCCGTTGCGACGCCTTAGTGATCCATTCAAAAGGCCTGACAGACGAAGAACTGATTGCCTATGCAAAAGAAGTAAAAGGCTTAGTGCTGATCAATCGCTATATTGCTGAGATTGCCAACCGTTGTATTTTCTTGGACAACAAGAAAGGCGCGTATCTTGCGACTGAATATCTGATCCGTCATGGTCATAAAAATATTGCCTGTATCGCTTCATCGCACAGCATTGAAGATGCCGATGAGCGTGTACAAGGTTACTTGTCAGCACTCTCGGATTACAAAATAGCGTTATCTGACAGCTATATTGAGTACTCAGCTCCCACCAGTGAAGGGGGTGAATACGCGATGACTAACCTATTAACCAAGTCTCTGCCGATCACAGGCATTGTTGCGTACAACGATTACATGGCGGCAGGTGCTTTGTCTGTCCTAGATGAAAACGGTATTCAAGCGCCGGACAAAATGTCGATCATCGGTTTCGATGATGGCTTGATTGCACGCTATGTTCATCCAAAGCTAACCACCATTCGCTACCCGATTCAGATGATGGCAGAGAAAGCGACACGACTCGCGTTGCACTTAGCCAAAGGTGAAAACACCTCAACGGAGCCAATGATGTTCTCTCCGACTTTGGTGCGCCGTAATTCGGTAGAGAAAATCTAAGTTCTGGTCAACTCACCAAACAACAAACAAAAAAAAGCCCTAACAGAATCGCTTCTGTTAGGGCTTTCCTACCTTACTCGGATACCCAACAATCGCGCTTAATAAACCGCACTCTTGTTGAGCGCCACTTTTGCTCATCCCCTAAGAACAACGCGATAACTCACATCGTTCTATTCACAAACAAAAGCAATTGGCATAACCGTTTTGAGCTAGAGCGTACTAGTTTGAAGAATCCCCCGAAAATTCAAACTGGTAACAGGTACGGTAGTTATATTCTTGTTCAGGCTTGAGAATACAACTGTCCTGCTTCCACTCTGGGTGGTTAGGAGAGTCAGGTAAGAACTGGGTTTCTAACGCCAAACCAGCGTAATCTTCATAGCTGCCACCACTTCGGTTTGGTGTACCACCAAGCCAGTTTCCGGTGTATAGCTGCATCGCAGGTTTAGTTGAAAATACTTTTAGTGTGACGAGCGCATCCGGTGACGTTACGGTAGCGGCGCATTGAGTGCGCTTACAGCCGTCAGCCAATAAGAAAGAGTGGTCGTAACCCTTTGCTGCTTTCTGCTGTTCATCACCCAACAAACGCTCTGAGATCATCATAGGCTGATTGAAGTCGAAGCTAGTCGATTTCACCGATTTAAGATTGCCTAGTGGAATACCTACCGAGTTGGTCGGTAAGAACTGATTGGCGTTGATGCTCACAATGTGTGACAAACAATCGTGCCCGGCTTCTGCACCAAGTAGGTTGAAGTACGCATGATTCGTTAAGTTGACCACGGTTGGCTTGTCTGTGGTCGCAGAGTAATGAATGGAAACTCGATTGTCTTCGGTAATGTCATAACGCACCGACACATTCAAATTCCCCGGAAACCCTTGGTCGCCATCAGCAGACTCAAGAGTAAACATCACTGACGTTTCGGTTTGCTCGGCAATATTCCAACGACGTTTATCAAAACCGTTCGGACCACCATGTAAAGTATTGCCCGCTTGGTTGGTTTCCAGCTTGTAGTTTTGACCATCAATTTTGAAACGACCATTGGCTATGCGGTTAGCATAACGACCAACGGTTGTGCCCATATAGCTGGCTTGTTTATCGAAGTTCTCCATTGAGTTAACACCCAACAAAACCTCTCTTTTATTTCCCTTTACTGGCAGGATACAGCTCAACCATGTTGCACCAATGTCCATGAATGTCACTTCCATGCAACACGTATTTGATAGCGTCACTAACTGAACGGGTTGGCCATCATAGGCTGGAGTTTGTGTCATGGATTGATGCAGGTTTTGCTCTTGTGTCATTCTAAATTCCTTCTAGTGCCAGTAAAAAGCCTCTACCTGAAATAAAGGCTTTAGCATTTGGCCTACCATGATCTTTTTACTTGGTAAGCTCTATATTAAGTCTCGAAGCCGTTAGATTACTTCAACTAAGCCTGCTCCGTCTTTCGCTTGGCACACATAAATAGATTCTTTTAGACCCGTCGCCGCTTTATATTTCTGCTCAACGGTTGTTTTAATTTCATCAACCAATGCAGGTGGAACCAATGCCACAATACAACCACCGAAACCACCGCCAGTCATACGCACGCCACCTTGGTCACCGATCACGTGTTTTACCAGCTCAACTAAGGTGTCGACTTCTTTGACTGTTATTTCAAAATCATCACGCATTGACGCATGTGATTCAGCCATCAATTCGCCCATGCGTTTCATGTCATGAGTACGCAGAGCTTGAGCCGCTTCAACGGCACGGTCATTTTCAGTGATCACGTGACGGGCACGTTTCGCGACCATTTCATCCAACTCAGACTCTTTCGCTTTGAACTGTTCAATAGTCACATCACGAAGTGCAGGAACACCAAAGATGCGCGCCGCTTCTTCACACTGTTCACGACGCGTATTGTATTCGCTGTCGACCAAGCCGCGTTTCTTGTTCGAGTTGATGATAACCACAGCCATATCTTCTGGCATAGAAACCGCTTGAGTCTCTAGGCTACGACAATCCAAAAGCATCGCATGATTTGCACGACCTTCAGCTGATATCATTTGGTCCATGATGCCGCAGTTACAGCCTACAAATTCATTTTCGGCTTGCTGACCATTCAATGCAACTTCAGCTTGGCTGATCTCTAGGTTGTAAAGCACCTTGAATGTCTGACCGATGACCACTTCCAGTGCCGCAGAAGAACTTAAACCTGCACCTTGAGGAACGTTGCCCGTTACAGAGATGTCTGCACCTGTAAATTCAAAACCACGACCTTTTAAGCACTTCACTACACCACGAATGTAGTTAGCCCACATCTTCTCTTGTTGGAATGTGATCTCTTGAGTTAAATCGAACTCATCTACTGCATTTCCGTAGTCCACTGATACTACGCGCACGATGTTGTCGTCACGCTTAGCCGCTGCCACTACCGTTTGGTAGTTAATGGCACACGGTAGAACAAAACCATCGTTGTAGTCAGTGTGCTCGCCAATCAGGTTCACACGACCTGGCGCTTGAATAATATGAGTCGCTTGGTAACCAAGGACTTGCTCAAAAGATGCTTTCACGTTTTGGATTAGGTCAGACATAAGTAAATTCTCTGGTTAAACTCTTTGTTCAATTGGTTATGGCCCCTTCACGGCACCACTTTAATTCTTTTAGATTCCCTACCGCGTTCGTCTCTCACGGTAGGGAATGACAACATCAGCTTCTAAGCTTCTAAGCTTCTAAAACCTTAAGCTCCTAAGCTCCTAAAAACTTAAGCTCTTAAGCTCCTAAGCTCCTAAGCTCCTAACTTATAGGCCTTTCACCTGCCGTCATTCCATAATCGAGGAACGAGAAATCTGGAATCTCGCTTTTATTTAGTAACCGAGTTATCGATTAGTTTTACTATCAACGAAACAGGCGATTACTGTTCTTTGTAGTGAACGTCACTCAAATCACGAAGACGCTGCGCCGCTTGTTCTGCGGTTAAATCACGCTGAGACTCAGCCAACATTTCGTAGCCGACCATGAATTTACGAACCGAAGCACTGCGCAACAGTGGCGGGTAGAACAACGCATGTAGCTGCCAATGGTCGATGTCAGTACCTTCTTCGAAGAACGGCGCATAGTGCCAGCCCATTGAGTAAGGGAATGAGCATTGGAACAAGTTGTCGTAACGGCTCGTCAGCTTCTTAATCGCAAGCGCTAAATCATCACGCTGCTCGTCAGTCAGTTCACTCATACGGCGGATGTGTGTTTTTGGCAGCAACATGGTTTCAAATGGCCACGCTGCCCAGTAAGGCACCACAGCAATCCAATGTTCGGTTTCAACCACAGTACGAGAGCCGTCTTTCATTTCAGCTTCAACGTAATCCACTAAAAGATTAGAACCTTGTTGTTCGAAGTACTCTTTTAACAGTTTCTCTTTGCGTTCAATTTCGTTGGGTAAAAAGCTGTTTGCCCAGATTTGACCGTGTGGGTGTGGCTGAGAGCAGCCCATGGTCTCACCTTTGTTTTCAAACGCTTGAACCCACAGGTAGTCTTTACCTAGCTCTTCAATCTGTTCATTCCAGGTATCGATAACACCACGGATCTTGTTTACCGGAAGCTCCGGCAGCGTTTTGCTGTGGTCTGGAGAAAAACAGATCACGCGGCTCAACCCACGTACACCTTGAGTCTTGAATAGAGGGTTATCAGACTCTGGAGCATCAGGTGAGTCAGGCATCAACGCCGCGAAATCATTACTGAATACATAAGTGCCGTCGTAATCTGGGTTTTCATCGCCCGAAATACGCGTATTGGTTGGGCACAAGAAACACTCTTTCTCATACGCAGGAAGCTGCGCAGTCGATGGTTTTTCATCTTGGCCACTCCAAGGACGCTTTGCTCGGTGCGGTGATACCAAGATCCACTGACCCGTTAATGGGTTATAACGACGGTGCGGATGGTCTACTGGGTTAAATTCAACTTTTGACATGTTTAGATTGCTCTCAAATTTTGTGTCTTGGTCAATTAACCAAGATGAATAATTCTTCTACAAGGAGATTCCCTATCACGCTCGTTCCTCGCTGTAGGGAATGACGTTCAGAAATCGTAGTTTTAAAATTCGTCATTCCAGAATCGAGGGACGAGATATCTGGAATCTCTCTTCATCTGTATTCTCCAAAGAAATTGGAGTTGCAGCTAACAACGCTGCGGCTTCAATTACGAAGGGGAATAGCCTTGTGGGTTATTCGACTGCCAATTCCACGTATCCGCTGTCATCTCCATCACGCTACGCGTCGCCTTCCAGCCAAGTTCGCGCTCTGCTTTTTCAGTGCTTGCCCAACATTCAGCAATATCACCAGCGCGGCGTGGGCAAAGTTCATAAGGAACTGGCTTACCCGATGCTTGTGCGAAGGCTTCAACCATCTCGAGTACGCTTGAGCCTTTGCCCGTGCCTAGGTTGTAAATGTGTAAACCCGCCTTCTCGCCAACCGCTTTCAATGCGGCTACGTGTCCGTCCGCTAAATCCATAACATGAATATAGTCGCGAACGCCTGTGCCATCGACTGTTGGGTAATCGTTTCCAAAAACAGCCAATTTGTCGCGACGACCTACCGCTACTTGAGCAATAAACGGCATCAGATTGTTTGGGATACCTTGTGGGTCTTCACCCATAGTGCCCGATGGATGGGCGCCAACTGGGTTAAAGTAGCGCAGTAACGTCACGCTCCAGTCGTTTTCGGCGTTGAACAAATCACTCAAACATTCTTCGACCATGTACTTACTGCGACCATAAGGATTAGTTGTTGCACCCGTTGGAGAGCTTTCAGTAATTGGCACCACTTCTGGATCACCGTAAACGGTAGCCGAAGAGCTAAATACAATGCTCTTCACACCCACTTTCTTCATGCTGCGAGCTAACACTAATGATCCATTGACGTTGTTATCGTAGTACTCCAAAGGCTTGGACACCGACTCCCCAACCGCTTTCAGGCCAGCAAAGTGAATCACAGCTTGGATATCGTTTTCTGAAAAAACGCTATCTAGAAAAGATTGATCACGAATGTCGCCAAGATAAAAAGTTGGTCGCTTACCGGTCAATGATTCGATTCGCTCCAGTACTAGCTCTTTGCTGTTGCAAAGGTTATCAACAATGATTGGCTCCATACCCGCCTGTATCATTTGAATACATGTATGACTTCCGATGTAACCCATGCCGCCCGTAACCAGTACTTTCACAATCAACCTCTCTTTGTCGTCATTATTGGACTAACTCGAACTGACATTCAGCTCAGTAGCACCGTATGCCAGAAATAGTAGCAGCCATTTTGACTATAATTCTGTGATCAAAACCACGAAGTGTAAACGTTTACACTAACTCGTATCATTGTTACTGAACGTGACATAGGGAGAACCTATAAACAAACACATCTAATTCATTGAATTTTAATAAGATAATTATAGATAGTTAGATTTGAGACATCATAGAGGAGTTGAGCATTTATTTTACTAAAAGTTAATGCAATGACTTCCAGTTTGATTACAATAGGTCTGTAGAATAAAGAGGTGCATTGCTTTTTTACTAAATACCAATTTCAAAGCAGCGCAATGTTCCAATAACAGGAAGTGAGTATGGCAACGTTAAAAGATATCGCGACTGAAGCACATGTTTCATTGGCTACAGTTTCAAGGGTTCTCAATGAAGATCCAACATTAAGCGTCAAGGAAGAGACCAAAAGGCGTATCTTTGAAATTGCAGAGAAGTTGGAATACAAAACCAGCAGCTCACGAAAAGCCGTTAGCAGTAAAAAACAAAATCATCACTTCCTTGCTCTGTATAACTACAAGCAAGAAGCTGAAGTGAATGACCCTTACTATCTATCGATTCGCCACGGGATTGAAACCCAATGTGACAAGATGGAAGTTAAACTAACCAACTGTTATGAAAGTAAAATACACGTAAATTCAGCGCCTATCACTGGTGTATTGTTGGTGGGAAGAATGACACCGGAGGTTATCGAACAAGCCAAAAAGCTAAGCGATAATATCTGTTATGTCGATTTCACTGATCACTCTGAACCTTATGACTCTGTCGATATCGACCTGGCTTTGATCAGCAAAGAGATCACCAACTTCTTTATCAACCAAGGCTATCAACGCATTGGTTTTATTGGCGGACAAGATAACGTCAACACTCCTGATATTCGCGAAGTCGCCTTTGCTGAATACGGTAGCCTTAAGAACGTTGTCAGCGAGCAAGACATCTATCGTGGAGACTTCTCTAGCTCTTCAGGTTATCAGCTTGCAAAACAGATGCTAGCGACGGGCGACTACCCTAAAGCCATGTTTATTGCGTCAGATTCCATCGCAATTGGTGTTTTACGAGCCGTTCATGAGCACGGATTAAACATTCCTGAAGATATTGCGCTGATCAGTGTAAATGACATCCCAACAGCTAAATTTACCTTCCCATCTTTATCGACTGTTCGTATTCACTCTGAACTAATGGGAATTCAAGGCGTTAACCTGTTGATTGAGAAAGTACGCGACGGCCGTACTATCCCACTACGTGTCTATGTACCAAGCAAATTAAAGCTGCGTGACACGACAAAATAGTTAAAAATATCAAATAGATAAACTAAGGCTACCTTTGTTGAAGGTGGCCTTTTTTGTACCCATCACATACGCCTATATACACATACCTGCCTCTTTAGCCTGCTTCATAAAACAGCCAATAGCATTCTTTTAAGTGGATCACACAGCACTGTAAAAAGACCATAAAAAACGTGATGGAGTTAAAGTAAAACGTTTTCACCAATTTCATTTAGTAAAAGTTTTACTAATAATTACCTCAGTCCAAAAATACTCGTATTCACTACGACCCAATTACGCATAAGAACGTCGGTCAGCAAATTGCATTTAGGCCGAGAGAGAGGCAACGTGAACAACTGGGAAAACTTCCTGAACTTACATGAGAACCGTATGGCACCGCGTGCATACTTCTTCTCATACGCATCAGAAAAGAATGCAAAAACGTTTCAGCGTGAACTTAGCAGCCACTTCCAACTATTGAGTGGCCAATGGAATTTCAGCTATTTCACCAATCCACTATTGGTTCCTGAAGAGTTCTACTCTCAAGAAATGAAAGACTGGGGCCACATTACGGTTCCAAACATGTGGCAAATGGAAGGCCACGGCGATCTTCAATACACAGATGAAGGTTTCCCATTCCCAATTGATGTGCCTTTCGTACCATCAGACAACCCAACCGGTGCATACCAACGCTCTTTCTTCCTTGGCGAAAGCTGGGGCGAGAAACAAACCATCATCAAATTTGATGGCGTTGAAACTTATTTCGAAGTTTACGTAAACGGCGAATACGTCGGTTTCAGCAAAGGCAGCCGCCTCACCGCTGAGTTCGATATCTCTAACCACGTAAAAGCAGGCAACAACCTACTTTCTATTCGCGTGATGCAATGGGCCGACTCAACCTACATTGAAGACCAAGACATGTGGTGGACGGGCGGTATCTTCCGTGACGTTTACCTAGTGGGCAAAGAACAGCTGCACGTTCAAGACGTTACCGTTCGTACTGACTTCGACGACGCTTACCAAAGCGCTACCCTGTCGTGCAAAGTGGAACTAGAAAACCTAGCAGCAGTGGTAAACGCAACCCTTGAGTACGCATTGCTTGATGGCAGCCAAGTTATCTCGCAAGGCTCTGTAGATAGCTTAGCCATTCCTAATACATTGACTGGCGGCAATGCGAATACTCAATTCTCTATTGATGTGGTTAACCCTGTTCAATGGAACGCTGAAAACCCTTACCTATACCAACTGTTGCTTACGCTGAAAGACGCTGACGGCAAGGTGTTGGAAGTGATTCCACAACGCGTTGGTTTCCGTGATATTAAAGTTCGTGATGGTCTGTTCTACATCAACAACAAGTACGTGATGCTGCACGGTGTGAACCGTCACGACAACGACCACCTGAAAGGTCGTGCTGTTGGCATGGATCGCGTCGAGAAAGACTTAGTACTGATGAAGCAACACAACATCAACTCAGTACGTACAGCGCACTACCCGAACGACCCACGCTTCTACGAATTGTGTGACATCTACGGCCTATTCGTGATGGGCGAAACCGATGTTGAAACTCACGGTTTTGCTAACGTTGGCGACCTAAGCCGCATCACTAACGATGCCGCATGGGAAGCGGTGTTTGTTGAACGTATCGAACGTCATATCCACGCTCAAAAGAACCACCCTTCTATCATCATGTGGTCACTGGGTAACGAGTCTGGCTACGGCTGCAACATCCGTTCTATGTACGATGCAGCAAAAGCGATTGATGACACCCGTCTAGTTCACTATGAAGAAGACCGTGATGCTGAAGTGGTCGACATCATTTCAACCATGTACTCACGTGCTCAACTAATGAATGCCTTCGGTGAATTCCCGCACGAAAAACCACGCATCATATGTGAATACGCACACGCAATGGGTAACGGCCCAGGCGGTTTAACCGAATACCAAAACGTGTTCTACAAGCATGATGCCATTCAAGGTCACTACGTTTGGGAATGGTGTGATCACGGCATTCTGGCGCGTGATGAAGCAGGCACAGAGTTCTACAAGTACGGCGGTGACTACGGTGACTACCCGAACAACTACAACTTCTGCATGGACGGCTTGATCTACCCAGACCAAACACCAGGCCCTGGCTTGAAAGAGTACAAACAAGTGATTGCCCCAGTGAAGCTTCGCGACTTCGATGCACAAACGGGCACCTTCACAGTAGACAACAAACTTTGGTTCTCAAACATCGATGACTACACCATCACTGCGGAAATCCGCGCTGAGGGTAAAACCATTGCGGTACAGCATATCAAGGTTGAAGAGCTGGCTGAGAACTCTAGCCGTGAACTGACGCTTAATTTGCCAGAGCTTGATGAGCGTGAAGTGTTTGTGAACTTTACAGTTCGTAAGGATTCTCGTACTTCATACAGCGAAGCGAACCACGACATTGCGGTTTATCAGTTCCAAGTGAAAGAGAACACTGCACAGCTTGACGCCTTCACCAACAACAATGCAACGGCACTGAATGTTGAAGAGTCTCGCCTCGCTTATGTAATCAAAGGCCATAACTTTGCACTGAACTTCTCGAAAGTGAACGGCAAGCTGACGTCATGGTTAGTGAATGGCGAAGAACTGATTAAGTCGGAGCCAAAGCTGAACTTCTTCAAGCCAATGATCGATAACCATAAGCAAGAGCACGATGGTTACTGGGAGCCTGCACACCTACAGATCATGCAAGAGCACTTCCGCACGCTAAACGTTGAGCAAGTTAACGGCAAGGTAGAGATCACCACCACCAGCATCGTTGCTCCACCAGTATTTGATTTCGGCATGCGTTGTGAGTATCGCTACCAAATCAGTGCTGAAGGTCAACTGAACGTTGAGCTAAGTGGCGAACGTTACGGTGATTACCCTCACGTGATTCCAGTAATTGGTTTCGACATGGGCATTAACGGCGGCTTCGACCAAGTTCAATACTACGGCCGCGGTCCTGAAGAGAACTACCAAGACAGCAAGCAAGCCAACATGATTGATGTTTACCAATCAACTGTGGCTGACATGTTCGAGAACTACCCGTTCCCACAAAACAACGGCAACCGCCAGCACGTTCGTTGGGCTGCGATTTCAAGCCGCGCGGGTAATGGTATTGCAGTAAAACCACAGCAAGAAATCAACTTCAGCGCTTGGTTCTACACCAACCAAAACCTGCATCAAGCACAACACACCATTGAGCTAGAGAAGAGCGGTTACATCACGCTAAACCTAGACCACCAAGTAATGGGCTTAGGCTCGAATTCTTGGGGCAGCGAGGTGCTCGATTCTTACCGAGTTTACATGGACGAGTTCCGCTACGGCTTAACTCTGATTCCATTCCAAGCAGGCGATTGCGACGCGCAGCACCTAATCAATCACAACTTTGGCGATGAGTTTTTTACGGCGAATCAACCGAAAGCTCAACCACAACAGAACGAGGCATAAACGATGATCGTTTTAGACAACCTAGAGCAATTTAAAGTCGTTTACCGCGACGGTCGTAAATGGCAACGCTGTGTAGAAGCGATTGAAAACATCGGCAACATCAAAGATGGCGTGATGTATTCCATTGGTGACTCACTGGCTTACATGATTGAAGACGGTGTGGCTCGAAACACAGAAAACTTCACCGGTAACCGTCGTTACTTCGACGTGCATTACTACCTAGAAGGTCGTGAGACGGTTGAATTTTCAGATAAATCTCAACTTGAACAGACCCAAGCTTACAGCGATGAGACTGACCGCGAACACCTAATGGGTAACGGCGAGACTTGCGAGTTAGCTGAAGGCCAAGTGGCGATCTTTGATAACAGCAAAGCCTACCGATTCCACGGTGATAACCGAGTTCGTAAAGTGGTACTGAAAGTGACTATCGAAGACGGTTACTTCCTCAATAAGTAAGTAACTGGAGCTAAACAAACGAAAGCAACAACAAGATCTATTCACAGTGTGTACCGAGCCTTGCCGTTCAAGGCTCAGTCACACTGCACAACGCCTTTACGCTTCTTCCCTACAAGGAAGCCTAAAGAAATAACGACTATAATTACGTGACCCTTGGAGGACACTATGTCTGAATCTGTACGCGGTAAGTTAGGTAAATTTGCCTTGCTCTCCATGACATTTGCAGCGGTATTTAACGTTCGCAACATTGTAAATAACAACATCGAATTGGGATTGAGTTCTGCTCCTATCTTTTTGCTCGCCACCCTTATTTACTTCATTCCATTCGTGTTCATTATTGCTGAATTCGTATCAGCAAATAAAAACTCTGAGTCAGGCATGTATGACTGGCTTAAACAACCGCTGGGTTCAAAAGCGGCCTACTTAGGTTCATTCCTATATTGGTTCGTGAACCTATTCTGGTTTGTATCATTACTGCCCAACGTTATCGCATACGCGTCTTACGCGATGCTTGGCTACGAGTACGCCTTCTCTCCGATAGTGACTTCGGCAATCTCAATAGGTCTGTTTGCAGCAGCGACACACATCTCGACCAAAGGTGCGAGCTGGTTAGGCAAAATTGCAGAGATCGTTGCATACGGTGTATTTGCACTGTTCGCGGTTTACGTTATCGGTGCAATGATGGCACTCGGTGGTAACCATGAACCGGTAGAGCCAATCACGCTTGAAGCTATGACACCAACCATCAACTGGGCAACGTTAGGCATTATGTGTTGGATCTTCCAAGCAGCCGGTGGTGCAGAAACCGCAGCCGCTTACCTAAACGATGTTAAGGGTGGTCATAAGTCTTTCATCAAGGTGATCATCAGCGCGGGTATCGCTATCGGTATCATGTACGCAGTCGGTTCTCTATTAGTGAACGTATTCGTTGCTCGTGACGAATTAACTTATGCTGGCGGCATGGTTGAAATCTTCACTGGTATGGCGAACTACTTCGACATTTCACAATCTCTAACGGGTCGCTTCGTCGGTATCATTCTGTTCGTCGCTATGTTCGGTTCGATGATGATGTGGACAGCAGCGCCAGTAAAAATTCACTTCTCTGAAATCCCTAAAGGTGTTTACGGTGAGAAAACGACTGAGCTTAACGAACACGGCGTGCCTGTTCGCGCAGCATGGTGGCAATTCGCTTTCGTATTCCTAATGCTAGTGGTTAACGGCTTCGGTTCTGAGTCTGTACAAGACATGATGAACACAGCAATCAACCTAACAGCAGGTACCGCAATGTTACCGCCTATCTTCATCATGGTGGCGTACTTTGTATTCCGCTTGAAACATGACGATACACCACGTGACTTCCGCATGGGTACTCGAGTTCAAGGTATGTCTGTGGTGTCAGTACTTATCGGTATCTTTGTTGTCAGCATGACGGCGTCAGCATTCCCAACGGGTGTTGACTTAATG
Source organism: Vibrio sp. G-C-1 (assembly GCF_021728015.1). Lineage (NCBI taxonomy): Bacteria > Pseudomonadati > Pseudomonadota > Gammaproteobacteria > Vibrionales > Vibrionaceae > Vibrio > Vibrio sp. G-C-1. The sequence goes on along the minus strand of NZ_JAKKCR010000005.1, from coordinate 277,212 downwards.
CAAGCGTTCTTCGTCAACGTATTTATGACGGCTGTATTCTCAGCTCTCGCTTGGTGGTGGATCTCTCGCTTTGAAAAGAAGCAAGCAGGTAAAGATGCAAAGCTAGAAGCGGCTAAGCAATCGTAATACTTAGCAGCATTAGAACCAATTTAAAAAGCGCCTATCATGGCGCTTTTTTGTTTTAAATCAGATAATTAAAAACCAATAACCGAAAATAAAAACGCCATTCCGTCAAGGGCTCACTTCACGAAAAACGTTAATTAACTCGTAATAAAACCCGAACAAAAACAAAGGTAAAACATTAACTAAATTTATTTACTCAAGGTCACATATTTGATCAATTTTGATTAACTTCCCGCCGCTTAATCTTTAATCTTCTTGCTGAAGAGACGAACGAGTTCATATTTAAAAACGACAAAAAGCCCCTACAAGCCTTACAAATCTTCGTTCATGAAACAAACAATCTCTTTGATGAACCTCTTAACCTTTAACTCTTTTTTTTGGTAATAACTTTACTGAAAAGCAAGAAGGAGAAGCACTAAGAAGTCCGATCGTAAATCTATAAAAACAACAATGAGCCAACCCTGACAAAACAAAGCGGGTGTTTGCCAAACCAACATAACAATAAAAGTGCGGCCTAGAGCCTCCCTCTCTAGGACCAAGTTATAACGATCATCAACGTGATTCACCGGAGAACATCATGTCCGAAAATAAACGCAGTACGATAGGCAAGTTTGCCCTACTGTCTATGACCTTCGCGGCGGTATACAGCTTCAACAACATCATTAACAACAACATCGAGATAGGCCTTTCCTCGGCGCCGATGTTCTTTCTAGCCACCATCTTTTACTTTGTGCCTTTTTGTTTGATCGTCGCAGAGTTTGTGTCACTGAATAAAAACTCTGAAGCGGGCGTTTATTCTTGGGTTAAAAGCTCTCTAGGCGGCCGCTGGGCGTTTATTTCGGCTTATACCTACTGGTTTGTTAACCTGTTCTTCTTCACCTCTCTGCTGCCTAGAATCATCGCTTATGCGTCGTATGCGTTCTTAGGGTTTGAGTACATATTCACGCCAATCACCACGGCGATCCTCAGTACCATTTTGTTTGCGATGGCTACGCACATTTCAAACAATGGCGCGAAACTACTAGGCCCCATCACCTCACTAACATCGTCGCTTATGTTGTTGCTAACAATGTCTTACATCTTGTTGTCTGGCGGTGCTTTGATCGGTGGTATCGAGCCAGCAGACCCAATCACCATTGAAGCGATGACACCAAGCTTTAACTGGGCATTCCTTGGGGTAATCACTTGGATCTTCATGGCGGCTGGCGGTGCAGAATCGGTAGCGGTTTACGTTAATGACATCAAAGGTGGTCACAAGTCTTTCGTTAAAGTGATCATCATTGCCGGTATCTTCATTGGTGCGCTTTACTCGGTGGGTTCAGTACTAGCAAACGTGTTTGTGTCGCGAGAAGAGCTTAAATTTACTGGCGGCTCAGTGCAGGTATTCGAAGGGCTAGCACGACACTTTGGGTTATCTGAAATTTTGATGAATCGCTTTGTGGGCGTGGTTTCATTCACGGCGATGCTGGGCTCTCTACTGATGTGGACAGCGACACCCGTTAAGATTTTCTTCTCTGAAATCCCTAAAGGTATCTTCGGTGAGAAAACGGTCGCTCTAAACAAACAAGGCGTTCCAGAGCGTGCGGCTTGGATTCAGTTCTTGATTGTGATTCCACTGATGTTCATTCCGACACTGGCGTCCGATACGGTTCAAGATCTGATGAGTACCATTATCAACATGACAGCTGCAGCATCGATGTTGCCACCGCTATTCATCATGATCGCGTACCTTAATTTACGTTTGAAGTTGGATCACTTACCTCGTGATTTCAGAATGGGCTCACGTATGACAGGCATTACCGTGGTCTCGATTCTGATCGGCATTTTCACTGTTGGCTTCTTTGCGTCAACCTTCCCAACAGGTGCTGACATCATGACCATCATCTTCTACAACGTGGGCGGGATTGTTATCTTCCTTGGCTACGCGTGGTGGAAGTACGGAAAATATGAAAAAAGCTTATCTCCAGAAGAGAAAAAACCAGAAGCAAAACCTGAACCGGCGAACGCTTAGTTTTCCCTGCACTCTGATTTAAACTTCGGGCACTCTGACTTAAACTTCGGGCACTCTGACTTAAACTTCAGGCACTCGCATTTAAACTTCAGGCACTCGCATTTAAACTTCAGGCACTCACATTTGGTGAGTGCCTTTTTATTTGTCGGTACATTTCCACTAACCATCTCGATTAAATCAAAGCCATTCAAGAATCAAAGCATTCGAACCAACAATCTAACCACCCATTAAATAATTCACCTCCCGAATGCTTACAACCCTAGCCATACCTCAGCAAATTCAACTGAAAGTCAAAATAAAAACAAAGTAAATATTTACTAAAAATAGATCACACTTTTAAACTTAATTAATTTTAAACATCAAAATTATCATTAATATTGGTTTTGCGATCGTAAGTAACCTGACCAATACGCCTTGAAGAGCACCCCATATTAGAAGTCAGAACTGCTTGCGAACCTTCATTTATAACCCCGACACAGAAGTGATTAAAATGAAAAGTAGTTTTACTAAAAACACTCTTATTACAAGCTGTATTCTTGCTGCCTTAAGTACCACTGCCCACGCGGAAGAGTCCGCAGCAAACCACAGTGATACTCAGCCTCCTCAGACAGAAACTGAAACCCTATTTAACTTTTATGGTGAGCTTGGCCTTGGTGGTCACGTGGCACTCGAAGGTGATGATAAAGGCCGCTACGCAGACGGTACTTACATTGAAGCTGGCTTGGCTATCGAGCACGGTAATTGGTTTGGTCTTGCTTATATGGAAGGCTGGACAGTACAAGCCGACGACGAAGGCAATGCTTGGGCAACGGGCCACGGCTGGGGCGGCTTTGAAGGTGGTTTCAACCGCTTTTACGCTGGCTACCGCACAGATAACAAAACAGAATTCATGATTGGTCGCATGGACTCTTCATTAGATGACGTTCAATGGTGGGGTGACCCTACGGTTGAATACGGCTACGCGATCTCAAACACGCGAGACGTGCACCTTGGTGTGAAGATTCAAAACCTAGAAGGCAAGCTTCGCTACAGCGTTTCTTTCGCGCCAGAGTCTGACTTCTCTGAAGACGATGCTCTTGTTCACTTCGGTAAATACGACAGCTTCGCAGACCAATGGAAAGATAAGAACGCCATGGTCAATGGTTACCTTCAATACGATCTGACCGACGACTTAACCCTAATGGGTGGTGGTGAAGTTCGTAACAACGATGGTGGTGAACTATTGCTATTGGGTGCTGAGTACAAAAACTTCGCCACTCGTGTTTGGCACGATACAGATAAAGGCAACCAAGAGTCTTTCGGTAGCGAGTCTGGTATTCAAACCAGTGCATGGTACGAAGCGGCACAAGGCGTTTACCTATCTGCAGCCTACAACTACGCAAACTTTGACGGTGACAATGGCGACAAAGAAATCACCTCTTACATCAATGCTGGCGTTTGGTATGAATACGGCAACGGCGCGTTTGCGACTGCTTTCGATAGCCGCTTTGGCGTAGGCAGCGACACTGAAATCGGCGACGCTCAGGTGTTCGCAATGCAATACTTCTACTGGTAATAACAGGAATTGATCATGAAACTGAATAAATCATTCGCAGCTCTCGCTATCGGTGCAGCCCTTGTCGTTACTGGTTGTGCTTCAAACTCAATCTCTGGCTCAGGCTCTGACACAGAGCAACTGCAAGCCAACGAATTTAAGAACGTTATCGACCGTACTGGCTCACCTGAATACATGCGTGACTACGACTTCGATGACCACCAACGCTTTAACCCATTCTTCGACCTAGGTGCATGGCACGGTCACCTGCTGCCAGACAGTGCAGAAGGCATGGGCGGATTCCCAGGTACAGCACTGCTTACCGAAGAATACATCAACTTCATGGCTGATAACTTCGACCGCCTAAGCGTGTTCAAAGACGGCAAAAAAGTGGCTTTCACTATGGAAGCTTACAGCCTACCGGGCGCATTGGTTCAGACGCTAAAATCTGACGATGTGACCGTAGAAATGACGATGCGTTTTTCTTCAAACCGTACCTCTCTGCTAGAAACCAAAATCACTACCGACTCACCGGTTGAATTGGTGTGGGATGGTGAACTGCTAGAAAAGACGCACGCCAAAGAAGGCGTGGCACAAACCGACAAAACAATCGCTGAAACTTACCCTGAGTATGACCGTCAAATCGTCGCAACCGACGATGGCCTAAAGGTGACCTTCGGTAAGGTTCGTTCGACATGGGATCTACTGACTTCTGGTGAGTCTGAATACCAAGTTCACAAGTCGATTCCAACGAAAACCACGGTTGATGGTTTAGCGTTTACTTCAACGGCAAACATTGAAGCATCGACGACTATCTACACCACATACTCGCATGTTCTAACGGCAGAAGAAGCGCAAGCGGAACAGCCTGAAATCAAAAAGATCATGGCAAACCCTACCGACTTCTTAGCGGCATCAGCAGAACGTTGGGAAGGCTATCTTGAGATGGGTTTAACCAACCCGAACGCGACACCAGAGCAAGAGCGTGTTGCGGTTAAAGCGATGGAAACCCTAAACGGTAACTGGCGTGGCGCTGCAGGTGCGATGGAGTTTGACTCTGTGACACCATCCGTGACGGCGCGTTGGTTCTCGGGCAACCAAACTTGGCCTTGGGACACATGGAAGCAAGCCTACGCAATGGCTCACTTCAACCCAGATGTAGCGAAAGATAACATCCGCGCGATGTTCGCTTACCAAATTCAGGCTGACGATGCCGTTCGTCCTTGGGATGAAGGTTACGTGCCCGATCTACTCGCTTACAACCTAAGTCCAGAACGTGGCGGCGATGGCGGTAACTGGAATGAACGTAATACCAAACCAAGCCTAGCAGCATGGGCAGTAATGGAAGTCTATAAGACCACCAGCGATGAAGCTTGGCTCGAAGAGATGTATCCAAAGCTAGTGGCATACCACGATTGGTGGCTGCGCAACCGTGACAACAACGGCAACGGCGTACCTGAATACGGCGCAGCACGCGATAAAGCACACAACACGCCTGAAGGTGAAATGTACTTCACCGTGGTTCGTGGCGATAAGCACGAGACAGTTATAGGCCAAGCTGCACTGGATAAAGTGATTGCTGAAGGTAACTACGATTACATCGAAAGCCCAGCACAAACTGCCGCGTCTTGGGAGTCGGGTCGTGATGATGCAGCCGCATTTGGTTTCATCGATAAAGACCAGCTAGACGCGTATGTAGCGAATGGCGGCAAGCGCAGCGATTGGGATGTTGAGTTCGCTCAAAACCGCGCTGAAGATGGCACGCTACTGGGCTACTCACTACTGCAAGAGTCTGTCGACCAAGCAAGCTATATGTACAGCGATAACAAGTACCTAGCAGAAATGGCTGACATTCTTGGTAAAGACGCAGAAGCGAAAGAGTTCCGTGAAAAAGCTGAGCATCTATCGAACTACATCAACACCTGTATGTTCGACGAAGGTACTAACTTCTTCTACGACATTCGTATCGAAGACAAGCCACTAGCGAATGGCTGTGCAGGTAAACCGATTGTAGAGCGTGGTAAAGGCCCTGAAGGTTGGTCACCATTATTCAATGCTGCTGCCACTCAAGCTAACGCTGATGCTGTTGTCTCTGTAATGAAAGATACAGAAGAGTTCAATACCTACGTTCCACTAGGCACAGCGGCGCTTTCTAGCCCTGCATTTGGCCCAGATATTTACTGGCGTGGACGTGTATGGGTAGATCAATTCTACTTCGGCCTAAAAGGCATGGATAGCTACGGCTACCGTGACGATGCGATTGAAATGGCAGGTGCGTTCTTTGACCACGCCGATGGATTAGTTCAAGACGGTCCAATCCGTGAAAACTACAACCCACTAACCGGCGAACAACAAGGCGCACCAAACTTCTCTTGGAGTGCGGCTCACTTGTACATGCTTTACAACGATTTCTTTACTGACGCAGAGTAAATCGAACCTTTTTACCTGTCTTCTGAGATTCATTAATACACCGGTTCAATAAGATACTGCGAATTAACAAATTTCAGGCTTTGGCACTCAGCGTTATGTTGAGTGCCTTTTTTATATCTGAAGCCAAATAATCGAACAAACAAGCATTTATACTATTTGGCCTACTATGATCCTTTTACTCCATTCGCTGTACTTTGACCGTTCTCACCACAATAGAAGCGCACCTGATAATGGTAATGCTCTTTCAATAATTTGTATTCATCATGGACACTTGGCGTCCATGAATCGTCGCCGCCAACCCCCATATGGAAGCCATCGACATAAACAAACAGCTGTTCTTGTTCGGTTAAGTCACAAGTATGTTTTGCCTTCTGTAGTTGCTGTAACCCAAAACGACTGACTGAGAAATGGAAGTCTCCTTGCAGTTCAAATGATCCCACTTTTGCCTCACGAACATCACAACGCAAGCCGCAATCAGAAGGGAAAATATACGGGGTATACATTTGTTCAATGTTCTGCTGATATCGCCCCATATGGGCTGACATTTTTCGATCTGGGTAGTTTTCGTGTGGCCCACGACCAAACCATTCCACCCCATCAGGCACATGGTTCAAAGCAAACTCAAAACCGACTCGTGGCAGAGACGGCAAACCTTTCGCCGCTTGAACATCCACATCTAACTTAACCTCACCATCGGTAAATAATTGGTACCGCCAAGTCGACAACAAACGAACCTGCTCTTCCACTGTGTGAGCAATGATTGCCGTCACCGACACCCCGTTTTTCTGAGTGATGGATGAAAATTCGATGCACTCTGGAGTAAGCCTATCCAACCTCATCGCCTGCCAGCGTGCTATCCATGAATTGGGGTCGACGCGGTTTGCTTCACTGACACCGATATCGTTGTCTAATGGTGCACGATAAAAGTTATCTCGAAGACCACTCGCAAGCTGTTCCACCCCTTTGATTTTCCAGCTCTCTAATGTCCCAGATAACCTGTCGAACTCAACTTGATAAGCATCACCACTCACCGTCAGCAGCGCGTCAGTTTCAGTTACTTTCGGTGGAAATTGAGAGAGGTTGGCATCCAACATCAATTGCGGCTGAGTGGGTAAGGTAAGCTGTTCAATCGCCGTCACATGGCCTTTATTCGCCCACGCAGTATTGGCATTTAATACCACTTCGAGATTAAGGTAATTAAGCGCATTGGCCGTACGAGGAATAGTCACACCATTGAGTTCTATCTGAACACTCTCACCCGCACAAACCATCAATTCGATACAACCATCGCTCGTCACCACACCATTCTGGGTAACCGTCCAATTCAACGTTTCAACCCTGCTGGTCACAAATAGGTGTTCGCTGTGTACCTCAATCACCAGTGGTGATGCAGAAACCAGCTTGAACTGATAAAACTGTTGCGCCTTTTTCACTTCATGCAGCGTTGGATGTACCGTTCTGTCTGGGAATACCAAACCATTAATGCAGAACTGGCGATCATTAATCTCGTCGCCGAAATCACCACCATAGCCCCAATATTGTTTGCCGCTCGAATCGGTTTTGGCGATCCCTTGATCGACCCAATCCCAGATAAATCCGCCCTGTAATCTTGGGTTGTCTCTAAACGCTTGCCAATATTTATCAAAGCTACCCAGACTGTTCCCCATTGCATGGGCGTACTCACAGAGAATAAGAGGACGATGCTCGTTTGGCAGAGCGATGGCTTTGCGAATACCCACGCGAGGTGTCACTTCAGGTTGACTCTCAACAACAGGTAAATCCCAATCAACCCGCGCATACATAGGACATAAAATATCGGTCGCTGCTGTATCTGCCCCGCCACCTTCATACTGAACGGGACGTGTTGGATCAGTTTGTTTCACCCATTGATACATCGCATGGTGATTACGACCAATCCCCGACTCATTACCCAACGACCAAATGATCACGCTGGCGTGGTTTTTATCGCGCTCCACTAGCCTTGTCATTCGTCTCATGTACGCATTCAACCACGACGAATCATTAGACAGTCGACACATCGGAAACTGACCATGGGTTTCCACATTCGCTTCATCAACCAAATACAGGCCATACTCATCACACAGTTCATACCATAATGGGTGATTCGGATAATGAGCAGTTCTCACGGCATTGAAGTTATTTTGTTTGAGTAGTTTGATGTCTTGAATCATTCCTTCACGAGTCATGGTGTGACCCAATTCAGGGTGATGTTCATGGCGATTCACACCACGAATCAGCAACGGCTTACCGTTAACTTTGAGCAAACTATCGGTAATTTCAATACATCGAAATCCGACATCGTAAGCCTCACAATCGACAAGCTCATCATGTTCATTGAGCAATGACACCACACAACGATACAGATAAGGTGATTCGGCACTCCACTTGTTCGGATTCACCACTGAAATGCGGTGTTCAGCGACTTCAGACCAAGGCCCTTTCTCATCCACAACTCGCTCACCAAAGCCCACGATTTGAGGTTCACAAACCAACTGTCCTTGAGCATCATAAAGTTCAGCTCTCAGCTTATCGAAGCCTTCTACATCATTGCTGTGCTTGGTTATTTGCGTAGACACATTTAAAACCGCATCGCGATAGCAAGCATCTAGCTGAGTCTCAATACCAACATCCTCGATTGCGACCTTGGGCTTTCTCAATAAAGTCACATCACGGAAGATGCCACTGAGCCACCACATATCTTGGTCTTCAAGATAGGAACCATCAGACCAACGCAGCACCATCACTACCAGCACGTTCTCGCCCGCTTGCAAGTATTCAGACACGTCAAATTCAGCCGGTAATCGACTGTCTTGCGAATAGCCAACCCACTTGCCGTTGCACCACAAATGAAATGCAGAATTCACGCCGTCGAAGATCAGCCTATAGGTATCTAATAACTCCGGTTCCGTGCAGTTAAAACGCGTTCGGTAGAGCCCTGTCGGATTATCGCTAGGGACGAAGGGAGGGTTATCAGCGAAAGGATATTTCACATTGGTATAGATCGGTTTATCAAAGCCTTGCATCTGCCAGTTGCTTGGCACTGCGATCGACTTCCATGAGAAATCATCAAAATGTTCAGAGACAAACTCTTCGCTGACCAACTCAGGCGAATCGAACAGCTGAAACTTCCAAACCCCATTGAGAGACAAGGTGCGTGACGAGTTCTTCCCCACAGCCTCAGCCAACGAGGTGTAACCATTCAAAGGAGCATGAGCCTCAACAACGTTATGATGAGTGATGTGTTGGTTTTCCCATTCACGGGCAGAGATGATTTGAGAGAAAGTTCTCATTGAGTGTTCCTTACGATAAACCGAATATAGTGAATCATTGCAAGTAGTACTAGGCAGGTTGTATTGGGTGCCTCTTGTGCTCAAAACGACGAACACTAATCAAATAACACTGGCAATGACAAACTGAAAAGGAAAAGAGCCGCAGCAAGAGTCGCTGCGGCAGATAACGTATTACTTAAAGGTACGCTTGCTCACCTTATCGAGTTTCTTCAAGATTTTTTCGATTCGGTCAGGGTGAACCATAAACTCTTGGAAGCCTTTCATGCCTTCTTTGGCCATCGCAGGATCGGTATCACGGTCATAGAACTGAGCCGTACCATCGGTAGAAGCAAGCATTGCTACGCCTTTATCTAAGAACGGATCTGACTTGGCTTTGGCTTTATTGTTGGTCGGGATTTGTAACAGCATCTCATTGATCAGCTGTTGGTTTTCAGCGCGAGCAACAAACTCTAAGAACTTACGAGCATCTTCCTTATTTTTTGCTTTAGAAGGAATGTGTAACGTATCCATTGGCGCGTCTTCTGACATCGGAATACTTGGGTCGATGACAGGGAATTGGAAGAAATCCATCTTGCCATCCAACTCAGCAGGGAAGTTAGGCGTGATGAAGTTACCCATCAGGTACATCGCCGCTTTACCGTTGTACAAGAAAGGTTGAGCTTCTTGCCAAGAATAAGAGGCGTGATTTTCTAGATAGTAACCAGGCTCAACAAGCTCAGCCCAGTTAGCGAACGTTTTTTTCACACGTTCGTCAGAATAAGGCACCTTGCCTTCCATCAACTGAATATGGAAATCTAAGCCGTTGGTACGCATGTTGATGTAATCAAACCAACCCGCAGCAGTCCACAAGTACTTAGTACCAATCGCAAACGGTGCTACACCATTTTCTTTCAGCGTTGTCGATGCCGATTTCAGATCATCCCATGTTTTAGGTTCAGCAATTCCATACTGTTCAAAGATGTCTTTTCGGTAGTAGATACCCCATTGGTAATACGTGTATGGCACACCAAATTGCTTGCCATTTACCGTCATTGCAGGTGCGGCTGACGCGAAGTCTTGCTTCATGTTGTTGTCAGTCCAAATATCACTCACATCTTCAAACAGGCCGCGGTCAACAAAGGCTTTCATTCGGTTACCCGCATACCAAAAAACCACGTCCGGCGGCGAAGTGACCAACCAATTACGAATCGTTGTTTTATACGACTCGTGATCGTACAAATTGTACTTAACCGTAATATCTGGGTTTTCTTTTTCGAAGCGGTTAATGATCTCACCCCACGCCTCTTTTGGCGCTGGATCAGAAGCATCAGAGTTGATGACTAAGGTGCCTGCAAACGATGTTGCAGACATGGAGGCAGCGAGCACTGCAGAGGCAGCGATATGTTTCACGTATTTCATATTGAGGTCCTTGTTATGGAGCTAAGCTCTCTAAGTCCAATTCTTATTGTTTTCTCTCGTAGGGTTGTTCGTGTTTTAGTTTCTCTTCAATGATTCATCCATTCGGGATGTCGGTAGCAATAACGACTAAAGCCGTCGCTATTGCTAGATTCGTGTATCGATTCTTATCTCTTTATTTACCCTTTGGTCGCACCTAATGTCAGGCCTGCGATAAAGTGCTTTTGCATGGTAAAGAACAGCACTACCGGTGGGATAGCCGCAACCACTGCACCCGCCGACATAAACTGCCAAGACGCCAGCCATTGGCCTTGAAGTGAGCTCAAACCCGCAGTCACAGGGCGAACGTCATCACTCTGAACCAGTACTAGTGCCCAGAAGAAGTCATTCCAAATAAAGGTAAACACCAACACGGCTAACGCCGCTAAAGCTGGGCGAACCAAAGGGAGTACGACATGCCAGAATATTTTCCATTCACTCACCCCTTCAACACGCGCCGCTTCGATCAAGGCATCTGGGATCCCAACAATAAAGTTACGCATGAACAAGGTACAGAACCCGGCTTGAAAAGCGATATGGAAGAAAATCAATGCCCAATGGGTATCGTAAAGGCCAAGTCCAATCGTTAAATCACGCACTGGAATCATCAAAATTTGGAACGGAACAAAGTTGCCCGCAATAAACATCGCAAAGATCCAAACGTTGGCTTTGAAGTTGTATTTCGCCAAGGCATACCCAGCCAGAGTCGAGAGTGCGACAGCCCCTGCGACCGCCGGCAGTGTGATGATCAAGCTATTGATTAGGTACTGCCCCATCGAGGTCGAGGTAAAAACTTGGGTGTAGTTCTCAATGAACTGAATCTCGCTCGGCCAGCCCCAGTAATTACCTTTGTTGATGTCATCCATTGAACGAATCGACGTCATCATCACGGCGATAAGCGGTAACAACCACATCACGATCGAGATAGGTAACGCCACTCGGTAGCTGATATTAGTAAAGCGACCGGCTTTTTGAATTGGTTGCGGAAACATTATTTTTCACTCCTTAACATGCGCCACAAGAAGTAAGCGATATAGATATCCATAATCAGAAACAGCACCACAGAAACCGCGGCACCGTAACCCATTCGATAGTTAAAAATAGACTCTTCATACATTTGATACGCCAGCACCGTCGAGCTGCCCCAAGGTCCACCCGCCGTCATGGTTGCCACTAAATCGAAAGAACGCAGGGCACCAATCACTGTCACGACCACGGCAATAAACGTCGCCGGTCTTAGTTGAGGAAGAACTACATACCAGAGCATGCGCCACTTCTTTGCACCATCCAGTCGCGCCGCTTCTAATTGCTCTGGGTCGAGATTGTTCAGCCCCGTGAGATACAAGATCATGCAGTAAGAAATTTGTGGCCATAGGCCAGCGGCAATGATCCCGTAGGTGACATAGTCTTCGTCAGCGAGTATTGATATGGGCTCAAAACCGAACGCACCCAATACCATATTGAAAAGGCCAAATGAGGGGTCATAGAACCAGGAGAACACTAGACCAACCACCACTTGGGAGATAACAAAGGGGAAGAAAAATAAGGATTTAACGACACGAATGCCTTTCACTTGTTGGTTTAAGAAAAGGGCAATCGCCAAGCCACACGGTGGCGCAAGCATAAAGAAGATCAACCAAAGGAAGTTATTCGTTAACGAAGTATAAAAAGCATCTGAGTCAAAAAGCTCACGATAGTTCTCAAGCCCCACCCACTCTTTTTCGCCTAACCCATCCCACTCAAAGAAGCTCAGCCAGATACTGTCCAAGATGGGGTAGATAACATAAAGAGAGAAGATAGCGATGGCTGGCGCCAAGAACAGCCAAGGCGACACCTTAGAACTAATGCGCCTTTTCTTTTTCGCCGATGGGATGCGATTTTCTGGGTATATCGTTTTCACAGATTGCTCCATTTCCCGAAATTCCTTGTATTAAAAGCTTCATTTACTATTTGATTAATTTCCACCTAGATTTCTAAATTCAATCTAGCAACTCAGCATTTATGGTAATTACGTTCAAATATTAGGCTTATTGATAATATTACGCACAGTTATGTTTTATTTTTGTAAACGTTTCCACAAAAATCAGTATAGATCGCCAAATTTATATGACCACGATCAATAAATCATGCGAGGCACCTAACAAATTTCTGATGAAAGCGTATGTTTTAAAGGCAAAGAGATGCAGTCCAACGAAGCAAGGAGAGAGCATGGCTGATATCAGCTTAAAACAGGTCATCAAACGATATGGTGATGTTCAAACGATCCATGGTGTTGATCTAGAAATAAGTAACGGCGAATTCGTAGTATTCGTTGGACCGTCTGGTTGCGGTAAATCAACTCTCTTACGCTTAGTTGCTGGCTTGGAAGAGATTACTGAAGGTGAGATCCATATTGGCGATGATCTGGTTAACGATGTCGATCCTGCCGAGCGTGGCGTGGCGATGGTATTCCAGTCCTACGCCCTTTATCCGCATATGACGGTTGAAGAAAACATGGGCTTTGGCCTGAAAATGAACGGGGTAGCTAAAGAAGTCGTCGAGAAACAAGTCACGAGTGCAGCGAAAACGCTTCAACTCGACCCTTTATTGAAGCGTAAACCGAAAGAACTTTCAGGTGGACAACGTCAGCGTGTTGCTATCGGTCGAGCAATTGTTCGCAACCCAAAAGTGTTCTTATTCGACGAGCCTTTATCAAACTTAGATGCTGAACTTCGTGTCGATATGCGCTTACAAATCGCCAAATTGCACCAAGATCTGCAAAATACCATGATTTATGTCACGCACGATCAGGTCGAAGCAATGACGCTCGCTGACAAGATCGTAGTACTGAGAGACGGTCGAGTAGAACAAGTCGGTTCACCTCTCGAACTGTATCATTCTCCACAAAATGAGTTCGTGGCTGGCTTTATTGGCTCTCCGAAAATGAACTTCTTACCGTGTATCGTGAACAGCACCTCAGAAACTCATGCCCAACTGACCGTCAATGGACTTAATAAAATGACTCTACCATTGCCAAGTGATGGCCTTGCCGAAGGACAAAAATTGACTCTTGGTATTCGACCAGAACATTTGGAGATCAATGGCGAGTCAGATATCACGATTGAGTTCCAGAGCGAAGTGGTAGAACGATTGGGCAATAGTACCTATATGTTTGGCCAATCATGTGGCGTTGATAGCTTTAAGGTCCACCTACCCGGAGATCAAGAGGTCGCACGTTATCAGTCTCTCAATTTAAATTTCGCATCAAAAGATTGCCATCTGTTTGATGCTGAAGGTCAGCGTATTAACTAGGCTTTAAAAACGGTAGAGCTAGCTCGATGTCGCTAGCTTTACCACTTCATTTCAAACTCATTGCTTGTGCCACTTTTAAGTAGTTAAACGCTTCCACTTTCTTCCTCTTTACCTTATGAAACATCTCTCAAAAGTTTCATAACTCACACCTAAATGTTGGCCTATGAAGGCTTATTCGAACTTTATTTACCCTTAATAGCTATCCGGACATTAATTTGATAGTCGTTTACTCAATAATGGCTAAACTATAGTGTCGCTTACCCCTTTCTGAGAAAACCCAAATGCCTAATGCTGATTCCACCCTAAATAAACGCATGGGAATCGTTGCGCTCACCTGGCCAATTTTTATCGAAGTTCTTCTAAGAACCGCACTCAACACCAGTGATGTATTCATGTTATCGGGGTACTCAGACAAAGCCGTGTCTGCCGTTGGTGTTATCTCTCAGATATCCTTTTTTCTGATCATCGTCTCAACTATGGTCAGCAGTGGTACAGGCATCCTAATCGCACAGTACAACGGTGCTTCTCGCACTCAAGAGAGCGCTCACGTGGGCGTGGCGAGCATTATCTTGGCCATTATTACCGGTGTGTTACTCAGTATGATTGCGATTCTTGGTGCTGAATATTTTATTCCGCTCTACCAACTGGAAGCTCAAGTCGAACAGTACGCTCAAGAGTATCTGTTTATCAGTGGTGCTCTCACCTTTAATGTCACGATAGGTGTCGTTCTCACCACGATTCTGCGCAGCCATGGCTATTCAAAATCACCGATGGTCATCAACATGATTGCAGGTGTGATCAACATCTTCGGCAACTACTGTGCACTTTACCAACCTTTCGGGTTGCCAGTTTACGGCGTACAAGGGGTTGCAACGGCGACAGTCATTAGCCAAGTGATCGGGTTATTGATCTTAATCGGTGTCGTAAGAAACAAAGGCATTGACCTACCGATGAAACAGTTCAAATCTGTGCCTAAAGCTATCTATCAAAAAATCATGAAGATCGGCTCTATGAATGCTGGAGAAGTACTCTCTTACAACATGGCGCAAATCAGTATTACCTTCTTTGTGGTGCAGATGGGCACTTCTTCATTGGCGGCGTTTACCTACGCACAAAACATCGCTCGCCTCTCTTTTGCCTTTGCCTTAGCCATCGGCCAAGGTAGCCAAATCCAAACGGGTTATTACATAGGTAAAGGTTGGATAGATGAGATAGCCAACCGTGTACAACGCTATTTTGTGGTTGGTTTCATCGCCTCTATCAGCATTACCTGCGTGGTCTATATTTTCCGATTCGAGATTTTGGATCTCTTCACTCAAGATCCAGAGATCATCGCACTGACTGCCGCACTCATCGCAGGCTCGATACTTTTAGAAGGTGGTCGCGTGTTTAATCTGATTTTCATTTCTTGCTTAAAAGCCGCAGGCGATATTAAGTTCCCGATCAAAATGGGCATTCTTAGCATGTGGGGCATTGGCGTTGCGATGAGCTATTTACTTGGTGTGCATTGGGGTTATGGCGTATTTGGTGCTTGGATGGCAATCGCGATGGACGAATGGTTCCGCGGATTGATCATGGTTCGTCGCTGGCGAGCGAAGAAATGGACTCGATTCTCTTTGTAAATTTGTAAGTAGTTAGTAGTTAGTAGTTAGTAGTTAGTAGTTAGTAGTTAGTAGTTAGTAGTTAGTAGTTAGTAGTTAGTAGCCAGACAATAACCAATCATAAAAATAATATGTTAGGCATCTCACTCATTACAATTGAGATGCCTTTAAAGTTATTGGCCTACTATGATCCTTTTACTTATCAAGCTCATTTTAAAAGAACGAATAGCAGGCTCAGTGGAGGTTATGCGGCAGCTTCAAGCGCTTTCTTACGCTTTGCTAATCGGCCAAAAATACCGACTAACATTACAATGCCGCACACACCGTACACCTGCATGATGGTTGGATCATCCGAGACAAAACCAACATCAGAGAACATCACGTAAGCACCTAATACCATGTAGAGAATAATAGCCGAAGCTTCGAAACGGAACTTCCAAGGTGTGACATCGATATTTTCATTCACAGGCATCACGTAATCATCTTCACGTGGCATAAAGTAGCCAATGATGAACATCAGCGCCGTACATACAACAAACAGAATCGCCAATTGGTGTAAGAAGTGAATAGGTGTTTTGAACACTAACTGCATCGCAGCGTATGAACTTACAAATACCACCAATGCCACTTTAGCCGCTAGAGCTGGCACACGTTTAGAGATGTAACCCACAAACACGATAGTGAAGATTGGCACACTGAAGAAGCCAGCTACCATTTGTAGGTATTGGAACAAACCTTCTGGTGCGTACATGATGAATGGTGCGATACATACCGAGATAATCGCGATCACAACGCCAAAGATACGTCCTTTACCCACCAGCTCTTCATCTGTTTTACCTTGGCCAAACAAAGGTTTGTAGACATTCAATGCAAATAGAGTGGTCGAACTGTTAAGCACACCATTAAATGTACTTAGGATGGCACCAAACATAACCGCGACAAAGAAGCCAACCAACGGCTTAGGCAAAACTTCGTTTACCAAGCGCGTGTACATAGTGTCTGGATTACCGGCATCTGCACCAAACATGTGGAATGCGATGATGCCTGGAATGATTAGGAACAGCGGAGAGATAACCTTAATCGCACCAGCAAGAATCACCCCTTTCTGACCTTCTTTTAAGTTCTTAGCACCCAATGCACGCTGGATGATTGATTGATCCGTACCCCAGTAGTAAAGGTTCACAAGTAGAAGACCTGTAAACAAGGTTGAGAACGGCAGTGGATCAGTCTCTGTACCAACCGATTGCAGTTTCTCTGGCGCTGCATAAAGCAGAATATCCAAGCCAGCACCAAAGCTGCCCTCGCCCAACACCATCAAACCAAACACGGGGATCATCATGCCGCCAACAATCAGGCCTACGCCATTAATCGTATCCGCAATCACAACCGCTTTTAGGCCGCCATAAATCGCGTAAAAGAAGCCAAGTAGACCAATCGTCGCCGAAATAAGTGCTATCGAACTAAACTCTGAAATATTTAGCAGAGCTTGAACATCAAAGATCTCCCCCAAAACAACGGCACCGGCATAAAGTGTGGTTGGCAAGATATTGATGACGTACTGGCACAAGAAAAGTAACGTCACAAACTTCTTCACCGACATGTCGTAACGGCTCTCTAAGAAGTCTGGAATCGTCGTTATCCCTTGCTTCAGGTAACGCGGTACCAGCATCAGAGCGATGATTACTAAAGTTACACCAGACGCCACTTCCCAACCCATGACACTCATGTTGTGGGTATAAGCTTGTGCACTCATACCAACAAAGCTAGTCGCGCTTAAGTTGGTTAAAATTAGGGAGCTGGCAATCAAACCACCGGTTAAGCTTCTTCCGCCGAGAAAGAAACCGTCTTGTGAGGTGTTCTTGTCATTTTTAACTTTGTTGTAGGTAAACGCGACAACAAAACCAGTAAATAACAAGAATGACAGCAGAACTGTAATAGACATTTTGTTTTCCTTAAGTTTAGTTATTGCGGCAGCAATTCCTCGCTGCCGATTATATTTTTATATTTAGAATTTTATTTGTAGGGGTACTCAGAGTTAGCGCTTCATATCTTTTTCAGATGAACAATCAAGGCTGACTCTGGGTCTAGAATCGGTAAGGTCAATCCAATTTCCTTGAGGTTATCGCCACTCAGGGTCAACGTTTTGTCGAGCCATTGGGGGCGCTGTTTCATCAACTGGAAACTGGTTTGTGGCATGTCCACTAACTTCACTTGATACATCGCGTTGTCTTCCACGCAGCTAATACGAAGTGGCGAAGGCAGAGCATATTCAGGCATCGCTAATTGGCACACGGTGATCAGCATTTCATCGTCATTTTCAACGCCATAAATATTCTGATTTTTGTCCGAAGGATCCATTCGGAAACTACGACCAGAATGCAAAACATGACGAAATTGCTTATGCAGTGAGATGTAATGTGAGAATGCTTGTTTCTCTTCCGGTGACTCTTTAACAGGGTCAAGCTCAACACCCATGTGCCCCATGAGTGCGGTTACACCACGCATATTGATGCTGTGACGACGGTTGGTTGAGTGGCATTCTGCTGGGCCAATGTGCGCCCCCATCACTTCTGGTGGGAAGAAGTAACTCATGCCTTTCTGAATGGCTTGGCGCTCTAAGGCATCATTACAATCCGATGCCCAGAAACGATGGGTTCGTTTTAGAATTTCAAAATCGATACGGCCGCCGCCCGAAGAACAAGATTCAATCTCGACTTCTGGGTGCGCTCGATTCAACTCATCAACAAGGCGATATAGCGCTTTAGTTTGACCATGCACAGCAGCTTTACCTTGATGCCCAGGTTGAACCAACTCTCGGTTCATGTCCCACTTAAGGTAAGTGATGTTGTATCGAGTCAAAAGCGCATTGAGGCGTTCATACAAATAGTTAAAACACGCTTCATTTTGTAGGTCTAACACGTACTGCCAACGGCCAGATGGTTGATGATACCCTTGTAAACCAAGCACCCAATCAGGGTGGTTACGGTATAGGTTTGAGTCTTGGCTGACCATCTCAGGTTCAACCCACAACCCGAACTCCATACCCTGTTGATTAACATGTTCAATCACAGGTTCTAAGCCATTTGGGTATTTCACTTCATCCAAATACCAGTCGCCCAGTGCCGTGCGTTCACCATCACGCCCCACAAACCAACCATCATCAATAATGAAACGTTCAACACCCATTACGCCCGCTTCCGTTGCCATCTTCATGATGTAGTCAGGCTTGTGATCAAAATAGATCCCTTCCCATGTATTCAAGTGAACGGGACGAGGTTTATCGGTTGGAAATTGAATAATGTTGTCGCGAACAAATTGCTGAAAACGCTGAGCAATACCGTTCAAGCCAGAATTGCTGTAACAGCCATAGAGCCAAGGTGTCTGATAAGTAGCCTCTGGTTCTAGAATCGATTCACCCGCTAGCAATAACTCTCCCGCTTGAACAAAGCGGCGGCCATCACTACGAACATCCGCGCGCATTTGGTGGTTACCGCTCCAGCCCAAATGAAATCCCCACACCAAGCCATGTTGCTCTGAGAACCCTTGAGTCCCTGTAAACATCCCCGGAAAATTCTCGTGAGATGTGCGACCGCGACGGTTCTCTTGCATGAAACCGCCGTGTTCAAAACGCTGACGTTGCGTTTGAAATTCATGACACCAACGGCCATGGAACGTCATAAGCTCGTTAGCATGATTCGGTAACGGCAGCGTTGAAGACAGCTTATTCAGGTAGTATTTATTGCTGCCTTTATTGGTGACGGTTACACGCTTTTGGACGACGTCAGATTCGAAATCCAGTTTGATCTCAACCTTAAGCTCCAGTAGAGCAACCTTGTCTTCAAGGAAAAAACACGCCTCTTGATCTTGAGCATCGTAACGAACGGTCTTAAAGACAGGAGCCCAATCACGCCCTTCTCTGTGACCTTCAATGCCTGGAGCGTTAAAGTGTCCACTGCCTAACTCAGGGCAAAGAGAAAGTGGCACATCCACATCAAGTCGAGCTTGAGAAATCGGTCTTTCTGTCGAAAGCAGAAGATCTTCATCAATACTTGCGATCTTTGCCCCCCAATGCAAAACCTCTGGAACACGCCCTGATTTAATGATCAAACTATGGTTTTTACTCTTTAAGTGAATAAATTCGTTCATTACTAATCTCTATTGTTTTCGTAAACATAATATAGAAATAATAGTGAACCCATCACGCCAGATTAGTATCCAAAATCCACAAAATCGTGATGTAAATTGGCTTTAATATTCGAAAAATTTGCACAAGATCGACTGTTTCCGGAAACATTTTTAATGTTTTAAAAGACATTTATTTGAGAGTGAGCAGAGTTTAGTTTGGTAAATTTCGGTAGGCTTATTTCACTCTAAAATATTCGATGAGCAGAGCGATGAGTATCACCTTCAAAGACGTAGCAAAACTGGCAGGGGTATCTACCCAGACAGTATCTCGAGTAACCAATGGCTCACAAGACGTCGCGGAATCCACCCGCAACAAGGTTAACGCCGCCATAAAGCAACTGGGTTATGTACCCAATAAAGGTGCTCAAATGCTCAGTCGAGCCAAGTCCACCAGCGTTGGTTTAGTCACGCTCGATATGGCACTGCATGGCGCAGCAATGATCGCCAATGGCGTGCGAATGCAGGCTCATGATATGGGTTATGGCGTCGCTTTCTCTGTTGTTTCCGAGCCTAATCTCGCGAACACCCGTGAGGCTATTCGTGAACTGATGGCTCAACAGGTCGACAGCATTATTCTGAATGTGCCTTTAGAGAGTGCCGATGCAGAATGGTTAGTGGAACAATATCAGCACCTCAACCTAATCTTCATTGATGTCCCCTCTAACAGCCAAGTGAACTATGTTTGCGGTGATCATGCGGAAGGAGCAAAACTGGCGGCTCAACATCTACTTGAGAGCGGACGAACGGACTTCCTGTTAATCACTGGTCCGAACGAATCCAGCGCCTCAAAGATTCGCCATCAAAGTTGGTTAGCCGCGTTATCAGATGCAGAGAGTAAGGTGCAGTATCAATATCAAGGAAACTGGCAAGCAGAAAGTGGTTATCTTGGCGTTCGAGAAGCTGTCGCTAAACAAGCCGTATTTGATGCCGTGTTAGTGGCGAGTGATCAGATGGCATTAGGGGTTTTACGCGCGCTGCAAGAACTGCAGATACCTGTCCCTGATAAAGTTGCTGTCGTCGGCTTTGATGGCATCGAGGACAGTGCATTTTTTAATCCACCACTGACCACCATCAAACAGGACTTCACCACGATTGGCCGACAAGCAGTGGTACTTGCAGAGAAGCTCAACGCCAACTCACAAGATGCTTTACTGCAGCACCATATCGAAACGGCATTACTCCCAAGAGAAAGCAGCCAACCGAAGGTGACGGCTCACTATGAAAAACAAGAGATCGAGCAACTGCTAAAAAGGATTCAGACCCTTTTGCCAGAATCGACATAAAAGAAAAAGCGCTAGGGGGAGCTAGCGCTTCAAGACCAACTAAGTCCGTTTAGCCTGGTAGTTTTTTAAGCTATATCATGAGGATATAACCAATTTTTTTACTTAGGTAAATCAAAAAGCCTATTCTTTACGACTGCTTTGAGTCGTAAATTAAGTATAGTCTGGTTGTGAAAAATGGAAGGATTTATTTCGTTTATTTTTACCCCTGACACAAGGTTGAAAAGTAGAAAACCAGCTCAAATGAACTAACCTTTAAGCATGATAGGAAATCGTGATGAAGGGTTATATGGATTCAGAGGCGACCACCGACAAACCCGCACCTCAAAAAGAACAATCAAACTTGTTATCGTCTTTACTTCATGAATTCAGAAGAAACAAACTGATTCTGTATTATGTTGCATTTACGACACCGTTAACGTTAGTTGTTAATTATTTCGTGCCTCATGAAGTTCGATACAACATATATACCTACTTAGAGATCTTAGCCACTGTCTGTTACGTCACCTTTATTTTATGGGCGACATACTACTACTGCCATTTGTTGTTCAATCGAGAAAAAAGACCCACCAAACAGTTCATCAAGAAAATCAAAACTCTGTTGTTTCCAGTATCAAAGCCGATCTACTTTATTTTATTGATGCTCGTCTTAAACATCTCATTCTCTAGCTATACCTTCTTAAAATCAGTCATTCCTTATCTCAATCCATATTTTCTAGATCTCGATTTTTACCATTTAGATAAATGGTTGCACTTTGGCATTTCACCTTGGGAAATCACCCACTTTTTTTTACCGAATTCAATAGCTTCACTCGCCATCAACATCTTGTACAACTTGTGGTTTTTTATCATGTGGGGAATGCTGCTTTATTTTGTCATTTACCGTAAAGATGACCAACTTCGCAACCAGTTTTTACTCACATTCTTAAGTTCGTGGTTTATCATTGGGAACATAATGGCGACCCTTCTGTCATCAGCCGGCCCTGTTTTTATTAGTCACTTCAATGACCAAGATTTGTATCTTCCTTTGATGCAAAGATTAAACATGCAGAGCGCAGAACTCACTGAACGTGGCTTTATGTCTTTGTGGGCACTCAGTACTCAAGATGCGCTTTGGGCAAGCTACGTTGGAGGTATTGGAGATATTGGGACTGGCATCTCAGCCATGCCTAGCATGCATGTAACCATATCTGTTCTGATTGCGATGACATCATTCAAATTGAATAAGAAACTCGGTTACATAGCGTGGATTTACGCCTTTTTTATTCAGGTTGGTTCGGTGCATTTGGCATGGCATTACGCTGTTGACGGTTATGTCGGCGCACTAATGGTCGTTTTTCTTTGGCACTTGATAGGTTACATGCTTAGAAGATAGGCTAGATACTCAAAAGAAACCCACAATCAATCACTCAACAGCAATGACAATCTCAACCGCATGGGAGATCACTTTTCTCAAGTGAGTATTCTTGTCGTCTAATTGCTTTCCCTTACGATAAACAAGCTGTATATCAAAATCAGGGACGTCTATTGGCGGAGTGACAGCTATCAGTGAACTGTCTACATTAGGGGCGTTTCTAGCGACTAACTTCGGCACAATACACAATAGCTTTCTGCCACTGATCAATCGCTTTACCGTTAAGAAGTTGCTCGATGCGATTGCCACTTTTCTGGTGTAGCCTAACTCAGCCAATTTAGTATCAACTGCGGTTTTTAGGGCGCCATTAGGCGATACTAAGGCGTGCTCCACAGAGACAAACGATTGTAATGACATAGGCAACTCAACATCCAAAACGGATTCATCAAGCAAGCAGACATGTTGCTCAGTATAGAGAAGTTCTGTGCCATACAATTTAGGCACTTCACCAAAACTGCCTATCGCAATATCTAGCTTAGCCTCTTCAAATACCTGCTGATAATTGGTTCGATTAACGTTGAAAAACGCGACTTGAGAGCTTGGCGAAACTTGCTTAATAAAGTCAAAGATCATTGGGCCAAACATCTGTTCAGCGTAATCGGTCAGCCCTATTTTCCAGCTGCCTCTATAACTATCAACTTCAAACCTTTTGGACAACAGAACTTCAGATTGAATAGTATTAAGCAACGCATCGACGGTGCTTGATAATTCAATGGCTCGGTCGGTCGCTTCCATCTTGCTACCGACCCGCTCAAACAAAGGGTCATCAAACAGCTTTCTCAGTCTTTGTAAGCTATGACTCATCGCAGATTGGCTGACATAACAACGCTCAGCAGCCTTACTCACGCTATTCGTCTTATACAAAGCCTGCAGTGCAATCAATAAGTTAAGGTCAATTCCTTTCCAGTTAAAATCAGCCACAAATCAATCCCATTTCATTCATAATTATAATTAAAACAATTAATTTGAATCATAGTTCAACTCCACCTAAATTACGCTAAACATTTATCTGGAATCGATCATGCTTTCAATTTTTAAAACCTTTTTCTGGCTTGGCTGGATTAGCTTCGGTGGACCAGCGGCACACATTGGCTACTTCCGTAAAACCTTTGTTGAGAAACTGAATTGGTTATCCGACGAAGAGTACGGGCAAATTGTCGCCCTCAGTCAATTTCTGCCGGGTCCAGGCTCAAGTCAGGTTGGCTTCGCGGTTGGTTACAAAAAAGGTGGCTTAACCGGTGCGATTGCCGCATTTGTAGGCTTCACCTCCCCTTCTGTCATCCTAATGTTGATATTGGCCTTAGTGAGCAATCAGTTGTTGGAAGCACCGCTTTTCATTTCAATCATCCACGGACTTAAGCTACTCGCGGTCGTGGTTGTGGCTGACGCCACTTTCGGCATGTACAAAAACTTTTGCCAATCAAAGATAGCAACAGCACTGTGTGTGATAACCGCGATTGTTCTGCTTTTAATTCCTGGGATCTGGCCTCAGGTATTAGTTCTATTGTTTGCTGCTATGGTTGGCAGTAAGTTCTTAACCTCACACGAATTGAAAACAGTACCTTCGACGCACAAGATATCGTTAACACCACTCGTGATTTTCGTTGCTTTACTGGTTGGTCTGCCTCTATTCAGTGCTTACTCTCAAGGCATTGAAGTATTTGGCTTGTTCTACCAAGCAGGCAGCTTGGTATTCGGTGGCGGTCACGTGGTTCTTCCGTTGTTACAGAATGGCATTGGTGACCAACTGTCTCAAGATGCCTTCCTAACAGGCTATGCCGCAGCGCAAGCCGTACCGGGCCCGATGTTTACGTTAGCCACTTACCTAGGTTATGTATTAATGCCATCAGCACCGATCACAGGGGCACTGCTCGCAACGATTGCGGTGTTCTTACCGGGCTTCTTGCTGCTACTGGGTGTATTGAAGAACTGGCAGGCAATTGCGAGTAAACCTTTGGTGGCTGGTGCTCTTACCGGTGTGAATGCAGCAGTTGTTGGTCTATTACTTGCGGCTCTATATCAACCGATCTTCACAAGTGCAGTGAGTAGCGGCATAGACTTCGCTCTGATCATTGTTGGCGTGTGGTTATTGAAAGCAATGAAGATGCCGATTGTAGGGTTAGTTGGTACCTTTATCGCAGCTGGTGCGATGCTTAACTATTTATAATTAAGTACTTAGATACCCAACTTTAGATACAAAACTGAGTTACAAATATTAGCCCCTGATAAGGACACTCATCAGGGGCTAATTCATTTTCGTTGTTTACCATAAGAAGAATAACTCTTCATAGAACAACACTATATTGGTGTGCTTGCCTTCATTTCTCTCACCTCGGCTAACGCTCGATTTAGGTTTTCATTGGCGATTTTGTAATACGAAGGTTTTTTGTCGATGGCTTGTTGCAGGTAAGGAATCGCTTCATCAGGTCGACCTTGAATAATTAGAAAGTAACCAACATTATTCAGAGCTTCCGGCGCATCCATATGACGCATAAACACATTTATTGCTTTTTTTACATCACCTGATGCCAAATAAATGAGAGCAAGGTTGTTCTGAGCCTTCTCATTATTAGGTTCGATCTCTAAAGCCGAACGAGTGTATTGATACGCTTCTTTGTAGTTGCCGTACATATAATGGGAATAACCCATATTCAGTAGAGCTTTCACTGAAGTTTTATCGATAGTGAGCGACTTTTTAAAATACTCTTGGGCTATCTGATGTTTGCCTTCTACATCTTCCAAGACTCCGATTCCCATGTAAGCCAAAGCAGGAGACATACTGTCAACCTTCAAGCCTGCCACTTCACTTTGACTTAACGCTTGGTAGTTTTTAATCGTTTCGCTGCTTTTTAAACGAACTTGGTCGGCATTGATCGCTTTAAAGAAGTAGCTTCGACCTTCATCTGTACGGCGTTGTTTGGTATATAAAACACCTAACTGCTCTAATACTTCAGTATGCGCAGGGTTAAAATCTAATGCCGCCAAATACGCTTTTTCAGCGAGTGCGTAATTGCCTCTCGAGGAGTGAATTCGACCTATCGTAAATAGCGTTTTATCGTGAAACTCTTGCTCAGGAAAAGACAGAGATCGGATGTACTCATAGAGAGCTAAATCGATGTTGTTGTCTCTAAGTGCGACATCACCACGCATGATTGCTTCTTTTTCGCTGACGGGTGGATCGTCACTGGTTAAGGTGTCAATTGGCTTACCCGAATACAATTCTGCATCAAACTGATTAGTTGGCTCATCAGAAGAGGCGCACCCGAGAATCAATAGCGGTAGTAAAAGTAAAACCATTCTGTTCATTCGCATCATAAACTCGCTCCTGGAGATGTCAGTGCATCCATTACAATCATCATTCCGGGCCCAAGAGCAACGATAAAGAAGCAAGGCCAAATGAACAACAACATGGGAAATAGCATTTTGGTAGGGATTTTTGCTGCAATTTCTTCCGCAGCTTGTTGGCGTTTGTCTCGAAAATCTTCGGTATAGTCACGTAAGGTTTGAGCTAAACTCCCCCCCATTCTTGAAGCATGCGAGAGCAAAGAAACAAGCCCTTCCAACTCACGAAGCCCAGTTCGTTCAACGAGTTGACTCAAAGCATCTGGCATCGTGACACCCGCTTGAATTTTAGCAAACACAGTATCTAGCTCATCGGCAAGTTCGGGTTGTGAAATGTATAACTCGTTAGCGACACGCCCTAGTGCGGCATTAAAACCAAGACCTGATTCTGTACATACCACCAAAAGGTCTAAAGCATCAGGGACACCGTTTCTGATTTTTCTCTGTCTTTCTTTTTGCATTTTACTCAATACAAAATTGGGGAAGAATGTCCCGACAAAAATACATGTCACAATCAGCAAGTTGTTGTAACTATCACCTATGTCTAAATAAAACACTGTGAATGCACAAACAAACCCTATTAATGTTGAAAGTACTTTAAAGGCGTAAAATACTGAAAGTGCGCTCTTTTCATGATATCCAGCATGCATTAATTTTTCTGAATACGTTTCGTTATCTTTTTTGTTCCCTCGCCCAATAAATGGCGTCAGCGACTCCAAAGTGTTGGTAAAGTCATAAGGTTTGCGACTACCAGTATGATTCCCTCCGGAAATCTGTTTTAACTTTTTATCCAACGGGGAGCGAGTACCGACAAAAAGAAACCCTAAAGTAAGAGTAAGTAGCATAGTGGTCAGCAAAATCATCCCGTAAAGCAGGGTCTGGCTAGTGATACCGAACTCAGAGAGTGTTTGTTTCCATACTTCTAAATCAAAGAATTCCATAATCTATATCTCGATATTTATTATTTTTCTTATCCACAATGCCCCAATCGCCAACAAAATCACGCCCACACTGACCATAGATATTCCTCTAGGATCGCTGTACAAAGGCTCTATGTATTCAGGGTTTACGAATTTAAGACCGAAAAATAGGGCAAACGGAGAAAGCGTCAGTATCCAAGCAGAAAGTCGACTCTCAGCTGAAAGGGTTTTGATTTTTCTTTCTAGCTTAAAGCGCGCTCTTAATACCTCAGATACTTTTTGCAGATTCTCAGAGAGGTTGCCCCCCGTTTCTTTCTGCAACATGACCGCACTTGAAAAAGCCAACATAGAAACCGTCGGTACTCTTTCTGTCATTTGTAAGATGGCGAGCCGTAAATCATAACCATAGTTCAATAAGTTATAGGTGTTCTTAAACTCAACCCCAATAGGCTCTGGCATCTCTTCGCCAACCTCATTAAAAGACTGAACTAATGGCTGACCCGCTTGTAAGGCTCTTCTTATGATGTCCAAGGCGTCTGGTAACTGCTCCTCAAACCTTGCCATTCTGTAGGTCACTCTGTTTTGAACAAACAGATAAGCAACAACCCAAACAAAGACGAAAGAGGCAACACAAATGAACCAAACTTGATTGAGCACCAGAGCAACCAAAGCCAATAGGATTCCGCCCAAGAATACGATCAGCAAAAAGCGGCTTAATGTGATTTTGAGGCCTGCTAATTCCAACATGCGCTTTAAGTCGGCAAAAAAAGGAACAACAATTAATTTACGGTCAAAGGGAGAAAGTTCCTTGTTGTAATGGTCTTTTAAGAGCGACAAACTCTCTTCATCAATATTTCTTTGTGTCTCTTTTAAACGACGAGATAGCTCTTTGTGCTTAGCTTTTTTCCCGGCAGCTGGCAATAACAAAGCTTGCGAAATAAACAATACCGCAACAAACAATAGGGCCAACGATACAGTTACACTATCCATGATCGGCTCCTCAGCTATGTGACTCGGTAAAGATCTCATAAGGCAAATCAAGACCACGTTTAACTAGTTGATCATGAGACTGAGGAACAACACCGGTTGCGGTGTAATAACCTAAGATATTGCCATGCTCATCGATACCTTGACGCTGGAAGTGGAAGATCTCAGACATAGTGATGACCTCTCCTTCCATCCCGTTGATCTCTTGGATACTGACCATGCGACGCTTACCGTCTTCTTGTCTTTCCATTTGAACCACCAAATGAATAGCAGAAGCAATCTGCGATCTTAGATTTTTCGTTGAAATATTCCATCCCGCCATCGAGAACATATTCTCAACTCGGCTTAGTGCGTCACGAGGTGTATTCGCGTGAATCGTGGCAAGTGAACCATCATGGCCCGTGTTCATCGCCGCTAACATATCAACAGCTTCGCTACCACGCACCTCCCCGACAACAATACGGTCAGGTCGCATACGCAAGGTGTTTTTTACTAGCTCTCGCTGACTGATTTCACCTTTACCCTCAAGGTTTGCAGGGCGTGTTTCTAAACGAATCACGTGTGGCTGTTGCAGTTGTAACTCTGCGGAATCTTCTATGGTAATAATCCGTTTATCTCTAGGAATAAACCCAGAAAAAATATTCAGCGTCGTCGTCTTCCCTGAGCCTGTACCACCAGAAATAAGGATATTAAGCTCACCTTTTACGGCAGCTTCAATGAACTTTGCCATTTGTGGAGAGGCTGACTTGTATTCCAGCAGATTATCCATGGTTAGGCTGTCTACAGAAAAACGTCGTATAGAAACGGAAGGGCCATCTAAGGCCAAAGGGGGAATAATGGCATTCACTCGTGAACCATCAACTAATCGAGCATCTACCATTGGCGACGCTTCATCAATCCGGCGTCCAACCTGACTAACGATACGATCAATAATGTTTCTTAAGTGACGATCATCTAAAAACGTATACGGTGTTTTTTCTAATTTGCCTCGGCGTTCGACATAAACACTTTTAGGTCCGTTGACCAAAATATCGGACACCGTTTTATCGGCGAGCAATGGTTCAAGTGGGCCAAGGCCAAATACTTCATCTTCAATTTGCTTGATGACTCGCTTACGCCCCTCGGCACTTAATGCGTGGCTTTGGTCATCCGCCATTAACTGAACGATCGCTTCATGAAGGTCTACTTTGGCGCGCTCTTTATCTAAGCTAGAAAGTAGCCCTAAATCTAATGTTTCGAGTAACTGCTTATGAAAGTAGTGTTTAATCGACAATTCTTGCTCTAAGACTTTTTTCGCCTCATTCATCGACTTTTCTTGCTCTTCACTCGCCTCTAAACTCTTAGCTTCATGGGATACGTTAGCGACTTTCTGAATGAGGGGCGATACAACGCCGTCTTCCTCTAGGGAAAACTGTTCTACTTTCTTTTCAAACTCCGGATTAATATTTTTTCGTTTAAAGAACATAACGATCCCTCATATATGCTGTAACAAACGTGTTATGAAAATATTTTTTTAAGCCAACCTTTCTCTTCTTGTTCTGGCGGAGAAAGGATATGAGACAAATCAATAATCGACCGTGTAATTGAGCTCTTTTTCTTCGATTCAACCAACGGCAAACCTAAATTAGCGCTCTCAAGAGCCACCTTAAAATCATTAGGCATTAAATGGATGTCATGCTTTCCAACGGTTTGTTCTATATCTGTTAGCTTAATTGTTTGTCGCTTTTCATAACGATTCACAATGATCTCGATTGAGTCCTGCTGCAACCCGTACTCAAACTTGAGCGTTCGAATTAATCGATTACTATTTTTAACCGAAACTAAGGTTTGTTGAGCCACAAGTAACACCTTAGTCGCAGGGGAGATAGCCGATGCGAAGATATGATCCAACCCTCGAGAAAAGTCGATAATAATGTAGCGATAGAAGCGACGTAATACGGGCAGTAACTTCCCGATTTTCTGAGCATGTTCATAATCATCTGCGTTATTTTCATGCTTGAAACTTAAAACGTGTAACCCTGATGAGTGCTTATTCACCAAGCTACTCAAAGACATCTCATCCAAATCATTTGAGCTATCGATGGCATCCGAAATACTGTAGGTCGGCGTGATATTCAAATATTCAGGAATAACACCAAACTGGAGGTCAATATCGAGCAACAGCACCTCATTCGGGTGATAACTTGCTATTTCTACGGCGGTATTAAGCGCTAAGGTCGTCGCCCCCATACCCCCTTTAGTGTTGATAAATAAGAACACTTCTCCGTAGCTAGAGTTTTCGATTTTCTCTGCCGCTGTTTTCTTTAGTAAGGGGAGAAGACCAGAAATAGATATATCGTGAGACAGAAAATCCGAAGCACCGAGTCTTAGCGCTATTTTTAATGACCCATTGTCACTTTCATCACCAAACACAACCAAAGATAAATCATGCTCTTCTAACTGAAGATTGTAGCTTTGCAAATCCACCATTTTCTGAGCCCAGCCACCGCTTGCTTCAACAAAGATTAAATCTGGGGCATCAATATTCTTCACATACTCTTCAGTCATACCTAACAAAGAAAAAGACTCAATATGCACGTTTCGACAACGTTTCAATTGCTGTCTCATATGAGCGTGAAAATTCTCATTGTTATAAATCAGCCATACATTCAAGTTAGTTTTAAGGCGAATCGCATCGTCTTCATTAGGTAAAATATCAATTGCTTCGCCCATATTCCCACCTGTCTTCATTGTGGACATCTTGTCCTAATATCATCAAGCCTTAACGGTAAACACTAAGTTCATTACGATGATGGCTAACCTATTCACGACGCTTCCTATTCAATCTCGCACCACTGTTCAAAAAATCTAATTTGCCCTAATGAGATCGTCTAAACAGTACTTGTAACTCGATGCATCTGTACCTAATCATTTGCGCTAATTAAAACTATTTAAAACCTGGCTGCTACTTCCGGAAAGTTCTTCGTCACCTTTACCCACATACTTATCGTAACCAGCTTGCATGCGCTCTCCGGTACCATCAGGCAAAACCTGTAAGTTCTCCTGTGTCGCATTAGGGTTGTACGTTTGTTCCATCTTTAACGTGGCCACAGATTGCCCTAGTGGTGCATCATTGGCACAACCGACGAGTACAACTATGAGAAAGGCCATCATTGTTCTAATCATATCTATCTCCTTATAAATCATGACCAAATGAACCTTCACTGCCACCATCAGTTGGCGCGATTCCTTTGTCTGAACTTGTCTTGCTGCTGTCTTCAGAATCAGAAGGCTCCGCAATGTATGCGCTTCTACCTAACAAGTAATATTCCAGATCATTCGGATCCACAAAGGCATCAGTTGGCAGTGTGACTTTACTTCGGTCCACCGGTTTAGCGAGCCTCGGTGTAACGAGAATGACAAGCTCGGTTTCACCCGATATGTATTCTTGGCTATTGAAAAGCTGACCTAAAATCGGTACATCACCAATCCCCGGCATTTTGTTACTGACATCTCGTACATTCTCACTCAACAACCCTGCAATACCGATAGTTTGGCCATCAGCAAGCTCAAGCGTAGAAGATGCACTTCGACGTGTGATTGGTGGGATAAAATAAGTCGCATTCGTCGAACCAGGATCGATAGTCAATGAACTGCTGTTAGCTATCTCACTCACATCAACCGCTAGGTTAAGATTGATTTTTTTATCGCTGAGTACGGTAGGTATGAATTTCAACCCGACACCGTATTCCTTGTACTCAATGGTAATTCCATCATCGTCGGGAACAGGAATAGGAAATTCACCACCCGCTAGGAACTCAGCTTTTGAGCCACTCAATGCGGTTAAGTTTGGCTCAGCTAATACCTTAGCCACACCATTTTGCTTCGCGACATCAAGAGCAAAAGTAAACAAGGTATTACTATCGATGAAAGAACCTAGAATCCCGTAATCAGTAGAGGTTGGAATATCAAAAATTGGCGTTGCACCCAATACACCAGCAGGGACTGATGAAGCGCCCCACGAAAAGTTAGAACCACTGGTTTGGAAGAAATGGAAGTTAGCATCGAACTTTCTCACTAAGCTTCGCTGAACCTCGGCTACCGTCACTTCAAGCATAACTTGTTGTGCGCCACCAATAGACATCAAGTTGATCACACCCGTTGCGGCAGCTTGCTCACTACCACTCTCTTTAGCATCATCCGCCGCTTGTCCTGCCGCATAAGTTTCGGCAATTCGCATCGCAACATTCATTTTTTGTTGATTACTGATTTGCCCACTTAACAGCAAACGGTTTTGCGCACTATGAACCTCAATCGTCTCATCAGGAAGAAACTCGTATAGCTTTGACTTTAAGCTATTAAGATCATGAGTAACCTCGATGTTAATCGACTCAATCAACTGACCTCGCGAATCCCAAGCCATCAAATTTGTCGCCCCTAATTTTTTACCAATTAAGAACAACTCATTAGATTTCAAAATCACAATATCTAAGACTTCAGGATCACCAAGAGAAACCTTCGCCGCTTTACCCGACAGCACCACATGCGTAGATTTGTGATGTGGAACCGTGACCGTTTTTCCTGTCTGTAGTGCAGCAACACTGGCTGCCGAAAAACAAATCAGGCTAAAAACACACGCTAATAATATTTTCATATCTCACCTCAATCCTTGACGCGCACACTAGATGTTTCTGTACCTTTGATAATGGTGACACTTGGTCTAGGCACATATCGACGAACCACTTTTTTCTCTACTTCATGTGG
Organism: Vibrio sp. G-C-1; assembly: GCF_021728015.1. Classification (NCBI taxonomy): domain Bacteria; kingdom Pseudomonadati; phylum Pseudomonadota; class Gammaproteobacteria; order Vibrionales; family Vibrionaceae; genus Vibrio; species Vibrio sp. G-C-1. The sequence continues at coordinate 244,606 of NZ_JAKKCR010000005.1, read as the reverse complement.
GTTTCTCAAGGTCAGCTGAATACTACCTTTGCTTTTAGCCGTGAGGAGTTTCTCTGCCTCTTTTGGCGTCATCTCAAGTGTTACCGCACGAACGATAATCGGACTGTTTTCTTTCGTTTTAGCCGTTTGGTCGACGGCCAATACCTTAATGTCTTTCAATACCGTTTGAGTCGCTGCAGAATTTTTTCCGTAAGAAACAGTATTGAGAATATCAACCTTATTCCCCGGTAATAAGAAACCGGCCACACCAATAACATCATCAACACGTATAGTTACCGCACGTTTATTTTCAGGAATAAGAGCAGCAAGTGTTGACCCTTCTCCTGGTACAGTAAAACGTAACTTGTGAAGCACCTCTCCGGCATAAATGGTATTGGCAACTACTTTTCCAATAAGCTCCGCTTCATCCGAATAGTTGTTTTCATTGATCCAATCGACTTCCATCAACTTAGTTGTTAAATATTGCTCTTCAATTATGGTTCCAGCTTCAATTTCTTGAGATGCCACTACAACCGGATGACGCTCAACTTGCTCGACTTCAATCGTCGGTTGAACTTGGTTGTCCATCCATTGTTTAGCGAAAAATACAGCGGCTAAACCGAATACTACGGACAGTAAAAATAATAGGAAAACCTGACTCTTATTCATTATTCTCTTCCTCGTGTCCATCAGAGGTAAAATAGACTTTCCATGCCATGGCTAGAATGTCGAATGTGATAACGGGTGGGAGTTGCTCAAACGAAAGAATGTCTTTGCTAATACCAACAAGGTCTTTCGGTAAACAAGGGAAAAGCGGTACTTTGTGCAGCGTATGCATTTGAGACAAACGCTCAAAGAACCCATCTTGCAGTTCTATCTCTTTATCAACTGTTACGCTCACCCACAGCGCTTCATAATCTTGCTGATTCAGAGGCTTAAATTCTATTTTGTAGCCCAAACGACGCAGAAAGGCAGGGTCACTGATCTTTTCAGGATTCAAATTGGTAGAAAATGCGAGGGTTAAAACGAATGGCATGGTGATCTGTTGCCCATTCGGTAATGACAGGTGATCAAAGAAGTACTCCATTGGGACGATCCAGCGGTTGAGTAAAGCATCCACAGGCATGGGTTGGCGTCCGAGATCATCAATAACAAAAATGCCGTTATTAGCCATCATTTGTAAAGGTGCTAACCAAACGCGATTATGCTCAGAGTGATTCACCTCAAGCATGTCCATGGTTAATTCTCCGCCCACTTGGATATTAGGTCGTTCACAATTGAGCCATCGCTTATCGTATTGATCTCGGAGAGAAACGGTCTGCTCACTACCATTACGATCTAAGGGGGTATGATGTTGCGCTGAGAAAACCTTAATAACATTCCCTAACGCGTAAACGGCATAAGGGATAAAAACTGAAGTATGAAGCGCGTTCACGATACGAGACGCGACAAAAGTTTTACCTGTACCAGCGTGCCCATATAACAACAGCGCCCTACCCGAGTTTATTGCCGGCCCTAACACCGAGATCATTTTTTGTACGCCGTAAACATCACTCAATGCGGCTTCCACATCAGGACGAGTAACAAGCTCCGCCCTTAAATCTTGTTGCTCTACAATTTCAGTATATTGTTTGAGAGAAACAGGAACTGGACCTAAATAAGCATCTCGTTTGAATGCAAGGTCGGCTTCTTCTAAGCCTTTCTCTGACAAGGAATAACGGACGTGACTATGAGAAGACGATTCCAAAGACAAAGCAGAAGTAGGCTGAAATACTTCGATAAGAGATTTATTTCTGAGAGTGGCTAGTCCATTTTCGATGACATGTGTAACAACACATAAATAGTTAGACAAATCTAACACATCAGATTTAGGGTAAGCTGATAGGTGCTTGAGCAATAGGTTCTCAACAACAACCTCAGGAACACCAAGCATTTCGATGGAAGTCGGTACCACAGGAGCTGATATTTGAGGCTTTAAATTGCTCGGGGAAGGTATCCCTCTCATATCCATATGTCCTCTCCAACACATCGACTAGTGATTTAGTTTGATCTATGTAAAATAACTGTACATCGCTAAACCTATTACAACTGAAGGAGCAAATGGCATGGTTACTTTATTTGAGTAACGAGAATGTACAACAGGTTCACCTTTAATATCAGGAGATATCCCGCTAACTAACATTAGTTTTTCTTCAAAGTATCGTCTAACTGTTATCTCACTATTATTGGCTCGATTATAAAGTAAATATAATGTTCCAATTATTCCGGCAGCGATGAGTATGTAATAAGACACATCAAGTAATGAGCCCCACCCAATATACAACCCAATAACACCCAATAATTTCACATCCCCTGCAGACATGGCCCTCAGAAAATACAAAATCAAACCTGAACAGAAAAGAACTACAGCACCTATCAATGAAGCAACTAATGCATCTAAAGAAAACCCACTATTTAACACTGATAAAAAGTACAAAAATAAAAACAAAATCAGTATCTTATTTGGTATACGATGTTTCTCAACATCGTATACCGAAACAATAATAAGCAATGCCCAAAACAATAAAGATTCACTTATCATTAATTTAGATACCCGCCACAATAGAAAGAAACTTACTGATTAGAGCCGTCGCTATGCCAGAAAATATTAACCAAGCGAGAATGACAAGTGAAGCAGCTCCAATAACATACTCGACCGTAGTCAACCCTTTCTGATACCCCACCCTTTTAAGGTTCATTACTGTTAGCTCTTATGAAGTACTAATTTGGTCAACAATAGTACTTAGTTTCGTTGATAGCGCTGTACCAATCCCAGTAAATATTGTGGTTAGCCCAAGAACAAGCATGGCTGCGCCAATAACATATTCAATAACCGTAAGACCTTCTTCATCATTCATGAATTCTTTACAATTTTTCAAAAACTTACTCATGAGAATCTCTCCTTGATTTACATTACAGGTTTATTTACCTGTAAACTAAATCTAGAGCTGAACAATATTTTTGGTTAGGATTTTCTTGCCATTTACTTGCACTTTTTTGTTGTACTTCTAATCTATTTAATAAATGCCATTTTGATATGTATTTCTTACTGTTTATTTTGATATGATACAGGTTCAATACCTATGGAAATAATAACACCACTACTTTCTGATATAGATAGCGATTTCAATTCAGTTATTACCAATAAAATTCGTCATTACTTTCCTATTGAGAATTATAAACAGGATATATCTATAATCAGTAACTTAGATGTAAGATTAGTATTCTATATATTGAATCGAACGGATGAACTTCAACTACTTACAATGGCACTATCTATTTGCGAAAACCTGAACAAGCGAATAGTCATTATTTGTGCAGGTAAGATACCTAATATCGTTCGAAATCATAAGAATATATTCTTTATAATAGAAACGAGCAGTAATCATCTGACCAGTAAGTTCGAAGAACTGCAGCGTAAAACGCAACATATCTTCGAGCCTCACTTTGATCTCGACCGAGATACGAATAACAATAATCAGCTACCTGCAAAGTTGTTTACCTCTGAAGTCGTTAACTTTGTTATGGACAACATTAACAAGGAGATAAGAGAAACGGAGATCGCTGAAAAGTGCCACTGTTCAACAACCTACTTTTCTAAGAAGTTTCATCTACACTTTGGGGTAAGCTTTAGAGATTTTGTATGCGATAAACGAATCCTATTAGCCAAAAAGTTGATCGAAGCCGATACCGAATCAAAAATCGCTGTTATTTCTTATCAATGTGGATACAAGGATGTGTCGTATTTTTCAAGAATCTTTAAGAAAAGGACCGGAGTAACACCCGCAAGCTACAGACGTGCCTGCACGGATAACAGAAAACGCTAATTTTACTCCCTAAAAGAAAAAATCATGGTACATTTAACATGATTTTAACAAAAATAACTTAGCGAAAAACATGGAGTTAGACAATGATTCAGCCTAACGAGTTTAGCCAAGAAAAAGCAACAGCTCTCCCTACACCCAATGACATGATTTTAAAATGGGCAGAAGAACGCCCAGATGAAGTCTATTTAAAACAAATAATTAACCGCCAATTTGTTGAGTTCACTTATAAAGAAGTGGCCGACAAAGCACTAAAACTGGCGTCAGCATTAGAAGGACTCGGAGCCCAACCCGGCGATCGAGTCGCTCTCGTTTCAAAAAACTGTGCAGAGTGGTTTATCTGTGATCTTGCCATGATGTTAGGAGATTTTGTCAGCGTCCCAATCTTTCCAACAGCGGGGGCAGACACCATTCAATACTGTATTGAACACAGTGAAAGTAAAATCGTAATTGCAGGTAAGCTTGATGATCCTGCTGCGACTCAAAAAGTAATCGATGATAATCCGAGCTTAGTTAGTATCTCGTTACCCTACGATACTGCGGCGAAGTGCCAACATACATTTGAGCAGCTCATCGAGACACATGAACCATCAACCAAACGACCTCAACATCACGATGATAAGCTGATGTCGCTTGTGTATACGTCTGGCACCTCTGGGCTGCCAAAAGGCGCAATGCTCACGTACGGTGCCTTTACATGGTCAGTTCAAAGGTTAATTGATCACATTGGTATCCAACCTGGTGACCGTCTGTTTTCTTATCTGCCGCTTGCCCATATCACCGAACGAGTGTACATCTTTGGTTCTTCCGTAATGGGCGGAGTAGTCACAGCTTTCCCTGAATCTTTAGACACGTTTATTGACGATGTGAAAATGCACCGTCCAACCTTGTTTATTTCAGTTCCTCGCTTATGGACTCTATTCCAACAACGAATTCAGGATAAGCTGCCACAGAAAAAACTGAACTTCTTACTTAAAATTCCGTTCGTGAATAACATCATTAAGAAGAAACTGGCTGATGGTCTGGGCTTAGACCAAGCTCGTGTTCTTGGTTGTGGATCAGCGCCTGTATCACCGGCTTTACTCGCATGGTATGAAAGCGTTGGTTTACACATTACCGAAGCTTGGGGGATGACAGAGTCTTTCGCCTACAGCACGATTAACCACCCGTTTAGAGCAGACAAAATTGGTACCGTGGGTAATGCAGGTCCGGGCATCGAACTCAAAATTGCAGAAGACGAAGAAATTTTAGTTCGAAGCAAAGGCATGTTCTCTGGTTATTACAAAAATGACATTGCGACTCAAGAGTCTTTTGACTCAGAGGGTTGGCTACATACGGGTGATATTGGTGATATTGACAGCGAAGGTTACTTAACGATTCGTGGGCGTAAGAAAGACACCTTTAAAACCGCTAAAGGTAAGTTTGTTGCTCCCGTTCCAATCGAGAACAAACTCTTTGAATACAGCCGTGTAGAAATGATGTGTTTGATAGGCTTAGGCTTGCCAGGACCTATCCTGCTTGTTGTACCCCATGACTTCCCTAATTTTGATAGAGCACGTTACGAAAGAACAAGTAAACGAGTCATTGAAAAAATGAACGAACAACTTGCCTCGCACGAGAAGATCAAAGGCGTATTAATGATTAAGAAACCGTGGAGTATTGAGAATGGCGTGTTAACACCAACGCTTAAGATCAAACGACATATCCTTGAGCAAAAATATCACGAAGTCGGTCATAACTGGCCGAAAGATAAATTGGTGGTTTGGGAAGAGTAACAAACTACAAAATATACATAGCATTGAGAGGGAGCTTTTAGCTCCCTCTTTTATTTTGCTCAACCCTCGATTGAGCGTCCCTCAGTTTCAATATATAAAAGTGACAAACCAGAAAAACGTTACAAGGTTAAACGAATAATCACATCCAACATCTTATCGAAACAAGGGCCTAATGCCTCTTCATCGATGGCATGGCAATACACACCTTCGAGTTGAGCAGGGTCATAGTCTGCACTTAAGTCTGGGTCATCCAAAAGCGCACTAGAATTTGCCATTCGTAACAATAAGTCTTCTCCAAACTCACTATCAGGTCCGGTTGCCGATGTTAATGATGAACCTAAACCTAAGGTAAAGACGTAAATGTTTTCTCCTCTTGCAGCCTCAGCAATGTCTTCCACTAAATTACGAGCAACCCTATTCACCCGAGTATATAAGTCACTGGCAGAGTGACTATCTGGATCATACTGTGACACTGGACGTACTGAATGTGTCGGATTTAAAATGTTAAACTCGGTGGCACTTGAATCATGAGTGGTATAGTAATCAGGCATCTCGCTAATATGATCATCAATATCACGGCCCTCATAACCGCCACTTAAAGTCGTTGCAATCGAATCATGCCTCCAAAGCCCTCGGGGCGTACCACTGCTACCATCACTCGATCGAATAGCTCCCGTGTGCGAATCACCGTCCTCAAAATCAAACGTTGTCGCAAAGGTGTTGGGCGCTCCATCCGTGAAGAACACGATCACTTTCAAGTTAGCGGGATCAGTAACCGTTCTAAGCTCATTTAAAGCTCGATAGATCCCTTCTGATGCATTGGTATATTGTGCATTAGACGTACTACCAAAATTAAAACTGTCTATCTCCGATTTAATGGTACTTCGACTATGGCCGCGAGTCGCATTGAACCCCACCGGAACCTCGGCTCCGAAAGCAAATTTAACCAATGAAACCCGATCAAATCCTTCGTGAAAGTTTTCAACGAATGACTTAGACCTGTCGATGACGTCTTGTGTCACGTCACCTATGCTACCGAGCCTCAAAGAAGTGGTGTTATCAATCACTAACACTAAATCTACGGGGCGACGAATAGATTGCGCAGACACTCCAGGATTGAATGTATCTAACCCAATCAAGGGTAAAAAGAGCGTGGGTACTTGTGCCGTTGCTGAAATATCAATCGAGATATTGCCAAATGAATCATATGAGAAGTTGACCGCACCCAAGCTAGGTGTCGCCGAATAAAAATCAGCTGGAATATTCGCTGCAAAATATTTTTGTGCAGCTGCTCGTCCTGCATCTTCACCATTGGCGACCGCTCTTGCAGCCGCAATACTAGCCGCGTCGACCGCCGCAAATAATTTCGACTTAACAATATAAGCTCGTCCAGCATCAACAGAAAGCCCGACAACTAAGAGAATAAAAGGCAGTGCGATAACTGACATTAAAGCCACTAGCCCTCGACTGTAACGATATTTGATTGGGGTTCTCTTATCCATATTGATCTCCCTTACATATATGTTGTGTCGCTCAGAATATATTCTTCATCAAAAACTCGACTAAAAATAGGCGAATAGTCATAGAATACTTCTACGCTGTACACAATCTCCCCATCATCCAGCGCAACCGCTAGATTGTTAACCAGAGGAGGGTTATCTGCATCCACATCAGAACACTCTCCATCACTTGTCCAGTTACTGCAACTCGACCAAATAGCACTATTTTTACTTAGCCCGTGTTGGTTCCATCGGTATTGGCTTTTAATGTACGGAGAAGCATCCTCTTGACCAACCACCTCGGTAATGTAAATGACCCCGTCTTGTGTCAAATCCAATGTTCCCGATGTCGTTGCTATAATGTCCATCACTTCTTGCGGGGTATCAGTATTACTCCGAGAAATAATGTTTCCACCTTCTCGACTTATACTGATAATAATGTGGTTGGCTTGAATGAGGTGCGTGATATCGACGGCCGCAACAATAAGCAGCATAAACAAAGGTGCTATTAACGTCATTTCGATTGCCGCAAACCCTTTCTCAGCGGCTTTTTTTATCTTAAAAAGAAACATCCTGTCCTCCCTAAAACGCTTCGTTTTTCATTGCCGCGCTAACGGTAAATTTAAACTTCCCGTCATCGAGCAAAACATACATATAGGGATTTACAGATGGCCACTCGCAATCAAGATGAATAGAAATAATGTCCCCTGAACCACCAAACCCGGTGACAGCGTTGCCGTAAACATCTTCAACACGTATGTTTTGGACATCCATCACTTTGTCGAGCAAGCCGCTCGACGATTGAGAAATTTTTTCTAAGATTGCCGCTTCGCGATCACTCGATGCATCAGGATCCAGATCAGAACGGCCAGTAATCGCATATCTTGCACCCTCTCTTGCCGAATGTTGCATGGTCAATTTAACAAACCCGTATATACCAAGATCAACAACCGTTAAAAAAAGCGCAAAAAATAGACTCACCACGATCGTAAACTCGATAATAGCGATGCCTTTTATTTTAGATTTAAAGCCGTTTCGATAACGGCTACGCTCCGAACCTCTTGAAATAGATTTCATACAGCCCCCACCCTCTCGTCTTTCTATTCCCTCTATCTGCCCAATAGAAAACCCAAGGAGATATAGAAAGACTCAACACTAAAGATATAGAATTGATAAACGAGTTGTTCAAGTTTTATACACGCAGGGAATTTTAAGTAGTACAACAGAAGGGTGAATCAGACTGAAAGTTAATTAAGTCTTTTATTTTTCTAAAGTTAAATAAATTAAAAATCCAAAAGTACAGTAGAATTCGAACCTTTATTTATTTATCATTCAAATAACTGGTTGTTTTATATCTATTAGAAAAATAAATGAAATATAGAATACGACGTTTATTTCTATATAAATTAGAGTTAAAGTCTCAAAAATAAGACAGAATAATTTCAAAGTAAGCATTTAGTTTAATAATAAATGGAATTATAAAAATACTCGACAATTAATGAGTAAAGTCTGATTGAGCTAAACCAATACAGATGAAAATTATGACTGAGATAAAGCCAGCGAGACCCGACTTCACGTTATTGACTACATAAGTCAGAATTATAAGTATTTCGTATAATCAGAAGCATCGTTGTTCTCATATTCTAACCCTATGTCTTCCTTCACTCGTCGGCTCAGTTGTTCTGTACATAAAACCTGATTCTGTTTCGCCTTAACTTCACCTACTTTTATCTTCTTATTTTTAAATAACTTAGTACCATAAAATCTCGTCCTACTGATCAATGCTTCCATAATTACTCTCTTGTATTTGTCATCGTTCTGTCGTTATTATGAAAACAACCTGTTCGATAAGCGAACAACCATTCCTAACAAGAACTATAAGAAGAAGTTATGGACAATAGACTGCGCCACCTTTCCGGACTCCGTTATTTCGAAGTCGCAGCTCGCTTGAGTAGCTACAGCAAGGCAGCAGAAGAGCTCTTTGTTAGTCAAGCTGCTGTCAGCCAAAAGATCCGCCAGTTAGAAGAACAATTGGAGTGCAAGCTGTTCATTAGGAAAGGGCGTGAAATGGCATTGACTCAAGAGGGGCGAACTCTATTCCAGCATGTGACAGATGGATTTAAACAGCTTGTTGTCGGATTGAATAAGATCCAGTCTGAACCCTTACAAGGCGTTATCGTGGTTCGAAGCCCTCCCTCTTTTGCATCGCGTTGGTTGCTGCCGAGGCTTTGGAAATTCTCAGTCAAGCACCCTGAGATTCCAATCAAGATCCTCACAGGGTGTGACACACCAAATTTGAAGCATGGTGAAATTGATGTGGCTATTCTGCAGGGCGAAGATCTATGCGTTGAAGAAGGCTTGAGTCTTGAGATGCTAATCAACGAACCCATCTATCCTTTTTGTTCACCTGAACTGGCCAACTCTTTGAAGTTCACGTCACCAGAACAATTACTCAAATGTTGGTTAATTCAATTTAATAGCGGATGCTTCCCTTGGGAAGAGTGGTTCAAACAAGCCAACATATCCACTCAAGGCAAAGCGATGCAGTGGATGAAAGTAGGTACCTTTGATATGGGGTTAACGACTGTCATGGCTGGACATGGGGTCTGCCTTGCTACGGATAGCTTGGCTGGTGATTTTATCGAACGCGGTCTACTCGTTAAGCCATTCAATATTGGGATGACGCCCGGTGTTCAGGTCAACCTATGCTTTGATCCTAGCTCTCCAAGAAAAGAGCGAGTGACAGCGTTTACTCATTGGTTACATGAAGAAGTAAACGAGGTATTGGAGAACTAGCTCTGCCTATCAGCTCCTGAAATAAACAGTTCCCCAATAACTAAATACAGAATAGCAACGTAACTCTTCCATACCGACAAAGCTATGTTGGGTAAAAACTGCATTGAGTAAAAGCTACGTTGCCCTGACTCACTCCCAAAACGATTTCTTCAGTTCTTTATCGACTTGATTCTGCGTAATACCAACATCTTCAAGTAAATGATCTGACAGTTCAGCTAGGTGCTTTCTCGTTCTACGGTTCTGAAGATACAGTCTAAATTTAGAATAGAATTTCTTAACTGATAACGATGGTAAGAATGATTGGTTAGTCCTTGATGTCGCTGTTATCGTGTTCATAGCCTTTCTCCTGTTGATCTTTCGCTTTGTTATGGTCAATAATCGACCAACAGAGCAACATCGACAAACGATAGATACTGACATTCAGTTAAGGAAAACTAATGTGAGAGAACGAACCCCACCATTTCAAGGGATCTATTACTTTTACACGGCGGCAGAAACAGGCAGTTTTAAGCTCGCTGCACAAAAGCTATTTGTCACGGCTGCAGCAGTCAGCCAACAAATTCGCCAACTTGAAGAATGGCTAGGCGCAGACTTGTTTATTCGCCAGCACCGAAAAATAGTACTCACTCACGAAGGTGAAGTACTTTACCTGCAAGCGAAGAAAGGCTTTGCCCACATTCAAGATGGTGTGAGGCGAATTAACCAAGACCCAAACCCTACTCAACTTTCTATTTCAACCGTGCCATCATTTGCCCAACACTGGTTGGTGCCTAGAATTGGCGACTTTCGCGATCGCCACCCTGACCTATCCATGCTGATTGAGCCGACCAACAAGCTCGTGACGTTTGAAGATTCTAATGTCGATGTCTGCGTTCGGTATGGTCACGGTAACTACCCAAATATCGAGTCTCGTTGGTTAATGGACGAGGTGGTTTACCCAGTTTGTCACCCGATTTATCAAGAGAAGCATGGGATCCATGACATTGACGATCTGCATAAAGCTGAATTGATTGAAGATCGATGGCCAGATATGGATTGGAATCTATGGCTAGACATTGTTGGAGCGAAGGCAGGACGCTCATCATTGCAATTTGATGGCTCGCATTTTGTTTTAGAAGGTGCATTATCCGTACAAGGCGTTGCTCTTGTGAAGCACAGTTTGGTGTATCGGTATTTGCAGGAAAAGAAACTCGTTCGAATCGGTAACTTAGCACTCAAGCCTAAATACAATTACTTCTTATGTGCCCCCGCAGGCTACTTTCATCGAGAAAAGATAAAGCGTTTTGAGGCTTGGATGCAAAATCAGGTTCGGCTGTTTGGGAATAGAGGTCGAGAAGAGTTAACTATTATCGATACAGATTACCAACTTAAATGGTCTGATAATTCATAAAGCGAAACTGATATACTGAGCTCAAATAAATGGCGAGAACATCTCATGACACAAGACAATAATCCACTTCACGGTATCACTCTACAGAAGCTACTGACTGAATTGGTTGAACATTACGGTTGGGAAGAGTTGAGTTATATGGTGAATATCAACTGCTTTAAAAAAGATCCAAGCATTAAATCTAGCTTAAAGTTTTTGCGTAAAACAGACTGGGCTCGTACAAAGGTAGAGCAGATTTACATCCAACTAAAAACTAGCTAGCTCCCACCTTTAACAAACGCACCATTTACGGTACTAAAGTATGACCCATTGGTGCGCATTTCATTTCATTTAGTTATATATCATTAAAAATCAACACCTTAAAAAAATACCACATCCATTACATTGAATAATGCTCAATCAATACTAATATTGTTTAACCAGAGACCGTGGGATAACTCCCCATTAACCTACCGATTATTAAAGATTTTGTGTATGAGTAAATAGAGAGGTCAATCATGGAAGTTGATTCTGAACTAGCGTTAGACATTCATGTCCTTACCCGAAATAATTCATACTATCGGGTGATAAAAGACCTACTTTCGGTATCTATTCCTAGTGCGCAAATAACTCATTCCCAATGCTTTATGCAAGTACCGAAACTCGAACCTGAAACGGTTGTTTTGTTTGATATTCAAACAATGCCATGTCCCAAAAGATACGGATTTATCCTACATGAACGAAACGAATTTTGGTTAGCTGTCAATGTGAATGACAGTACCTCTACAGTATGGCTAGAGAAAGGCTTTTCGGGGCAAGTAGGTCAGCACTTTGAGTTTATATCGAAAGCAATTTTATCTGTTTATCAAGAAGATATATGGTTCCCAAGGTCAGTGTTAAATAAACTGGTTTCTTCCTACCAAAGTAATGAACCTAACTATGAATCAGCTTGCGAGAATATAATTAATTACAAAGAGTTAACTAAAAAAGAAAGGGATACTTGCACATTGATGCTAAAGGGGCTTTCAAACTCTCAGATAGCATCTCAGCAACACGTAAGTATCAATACAGTGAAAACTCACTCATCAAACTTACTTCGTAAATTAAACTTACGATCGAGATATGAACTTCTTGCTCAGGTAAAACGTTTTAACTAGGTGTCAAAATAATTAAATCACAAGAAATATGAAAACTCATTCTAAACTCACCCTATGTAAGCGATATTTTTCACTCTATGTGATGAGGTTTGGCACTTTGTTCCCTCGTAACCTTTAAAGGTGATGCACGGGTATGCATCTTAAATCAACGAGGGATTGAGTTATGAAAAAGTTACTTCTTGCTACTGCTGTAGCAGCCGCTTCACTTTCTTTTGGCGCTTCTGCGGTTCAATTTAACAATGCGGTGGACTTTACGACACTGAGTAAAACGGACCAAAAAACGATTCGAATCGAAGGGCGAGTTCCGAAACGCTGTCTATTACGAATAGGCAAAAAAGACGTGAAGAATAACGTTCTACGCAAAGCGAACAAAGTACACGAGGATTCATGGTCAAATGGATTCAACAATAAAGAAGTATTAGTGGGTAACTTACGTGCATGGTGTAATTACGGTACTGATTTGGAATTTTCAGTAACGGCTTACCAGCTAAACGGTGTAACCAAGCACAATATGAGTGAGAAAATTGACTACCAAGTGAAAATTGGTTCAGAATCGGTCGCGGATACCGCAAGCGACCACGGCTTGGAAATGACGGCGTCGCCAATACCATCATTGGGCGAACACTTGGTGAACAGCATCAACAAACATCCAATTTATGTTCAACCTGAAGATTCAGGCTTTGCACGAGCAGGTAAATACAAAGGTAAAATTAAAGTGAGTCTTGCTGCGGCAGGTCCAGCAAGCTAAAAGCCGATGACACTTTAAGGATGATGTCTTTTAGACAAATAAAACTTGGCTCGGTTATCGAGCCAAGTTTATTTTATGGAGAAATATCAATGACTAGGATTATAACTCTTCTATTTTCTTTATTTTTCAGCTCAGCCCTTTTCGCGTACGAAGTCAGTCCAATCTATCTAGAACTCGATGATGTTGGTCGAAATGCACAAGGCTTGTACAAAGTGACTAATGTGGAAGAAGAACCAATCCTTCTAGAAGTAAATGTCTACCAAACTGATTTTTCTACTGGCGAAGAAATTTTAACACCAACGGAAGATGAGTTTCTCGTCCTCCCACCTCAAGCTAAAATTGACGGACTAAAGTCTCAGACTTTCCGCGTACGTTACATGCCAACAGGGCCAATAAAACAAACTGTCACTTACCGTATCGTCTTTTCACAAATTGAACTAGAAAATCAAATAGAGGAAGATGAGGACAGTTCTATTTCCATGTTGCTAGAGTTTGCAACTTTGGTTTTTGTCTCTCCCACATCCAGTAAATCGATTCCAACCACGACAGTTCAAAACAGCCAGGTCGCTATCCGCAACGATGGCAAACGAGTACTGAATATGAATGGTATGGAGTTTAGCTTCTCTGGTGGCAAAGCAAACAAAACAGTTGATTGGGAAGTATTAAGTAAAAAGACAAGCGCTTATTTAATGCCAGGAACGACCGTCAAGTACACTTTACCAAGTGAATTAGGGCAGCCAAAGAAAGTTTCTGTTAAAACAATCGATTAACGAGACTCTCGTGAAGAATCTCATTTTATGCCTCACATTAGTCACAGCCATACAAACCGCGTTTGCGCAAAGTTGGTTATTCCCATTTCCCCTAACTTGGGGTGAGAACACTATAGGTGAAGTGAATGCGTATTCTGATGGTATGACTGTTGGCTCTATTAACGTGGAACAGCTTGCTCAGTCAACTCAAAAGCTGATCAACCCTGAGACACTGACAGCGTTACGAAATTTATCCGAAGAATACATTACGATCAAACAACTGAACCATATGGGCATCAGTGCAACCTTCAACTCTTCCGATCAAAATATTAATTTAGTCATTGATGAAAAGGCTGCAGCTGAGTTCTTGCTGTCGTTTGGTAGCAAGTATGAACCGGCTAAATATTCAGAAAGCACTTTTTGGACAATACAGAATACACTGAATGCTAGTACGGACTACTCCTTATTCAGCGACTCTAATACAGAGGACACGCAAACTTGGCTTGGTGAGTGGTTATTAAAAGCCAATATTGGTGGCGTTCGAGGCGCCAATCTTGACATTTCCGGTTTTGTTAGCGGTGGTAACGATATCAACTCTGATGTGTATCGTGGCGAAGCTCGTCTTTTCTTTGATGAACCTAATACCCCTTTTCGACTAACCTTTGGTGATGTAACCCAAGCAAGTGCTGGACACCTTCCTAGTACACCTCTCGGAGGCATTGCTTTTGAACGTTTGTATCAAGACTTACAACCTACCCGAAATATCCAAAATGGAGGAACTCAACCACTGGTATTGAATGAGAGCGCTGATGTCGAAGTCTATATTAACGACGTTTTTCTCACTGAAATTCGCTTACCCCCGGGGCGATATACACTTGACGACTTGCCTCTCGTTTCTGGTACCAATGACGTTCGATTGGATATAAGTTATCAATCAGGTAGGACCGATACCATCGTTTATAGCCAGTTCTTTAACTCACGTTTGTTACGTGAAGGCATTTCTGATTTTGGCTTCTACTCTGGTTTAACGTCGACGATTGAAGATAACAACTTTAAGTATGACGACGAGCAATGGGTAACTTCTGGCTATTACGACTATGGTGTCAGCGATACCTTAACAATTGGCGGAAACGCTCTGTATCACCCCGAAGGGCAACAAGTCGGCATAATTGCAACAATTGGTTCTGATTGGGGGAACTTGGGGGTTCGAGCCTCTGCACAAAACAACAAGCCCAGTAATGATACAGGTAGTATCTACAGCTTAGATTACTCCCACCAATTATGGGGAACAGACAGTTACGGCTCCCCAAACTTTCGTCTTGGAAGTGAGTATCAAGATAATTATTTTGCATTGCCTTGGCAGATTACGGATGCAAATACTGGGCTCCGCGTCTTTTCAAACTACGTTTTCAGTATTACGGATAACCTTAGTTTAATCCTGAGTGGTGACTATCGTGACTTTGAAGAGTCAGAGGTGCAATGGCAGGCTTCTACGGAAATTGCTTGGCAATTTTACAATCTAGCACTTTCTGCAGGTGTAGAAAAAGAAGAGAACCCAAATGAAAACATTGACGAAACTCGGTTTACTTTTTCTGCAGATTGGGATTGGAACTCTGACAATGGAGAATACAATGCAAATATATCCTACTCCAATGAACCAGATACCTATCGAGCTCAATTTCAACGCCCTTCAGAGGACTATACGGGCAGTTACGGCTATGCGGTGACAGCAGAAGGCGATACTGATTCTCAAGCTTACTCAGTCGAAGGTAATTATGTGGCAAACCGTTTTATCACAGATGCTAAGGTCTCTCACCTAGCATTTGATAACTCAGCAAGTTACCAAACCGCTTCTTTACGAGCAAGTACAGCGCTTACGTTGGCTGACGGTAACTTAGCTTGGTCACGACCTCTCAATGGACCAGTGGCAATTATTGCCGTCCATGACTCGTTAGATGCTGATGTAGAAATAAATGCGGTTGCAGACGATCCTGCAGAATCGATATCTACCTATACTGTCAGTAATGCCGTTCAGTTGTCTGGAGGCCACCAACTGTCCACTGTCTACATTGATGCGCCAGATGCACCTATAGGGTATGACTTTGGCGACCACGAGTACAACATTACGCCAGGAACACAAACGGGCCATCTAATAAAAATCGGTTCTGCAGCATCGAAAACCATCATAGGTAAGATTGAGATCGGGCAAAACAAACCATTAAAACTCATCCAAGGTCAGTTGGTTGGACAACAGAAAACGTATGAATTTTTTACTAATCGATCAGGCAGGTTCGTTGTGGAAGGCGTTGCGCCGGGTAACTACACCATCGTCATAGATGGTTTTATCCCAACAAAATTAAACGTCCCAGAAATCAATGATAACCTGATTTACTTACCAACTTTACTCATTAAAGAGGGATAAACCATGAAACACTTACTTAAGCTCTCAGTGTTCGGTTTAGCCATGTTATCTCAACCACTTTGGGCCGAATGCAATGGCAAATGGACACTAAACGTCGACAGAAGCAATATTGAATTTAAGCGAGATTTGGGCGCTTATATTCCTGCTTATCTAGAGTTGTCACGTGATATTCAGAGCTGTCGATTCCCGATGGCCCTAGTATCGATCAACAATAAACAATCTAGCTACTTAAGTTCAATCGGAACGAATTTGCCCCTGACAATTCTGGACAAAAACTTTCGTCAATTGAGTCACTTTCCTAGCAAGGGCTTTCAACTACCTCTGGATAATAGCCAAAGGACGAAGTTTTGGATAAAAGTTCCAGAGGCTAAAGTAGCTGCGTCAGGTAACTACACCGGACTTCTTGAAGCCTCTATTTCCCTAAATAGAAAACGAGAGACAAAAAATGCCAAAGTGAAACTCAACGTCCCTGCGTTTGTAGCTTTCAACTCCGTTCCTAATGCACCAAACCTTCAACGCTCAGGTAGCTCAGGTTATCGCTTCCAGCTTGGTGATCTTGAATCTAACCGCACCTATCGCTCCAATTTTGATCTTCTTTCAAACTCGAATGTAAGGTTAGTCGTAAAGCAGAAATATGGTGAATTAAAGCAGAAGTCGGAACCCAATATCTCGATCCCATATACGTTGCGATTTAATAACGCCTTGGTAAAGCAGAAGTCAATTTTTACCTTCTCAAACAATGATGAAACCAAACGTTGGGGGGTTCCCCTTGAAGTAATGCTAGGTAACATCGACTTCGCGAGAGCTGGCAAATATCAAGATACGATAACAGTTGAAGTTAAAGCTATGCCATAGATACACGTGATGAAGAAACCTACGGTTTAGTCAGTGGACAAAGGAAAACACCTCCAAACTGTAACGAACATCGTATATGGCTTTATCACTATCCTACGAAAAGGAACTGATGCATTTCCAGTAACTTTAAGCGTTTAGATATAAACACTTAAGATATGAGAACAACATTGGTTAAGTTGATACAAAAAGCCCCGCAAGCTTTCACTTGCGGGGCTTTTTTAGTTAATTTAGAAAAGAGCTAATTACTTACCAGCTGCTTTTTCTGCTTTAACTTTAGCGATTACTTCTTCTGCCACGTTAGTTGGACATGGAGAGTACTGTGCGAATTCCATAGAGAATTGGCCACGGCCTGAAGTAATTGTACGTAGGTGACCGATGTAACCAAACATTTCTGAAAGTGGTACGTCAGCTTTAATACGAACGCCAGTTACGCCAGCTTGTTGATCTTTGATCATGCCACGACGACGGTTAAGGTCACCGATAACATCACCAACGTGATCTTCTGGAGTAAATACGTCAACGTTCATGATTGGCTCAAGAAGTTGCGCGCCAGCTTTAGGCATAGATTGACGGAATGCACCTTTCGCTGCGATTTCAAATGCGATTGCAGATGAATCGACTGCGTGGAAACCACCATCGTAAAGTTCAACTTCAACGTCTAGCGTAGGGAAGCCAGCTAATACGCCGTTTTCCATCATGCCAGCAAAGCCTTTCTCAACAGCAGGCCAGAATTCTTTAGGTACGTTACCGCCAACAACTTTTGAAGAGAACGTAAAGCCAGAACCAGGTTCGCCAGGCTTGATACGGTAATCGATCTTACCGAATTGACCAGAACCACCAGACTGTTTCTTATGCGTGTAGCTATCTTCAATTGCTTGAGTGATAGTTTCACGGTAAGCAACTTGAGGAGCACCAACTGTTAGGTCAACGCCGTAAGTACGCTTAAGGATATCTACCTTGATGTCTAGGTGAAGCTCACCCATACCTTTCAGGATAGTTTCGCCAGTTTCTTCGTCAGTTTCAACTTGGAAAGATGGATCTTCTGCAACCATTTTACCGATAGCGATACCCATTTTCTCAGAACCGCCTTTATCTTTTGGAGATACAGCGATAGAGATTACTGGAGTTGGGAATACCATTGGCTCAAGCGTTACTTGATCTTTAGGATCACATAGAGTGTGACCTGTTTGCACGTTCTTCATACCAACGATCGCAATGATGTCACCAGCTTGTGCGCTAGTTAGTTCGTTACGGTCATCAGCTTGCATCTCAACCATACGGCCAACACGCTCAGTTTTACCTGTGAATGAGTTAAGAATCGTGTCGCCTTTGTTCAATTTACCAGAGTAAATACGAACGAAAGTTAGAGCACCGAAACGGTCATCCATGATTTTGAATGCAAGAGCTTTAAACGTTTCTTCAGTAGAAACGATAGCGTGGTTGCCAGTTTCTTCGCCGTTCTCGTCCATTAGAGGTTGAGGATCAACTTCAGTTGGAGAAGGTAGGTAATCTACAACAGCGTCAAGAATGATTTGAACACCCTTGTTCTTGAATGCAGAACCGCAGTAAGTTGGGAAGAACGCTAGGTCACGAGTACCTTTACGGATACAACGCTTGATGTCTTCAATAGAAGGCTCTTCACCTTCCATGTAAGCTTCAAGTAGGTCATCGTCTTGCTCTACAGCAGTTTCGATTAGCTCTTCACGGTATTGCTCAACGTCATCAACCATGTCCGCAGGAACATCTTTGATTTCGAAGTTTTCAGGAAGACCAGTGTCATCCCAAACGTATGCTTTACGGCTTAGAAGGTCTACAACACCCACGAATTCATCTTCGCGGCCAATTGGTAGAACCATAACTAGAGGAGTTGCGCCTAGAACGTTTTTAACTTGGTCAACAACGTTGTAGAAATCTGCACCCATACGGTCTAGTTTGTTAACGAAGATCAGACGAGATACTTCTGATTCGTTAGCGTAGCGCCAGTTAGTTTCTGATTGTGGTTCAACACCACCAGAACCACAGAATACACCGATACCGCCATCAAGTACTTTAAGAGAACGGTATACTTCAACTGTGAAGTCAACGTGTCCAGGAGTATCGATAACGTTTAGACGGTGACCGTTCCAGAAACAGCTTACAGCTGCTGATTGGATAGTAATTCCGCGCTCAGCTTCCTGTTCCATGAAGTCAGTAGTTGATTCGCCATCATGTACTTCACCAGTCTTGTGGATCTGACCAGTTAGCTTAAGGATACGCTCAGTGGTAGTTGTTTTACCCGCATCAACGTGCGCGAAAATACCAATGTTTCTGTATTTCGATAAATCTGCCATTGTCTTACTCTGTTAATAGGATATAAAATGCGCGCAGAGTATATCACAATCTGTGAGGACTGATAGCTTTGCATGCATTTGGGACTAAAAAACTTTGCCTTTTCGTAACAAAAACGAAAAGGCAATCTGTAGAAACAATCTAAATGATTGTTAGGTTTAGTGCTAACTCAAGACGCAATTAACGTTCAAGTTAGACTGATTTTCTGCTGTATAGAGTAGCTGAAGTGAGCTCAATTACAACTCATCAAAAGCATTAATTGCCTCTGATAATTTTTTGACCCCATGGATCTGCATTCCAGGAATGCCGCCCTTAGGCATGTTCGCAGCAGGCACTATCGCTCTCTTGAAACCATGCTTAAACGCCTCATTTAAGCGCTCTTGCCCGCTCGGTACTGGACGAATCTCACCCGCGAGGCCTACTTCCCCAAATACCACCACATCTTTTGGCAAGGCACGGTCTCTGAAACTCGAAAGTAAAGCGATCACTAATGCAAGATCGGCACTGGTTTCGGTTACTTTAACACCACCAACAACATTCACAAACACATCTTGGTCGGCCATTTGTAAGCCACCATGTTTATGCAGCACGGCTAATAACAGTGAAAGCCTATTTTGCTCTAGACCAACAGCAACACGACGTGGATTAGCGAGCTGGGAATAGTCCACCAGCGCTTGGATTTCAACAAGAAGCGGACGTGTCCCTTCCCACACAACCATGACCGAACTGCCCGAGGTTTCTTCTTCGCCGCGAGACAAGAAAATAGCCGATGGGTTGCTGACTTCTTTCAGGCCTTGGCCTGTCATTGCAAACACACCTAACTCATTGACCGCACCAAAACGGTTCTTGTGACTGCGCAGCGTTCTAAAGCGGCTATCGGTTCCGCCATCTAACAGCACGGAACAGTCAATAATGTGTTCCAGTACTTTTGGCCCCGCTAATGTGCCGTCTTTAGTTACGTGTCCCACCAAGAACACCGCAACGTTGTTCTGTTTCGCATAGCGCGTTAATGCTGTTGCCGATTCGCGCACCTGCGCCACACTGCCCGGAGACGATTGAACATCAGCGACATGCATAACTTGGATTGAGTCGATAACCATGATCTTAGGTTGCTCTTTTTCGGCAATCTGACAGATCTTATCAACATTGGTTTCAGAGAGCATTTTGAGATGTTCTTTCGGTAAACCGAGTCGAGAGGCTCGCATCGCGACTTGTTGCAGTGATTCTTCACCTGTGACATAAAGTGTTGGCAACTGAGAAGAGAGCTGACACATGGTCTGCAATAACAGCGTTGATTTACCGGCACCAGGGTTACCACCAATCAGAATTGCAGCGCCAGGTACGACACCACCACCGAGCACGCGGTCGAGTTCTTTGAAACCACTGCTAAAGCGAGGGACTTCTTGCAGGTTAATTTCCGATAATGTCTGAACGCTCGATTCTGTTGCCCCACCTGCGTAACCACCACTGAGTCGTTCATTACGCGCAACTTGAGGTGAAGCAGCTAACCTAACTTCGGTAATCGTGTTCCAAGCACCACATGCATTGCACTGCCCCTGCCAACGTGGAAAGTCAGCACCACAGTCATTACACACATAAGCTCGTTTTGCCTTTGCCATAAAACCTCAATAATTTACTCAGTTACACAATGATGTTGTCAATTTGTGACTTATTTGACCGTACGGGTGAAAATAAAAGTTGCAGTCATACCACTTATACTTAAAGATCGATTTAAACTAGTCGATAACATAAACGTACCGTCCATTCTAACAAGAAAAGTATGCAGCAATCTGAAATTCTATCTGTAGCAGAGCGACTCATCCCAGCCTACCACGCTGAGGATTTCGACTTCCTTCTTTCTCAAATGACAGAAGGTGAATCCCCGTCTCTGAAATTGCTCGTTAAAATGGAACTGAATCGTATCATGGCTCCGTGCACAAAGAGCATTGATTTACGCGGACGTATTGACACTGAATGTCGTCAATTTACGTTAGATGGTCGTAAACACTGGCTTGATGATATTGCTTTGAACGCGTATCAACGTGGTACTAAAAAGTTTAAAGGCTATACAGAGGGCGCGTGGGAGTTAGTGATGACTCCGCGAACTCAGCCACTTCGTAATATCGTTAAAACCTCGTCTCAACATAATCAAGATCTCACTAACGCTAATAGCCCGTATGAAGCGGAAGCCATTAACCTCGGTTACGACTTAAAGCGTCAAGAAAACAGACTCAAGATTAGCTCACAGGTTGAGATCACCACATCTAAAGGCCAAAGCCTACATGGTGTGACGGTTGATATCTCCCCGTCGGGTGCAAAATTCAAGGTACCGAGCGCCTTTAAGTACAACCTCGGTGAGATCATCAGCGTTAAGTTCACAGAGCTTATCGAAAAATCGCAAGAAAACGATGTTTACCAAGCGGTCGAATTCCGCGTTCTAGGCATTGATGAGTCTTACGAGAATAACGCCGTCAAATTCTTAAGAACCATCAAAGTAAGCAACAACAATATTGTAGCCCGCTTGCTTGATGAGTCTTTGAATAGCTCAAGCAAGAAAACCAGCCATGAGAATCAAGATAGAATCATTCGAACTCGTACTCGAGGTATCGAACACACCTATCTCAAACACACCTGTAATCTTCCTCTTTTCTTTAGCGGCAGTGAGCTAAAGCTTGCTCTACTTACGGATAACAACCATCCGCTGTGGCAATACTGGCACGATGAACGAAACCAACAAGCATTGGGTACCCTGTTCAACGAACAACGAATGAACTTGCTGGCTAAACCTGGCGTAAAGGGAACCAGTAACGTTATTTACTCGTTTACTCATGAGCATCAAGACAAGACCTTGTTCTACTCAATGATGCTTCCTGAAGCCTCTCGTGAGCAAAGACAGTTGTTCTGGCACATCGGTGGTAAACGTAAAAGCTGGAAGGCGTTCAAGTTCTCGGTGTTCGAACTTTCAGACACCGAGCGACAAGCCTTAGCCAAGCACTCGGATACGTTAGCTCAAAGCTCAGCACAACTGACGCATTGTGGAATCTTGCAAGAGATTGGCGATCACGAAAGTGCGGCTGACTATCTATTGAGTGAAAAACCGCGCATTCCAAGCAGTGAACTGAACCGCTTCCGTCATCCGCGTTCTGTAGTGGGGAATATTCAAAGTATCTACTTCGACTCTCAAACTCGTCGCAAAGAACCGAGGTATCAATTTAAGTCACCGTTACAGCTCACCTCACAAGATGGCGCCGCGGCTAACGGACATACCTTAGATATCTCAAAACGTGGACTCAGCATTGCTCTTGAGCATCCGATGGTACTCAAGATTAATGACCCGGTATTAGTAAACTTCAATGAACTGCAGCTCTACGACAAAAACCTGCCATTAAGCACCGTGCCTTACCACGTGATTCGAGTCAGCCCGAATGGTCGCAACGTGCAGTTGGTTATCGCCGAGAACACGAAGACAATGCGTACTATCGCCTTTCTCAATGGGCTTATCGATCAAAACCAAAGCAAGTTGATTAAGAAGAAAGAGATACTGCCAACACACTCTCTGCTCGAGTCTCTACACAACATTTTGTTGAGCAAGATGGTCAGCAACCCAATATTCATTGATAAACCGGGCTCAACACTGCGTTGTAAGATCATTGGCGTAAACTTCCCGCTGAATAAACACTTAGCACTGCTCGCTAAGCTTGGCCACAACCAAAAGTTCTCACTCGAACCTATTTTCAAAGGGCACTCTAACTCGCTGTTGGCTGAACCACTGAAAAGAATTGAAGGTGCTGAGCCTAAACACCATGATGTCTATATTGCTGCGGTTAAGTTTGGCGACAAGATCCAATCCGTACACACGAAGTTGGTCAAAGACTTCGCCTCGGCAAAGGAACGCATCTTATTCATCAAGAAAGCTCAGCATTTAGGTGACGTGTATGTACTACGAGTCACTACTGCACCTATTTTTAATCCGCTAACGAGTTTATTCCAGTCTGATTTAGAAGAGCTCTCACGTATCAGCATGCACCAAGCTAAGAAGCTAGAGAATGAGGTCACGGCTTTTATTGGTTATGGTGAGATAGAAGATATTACCGATGAAGTGTTGATTCGATTGGAGCTGACACGCTAACTCAGTTCATCCATATTCCAGAGACACAAATAGAAAAAGCAGGCTGATAGCCTGCTTTTTTTGTATCCGTTATACCGCCCTAAATATGACTAAGGCTTCGCTTGCCAGCTGATTTTTTGCTGCTTAGCTAACACACCCGACAAGATGCAAAGTACCCCGCCTAAGCCGGCATAACGCACAGCAGTTTGAGCTTGTTGCTCTACTTTTGGTTTCGCATGGTAGGCGATGCCTAAACCTGCAGAACCCATCATAACCAAGTCATTAGCACCATCACCAACGGCAACAGTGTTATGCAGTTCCAATTCGTACTCTTCAGCCAACTCTACCAAGATATCCGCTTTAGTCTGCGCCGAAACAACATCGCCTAAGACTTCACCCGTCAATTTACCATTAATGATTTCAAGCGTGTTTGACTGAGCGTGGTCAAGATCAAGCGTATCTTTCAGATAGTCAGAGAAGTAAGTAAAGCCACCTGAAGCAATTGCCGTCTTCCAACCAAGCTTATTCAGAGTATTCACTAGCTCAACCAAGTCTGGCATGAATGGCAATGATTGACGCACTTGCTCCAAAATAGATTCATCCGCACCTTTCAGTGCGCCTACTCGTTGACGTAGGCTCTGTTCAAAGTCGAGCTCACCTTGCATTGCTCGCTCTGTGATTTCAGAGACTAATTCCCCCACTCCAGCTAGCTTTGCAATCTCATCGATACATTCAATTTGAATCGCTGTGGAATCCATATCCATTACAATCAAACCTGGCTTAGATAGGTCTGGGACCTCGCTAAGGCAAGCATAATCAAGCTTTAAGGCCTGTAGGATTTCTTCGTGCGCTGGTGTTAGGTTGCCTGACATCAAAGCCACTTCATAATGCCCTACCTTCCACGTATCAAGAATGGTGTTGTAAGTGCCTGTGAAAAAATCGATGTCATCGAATGATTGTGGTGATAGATACTCACCGAATACAATCCAGTTGGCTTTGGCTTTAGCGAGTTGAGAAGCGAAACGAGTCTCGGGGAGTCGAGTTAATAATGTCGTATGCCTTTTAATCGGCAGATATTTCTGAGCGTCCATGTGTATGATTCCTAATTAACTATGCTAAACGTTAACCTATTGCAATTTGAAAACGCAAGTCTCAATATGTCTTAATCATAACATTTGTTTATTTCAGGCTTCGTGAAACATGAATGAATCATTGTTCTCAATACGTAACGCTTTACGAATGCTAGCCCTCATTTTGTTGGCTACTATGTTCGTTGTAACGATTAAAAATACAGTCGTGATCAGTAAAGGTAACGAGAAGATCCAAGCAAAGCAGCTAGAAACGCTGACTAAGTTGCTTATCTCTCAGGCATCACTTTCTGCCAGTAAAGCGATCACACAACAAGACCAAGAGCGACTGCTTGATCTCACCAATCAACTGTCTCAGGATCGCTTGGTATTCGATACCACGATATACGATGCAGAGGGGATTCGACTGGCTTCGAGTGAAAAAGCACTCTCAGTACGCGAAGTTCTAGGCTTAGACACGCCACTTTCAACAGCAAGTATCGGCAGACAGCAATTAGTTGAACCTATCTACTCTCCAGAGAAAGCGATCATTGGATTCATTCGTGTGACCTTTGAAACGGGTAAGATGACTGCGATTTCTGATCACCATTATCGTAAAAGTGATCGCTACATGATCGGCATGGTGTTGATGGGGTTTGTCAGTGGCGTGCTGTTTGTCATGCTCATTCGTAGAAGAAAAACCAAGTCTGGTGAGAACTTGCTGCTTAAGAATGCAAACTCATAAGCTTTGTTATAAGGTCTTGGGTCTTGGGTCTTGGGTCTTGGGTCTTGGAATCACGGAATAAAAACCTCGGATTAGGCAAGATGAATTATTTCGATTGAAATCACATAGCCTTCAGAATCCAAGAAATAGCGCTCAGTAATACATAATTACCAATAAAAAGCCCCGACGCTCAGGCAGCGACGGGGCTTTTTGTTATCTGTTAATTTGGCTAGCTATATTTATTCGAGAGCTAGAAACAACTTAAACCACAAAGTAACTCTTACTCTTGATCACCAAGAAGCACAGAGTCTAGTGCGATAACCATCATGTCATTGAAGGTCGTTTGACGCTCATCTGATGTGGTTTGCTCACCAGTTTTGATGTGATCAGAAACAGTACAAATAGTCAGAGCTTTTGCGCCGTATTCAGCACACACACCATAAATACCTGCCGCTTCCATCTCGACGCCAACAATGCCGTATTTGTCCATCACTTCGAACATCTCTGGATCTGGCGTGTAGAACAACTCCGCCGAGAACAGGTTACCCACTTTTACGTCTACACCACGCGCTTTTGCTGCATCTTCTGCCGCACGCACCATTTTGTAATCTGCGATAGCCGCGAAGTCATGACCTTTAAAGCGAATACGGTTCACTTTTGAGTCAGTACACGCGCCCATGCCAATCACCACATCACGCACTTTGATATCTTCACTCACTGCACCACAACTGCCGACACGAATGATCTTTTTTACACCAAAGTCTTTGATCAGCTCAGTCGCGTAAATAGAACAAGATGGAATGCCCATACCGTGCCCCATCACCGAAACCTTACGACCTTTGTAAGTACCCGTGTAACCAAACATATTACGAACATCACACACCTGAACCACTTCTTCTAAGAAGGTTTCAGCGATGTATTTAGCGCGTAGCGGATCGCCTGGCATTAGAACTACGTCAGCGAAATCACCCATTTCAGCATTAATATGTGGAGTAGCCATTGAAAATATCCTTAATCTCAAAACAAAAAAGAAGAGAGAGGTTTCCCTCTCTCTTAGTTAACCATTACAGAAAGCTTGTACCGTATCCCATTGGCGATGTGCCAAAGTATGACGCTAAGCTTTGACCGATATCAGCGAAGGTATCACGACGGCCTAGAGAGCCTGCTGGAACCTTGTTACCGTAAACAATCACAGGGATATGTTCACGAGTATGGTCTGAACCCGGCCATGTTGGGTCACAACCGTGGTCTGCTGTTAGGATAAGCACGTCATCTTCTTTCATCATATCGATGATTTCATTGATGCGGCCATCGAAGTACTCTAGCGCAGCTGCGTAACCTGCAACATCACGACGGTGGCCGTATGCTGAGTCGAAATCAACGAAGTTAGTGAACACGATAGTGTTGTCGCCCGCTTCAGTGATCGCTTCTTTGGTTGCTTCAAATAGCGCTGGAATACCTGTTGCTTTGGTTTTCTGAGTGATACCACAACCTGCGTAGATATCAGAGATCTTACCGATTGAGTGAACGTTGCCGCCCTTCTCATCAACCAGCTTCTGAAGTACCGTCGCCGCTGGTGGCTCAACAGAAAGGTCACGACGGTTACCAGTACGTTCGAATTGACCTTTACCTGCGCCAATAAACGGACGAGCGATAACACGACCAATGTTGTAGTCAGCTAGCTCTTCACGAGCAATCTGACAAAGATCTAATAGGTTTTGTAGGCCGAATGTCTCTTCATGACATGCGATCTGGAAAACAGAGTCTGCAGAAGTGTAGAAGATTGGCAGGCCAGTCTTCATGTGTTCTTCACCTAGGTTATCCAGGATTTCTGTACCCGATGAGTGGCAGTTACCTAAGAAGTCAGACAGACCAGCACGCTCAAGGATTCGATCAGTCAGTTCTTTTGGAAAGCTGTTCTCTTTGTCGGTGAAGTAGCCCCAGTCAAACAATACCGGCACACCTGCGATTTCCCAGTGACCTGATGGCGTGTCTTTACCAGAAGACAGCTCAGCCGCGTGACCGTAAGCGCCAATGATCTCAGCGTCTACGTCCATACCAGGAGCAAAACGACCTGTAGACTCTTTGTGAGCCATCGCTAAACCTAGCTTAGACAGGTTTGGCAGCGTTAGTGGACCTTTACGATCCGCGTTGTCTGCAAGGCCTTGATCACAATGGTCAGCAATGTGACCCATTGTATCCGAACCTACATCGCCGAATGTGTCAGCATCCGCTGTTTCACCGATACCGAATGAATCTAAAACTAAAATAAATGCTCTTTTCATTTTCTTCACCAACTTATTGCTCTTTGCACCAGAACTCTGTTTATCGGTATACACGAGGTATACCGATATCTGTTATTTACACGTCTTCAGAACGAATCTGACGGTAAACATCTGGCGTTGCTGTATATTCTCCGCCCACAGTGATTGCATTTTGTAATGCCGTCGCAGCTTCTTGCCACTGTTGTTCATTGCGAGCATGAATCATTGCTAATGGTTTATCATCGCTTGCTACTTCGCCAAGGCGAATGAAGCTATCAAAACCGACTGCGTAATCAATGCTGTCTGTTGCTACGCGGCGACCACCGCCCATACCAACGACAGCCATACCAATTGCACGCGTATCCATCGCTGATACTACACCGCTTTCGAGTGCGTACACTGGTTTAACAATTTCTGCTTTTTCTAGGTAGTTATCGTAGTTCGTTACGAAATCTACTGGACCACCAAGGCCCGCTACCATCTTACCGAAGCACTCTGCTGCTTTACCGTTATCCAGTACTGCCATCAGTTTTTCACGCGCTTCATCTGAATCTTTTACTAGGTTACCCAGCACCAACATTTCCGCACACGACGCTAGCGTGATTTCCAACAAACGTGGATTACGGTATTCGCCTGTTAGGAATTGAACCGCTTCACGGACTTCAACTGCGTTACCCGCTGAAGAAGCCAGAACTTGGTTCATGTCCGTTAGGATTGCTGTTGTTTTAGTTCCTGCACCGTTTGCTACTGCAACGATAGATTTTGCTAACTCTTCAGATGCTTCATACGTTGGCATGAATGCGCCTGAACCGACTTTTACGTCCATTACTAGAGAATCAAGACCAGCGGCCAGTTTCTTAGATAGGATTGAAGCGGTGATCAGTGAGATGTTGTCTACTGTTGCTGTGATATCACGAGTTGCGTAAACACGCTTGTCAGCAGGAGCTAGATCGCCGGTTTGACCGATGATCGCCACGCCAGCTTCTTTGGTTACGGCACCAAACACATCGTTGGTTGGTGTAATGTTGTAACCAGGGATAGATTCTAGCTTGTCTAGCGTACCGCCAGTGTGGCCTAAACCACGACCAGAGATCATTGGAACGAAACCGCCACATGCTGCCACCATAGGGCCAAGCATCAGAGAAGTTACGTCGCCAACACCACCAGTGGAGTGTTTATCAACGATTGGGCCATCAAAGTTCATGTGGCTCCAGTCAATCACCATGCCTGAATCACGCATTGCACATGTTAGTGCGATACGTTCTGGCATCGTCATTTCATTAAAAAAGATAGCCATTGCGAATGCGGCAATTTGGCCTTCAGAAACCGTGTTTTTAGCGACACCTTGGATGAAAAAGTTAATTTCTTCTGTGGTCAGTACTTCGTTATCACGTTTTCTGCGAATAATTTCTTGAGGTAGATACATTAGTGCCTCCCAAACTCTAGTGAGTATGGTGTGTAGGGAAAGAGGTAATATGGAGTGACTTAACGTCACTCCATCAAACAGACTTAATTGTTATATACCCGAATGGGTAAATTAGTATGCTGCTGGATCAGCAGTTTCGTCTGTCACTTCTAATGTATTAAGAAGGTTAGTCAGTAGGCTTGAAGCACCAAAACGGTAGTGCATGTTGTCTGCCCATTCAGCGCCTAGTAGCTCATCAGCCATTGCTAGGTAAGCTTGAGCATCTTCAGCTGTACGTACGCCACCAGCTGGTTTGAAACCAACAGTTTTAGCCACGCCCATGTCACGAATAACTTCAAGCATCATGCGCGCGAACTCAGGAGTCGCGTTTACTGGCACTTTACCTGTTGAAGTTTTGATGAAGTCTGCACCCGCTTCGATACAGATCTGAGAAGCTTTCTTGATAAGTGCTTCTTCTTTTAGCTCACCAGTTTCGATGATCACTTTAAGCGTGATGTCACCACAAGCGGCTTTACATTGCTTAACTAGCTCAAAGCCAACTTCTTCGTTGCCAGCAATAAGAGCACGGTATGGGAATACTACGTCAACTTCGTCTGCGCCGTACGCTACCGCTGCTTTCGTTTCTGCAACAGCAATTTCGATGTCGTCATTACCATGAGGGAAGTTAGTTACAGTCGCGATGCGTACTTCTGGAGTACCTTGCTCACGCAACGCCTTCTTAGCGGCTGGGATGAAGCGAGGGTAAATACAGATTGCAGCGGTGTTACCAACTGCAGTCTTCGCGTCATGACAAAGCGCCACTACTTTTTCAGTAGTATCGTCATCATTTAGCGTCGTTAGGTCCATAAGTTTAAGTGCACGTAGAGCTGCTGCTTTTAAATCGCTCATTTCTATCTCCGATCAATATATTCAAATAGTTAACTACTTCGCCACCCATCCAGTATAGATGGATATTTTAGTAATGCTCAGTAGTCACAAATGAACGGACTTGGTTCCCTGAAGACTTGATAACTTTCGCTATCAATTGCAATCCTTGTCACCGCACAGTACCAGTTTGGTCTATGGCACAACAAATCAGTCATGTTGTGTCTAACATCTATAGCGTATCGCTAAGTTTGGCTTAATCCCAGAAGAATAACCTTTAGATAAATCCAAGCAGTTACTTTCTTGCCAACAAGAGACATCCTGTCCCTTAAGCTTATACATTATAGGTATCCATCAATAAATTGTAGTGCTCCTTAGAACGCAAACGGTTTGTATCTCAAAAAAACATTCTAGACCCATTTTCGACTCCAAGCATTCACTCATGCTAATGCTCAAAATCACTAGGCCCAAAAACAAAAAAGCCCCGCAGCAATTTCTTGCTACGGGGCGATATTATTATGGCGTCTATATATCGATTTCTAACTGATTAGAAAGACAGGAAGAAGCCAGCAATTGTTGCTGCCATCAGGTTAGATAGAGTACCAGCTACAACCGCTTTAACACCCATACGTGCGATGTCGTGGCGACGGCTTGGTGCAATACCACCTAGACCACCTAGAAGAATCGCAATTGAAGAAAGGTTTGCGAAACCACATAGAGCGAACGAGATAATTGCTTGAGTCTTAACAGACATTACTTGGCCAGTCGCTTCAACGATTTGAGCGTTCTCACCGATGTATGGTACGAAGTTTAGGTATGCAACGAATTCGTTAACAACTGTCTTCTGACCAATGAAAGAACCAGCGATAGTTGCTTCTTCCCATGGAACACCAATGATGAATGCTAGCGGTGCGAAGATCCAACCTAGAAGAAGTTCTAGAGTTAGGTTTTCCATACCGAACCAACCACCGATGCCACCTAGGATACCGTTGATAAGAGCGATTAGACCGATGAATGCTAGTAGCATTGCACCAACGTTAAGTGCTAGTTGTAGACCAACTGACGCACCGCCAGCAGCTGCATCGATAACGTTAGCAGGCTTGTCGTCGCCACCGTCGATGTCTGAACCTAGGTTCTCGTCAACTTCATCAGTTTCAGGCTTGATGATTTTAGCGAAGAGTAGACCACCAGGTGCTGCCATGAATGACGCTGCAACTAGGTACTCTAGAGGTACACCCATAGATGCGTAACCTGCTAGTACACCACCAGCTACAGAAGCCAAACCACCACACATTACTGCGAATAGTTCGGAGTTAGTCATTTTAGGAACAAAAGGACGAACAACTAGAGGTGCTTCTGTTTGACCAACGAAAATGTTTGCTGCTGCAGACATAGACTCGGCGCGAGAAGTACCTAGAGCTTTCTGAAGACCACCACCAAGAACTTTGATTACAATTTGCATTACACCAATGTAGTAAAGTACAGAGATAAGTGCAGAGAAGAAAATCAGAGTTGGTAGTACTTGGAAAGCAAAGATGAAACCGATACCGTCAACTGAGAAGTTAACTAGGCTACCGAATAGGAAACCAGTACCGTCTTTACCGTAGTCGATCACGTTTGCTACACCAGCAGAGAAACCTGCAAGTAGATCACGACCCCAAGGGATGTAAAGTACGAATGCACCAAGTGCGAATTGGATAGCGAAAGCGCCACCCACTGTTCTTAGATT
This sequence comes from Vibrio sp. G-C-1, assembly GCF_021728015.1. Lineage (NCBI taxonomy): Bacteria > Pseudomonadati > Pseudomonadota > Gammaproteobacteria > Vibrionales > Vibrionaceae > Vibrio > Vibrio sp. G-C-1. The sequence goes on along the minus strand of NZ_JAKKCR010000005.1, from coordinate 212,884 downwards.
AATAGCTTTGCGGTTGTCGGATAGTAGTACTGCGATTGCAATCAGTGCAACCATTCCGACGAGGCTCATAAACAGGCTCATAGTTTATGACTTCCTTATTAGTTATTTATTGGCGTGTTACAAAATGGGGCTATAAAGCGGAGGCAATTATACTCATGCGACCACTAATAAAGTAATGCCGTCCTCACACTTTCGTACAAGATTCATGTACCATTCACACGCAAATGTGAACCAAATCACAAGCTCAGTGCAATTTACGCAAACGATAAACAAAAACCTTCGATTTTATTCACATATACCGAATGCACGATGGCTATTTTGCCAAATTTGCGCTGCAACCGATTGCTTTGGCTCTTTTCTAAGCAAAAATAGTTCATTTAAAATCGTAACTAAATATTTGGAATGATTAACATTTCCTTGGTTTCCATACATGGGCATGTCCGGAGCATCCGTTTCCAATACCAAGCATTCAAGAGGCAGTTTTGCGATGGTTGTGCGTGTTTTTTGTGCTCTTGGGTAAGTAATCGTTCCACCGACACCAATATAGAAACCGAGCTTGGTCCACGCCAAAGCTTGCTGTTCACTCCCTGAAAAACCGTGAATCACCCCGCCAAAAGTGAACTTGTGCTGCTTTAATAATTCAATGAGTCGGTTATAAGACTTCCTCTCATGGATGATCAAAGGCAGCTCAAATGCCTTCGCTAGCTCCATTTGTTGGATGAAAAAGCGTTCTTGTTTCTCCCGCTCGACATCGACAAAAAAGTCGAGACCACACTCTCCTATCGCAACGCATTGACCGGTTCTTGATGAGAGTAATTGGCGAAGCTCTGAGAATTGCTCGTCATTGGCTTGCTCTAAAAAGTAAGGGTGGAAACCTAAGGCGTAGTAAACATTAGGGTAAGATTTGGCGATTTTATCGAGCTTCGACCAGTTACTTTGGCCAATAGAAGGAATAAGAATCTTCTCGACTTGAGCTTGTTTCGCTTCTTTAAGATAGCTATCAATACTTTGATCCGGTGTGTAACCTTGCTCAAAAGCCTCAAAATCCGCATGGCAATGAGTATCAAACAGCGGAAAGTCACTTATTTTCTGTGTCATCTTCCCTACTCTCTGTTTGTTTCCCTTGGGGATCACGACGATAAGCAACACAACTGCGCTTGTTCTCAGGCGTTAAACCAAGCTCTTCACACCACTTGTCGTATTTCTTAACCCAAGCTTTAACCCAACCCAAAATACTCATGCTCAAACCTCAGTATTCATCCTCAAACAGCACGTATTAAAAAACGCCTACTGCAGAACAATAGACGTTTTTGTTTAACTCGAATAGAGCGCGGAGAAATTAGTGCTCGCGCGTCGCTCGGAACTGAACGTCAGGGAAACGCTCAGAAGCTAGGTTCAAGTTCACCATTGTAGGTGCGATGTAAGACAGGTTATCACCACCATCTAACGCTAGGTTAGCTTGGTTCTTACGTTTGAACTCTTCTAGTTTCTTCACGTCATCACATTCAACCCAGCGAGCGGTTGCAACGTTAACACCTTCGTAGATAGCTTCTACGTTGTATTCCGCTTTCAAGCGCGCTACAACTACGTCAAACTGAAGTACACCAACCGCACCAACGATCAAATCGTTGTTCTGCATAGGACGGAATACTTGTACTGCGCCCTCTTCAGAAAGCTGAACCAAACCTTTTAGAAGTTGCTTCTGCTTTAGTGGATCGCGTAGACGAATACGACGGAATAGCTCAGGCGCGAAGTTTGGAATACCAGCGAACTTCAAGCTTTCGCCTTGAGTAAAGGTATCACCAATCTGGATTGTGCCATGGTTATGCAAGCCAATGATGTCACCAGCATACGCTTTTTCAGCTCGCGCACGGTCGCCCGCCATGAAAGTTACCGCATCCGAAATACTTACGTTCTTGCCAGTACGAACATGATTCATCTTCATACCTTGGTTGTAAGTACCCGAAACGATACGCATGAATGCGATACGGTCACGGTGCTTTGGATCCATGTTTGCTTGGATCTTAAAGACGAAGCCAGAGAACTTCTCTTCTGTCGCTTCAACATCACGCTCGTTAGCTTGACGAGTTTGAGGACCCGGAGCCCACTTAGTCAAACCATCTAGCATGTGGTCAACACCAAAGTTACCCAATGCTGTACCAAAGTAAACAGGCGTTAGTTCACCAGCAAGGAACAAATCGAGATCAAACTCAGGACATGCGCCAATAACCAATTCAAGCTCTTCACGAACACTGCTCGCCAGATCTTCGCCAACAGCTTCGTCTAGTTCAGGGTTATCTAAACCTTTAATGATGCGAACTTCTTGGATCTCATGGCCGTGGCCAGATTCGTACAAGATCGTTTCATCACGATGAATGTGATAAACACCTTTAAACTCTTTACCACAACCGATTGGCCATGAGATTGGAGCACAAGCCATACCTAGCTCGCTTTCCACTTCATCAAGCACTTCCATTGGGTCACGAACGTCACGGTCAAGTTTGTTCATAAACGTTACGATTGGAGTATCACGTAGACGCGTTACTTCCATCAGTTTACGAGTACGATCCTCGACACCTTTCGCAGCATCGATAACCATCAAACAAGAGTCAACCGCTGTTAGTGTACGGTACGTATCTTCCGAGAAATCTTCGTGTCCTGGAGTATCGAGTAGGTTTACTAGGCAATCATTATATGGGAATTGCATTACCGACGTGGTTACCGAAATACCACGTTCTTTTTCCATCTCCATCCAGTCAGATTTAGCGTGCTGGTTAGAGCCACGACCTTTTACGGTACCCGCTTTTTGAATTGCGTTTCCGAATAAAAGAACTTTTTCAGTAATCGTGGTTTTACCCGCATCCGGGTGAGAGATAATTGCAAACGTTCTACGTTTGCTCACTTCTTGTTGGAAAGACATAGTCGCCCTTTGCTGATCTAAAGCGTAAAAAGGGCAAGTAGATAATACTTGCCCTTGAATTCTGTGTGCGGATTATACAGAAAGCGAGTCACTTTCTAAAGGGTCAGTTTACACCCTATTTTGTGGCTAATTCTGTGGTTAGTTATCTAGTCGGCTAAAAGACGTAACACGCCCTAACTAAACGACATAAAAAGATAGCTCATAATGATCGCATCTTCGTTGCCTTGCTTGGTTGGGTAATAGTTACGACGACGGTCAACTTCATTAAAGCCAGCCTTCTCGTAAAGATTAAACGCATTCACATTACTTTCGCGAACTTCCAGCCAAGCACTCTCAGCGTCAGCTTGTTCACACATATCGAGAAAGTGCTCAACCAAAGCTTTGCCGTAACCTTTACCTTGCTGCTTAGGGTCAACCGCTATCGTCAGCAAAGTCACTTCACCGACAATGTTCTGAGCATAGAAATAGCCGACAACCTTTCCATCGACTTCTAAAACACGGTGGCTGCCTCCACGGCTATTAAGATCACGAATCATGTTTTCAGACCAAGGATGAGAATGCGCGGTCTGCTCAATTTGCCAAATTGCGTCTAGGTGTTGTTCTGAAGTGGGTAAAAGTTGATTAGTCATAAGCACAAATTTGTTGCCATAAGTCGCGGCGATGTTGGTTATTACCGTTAATGTCAGACAGTAATGGAGATTGAAGTGTTTTTGCCTTCAGTTCATGAGCAGATTCGCAACCAGCAAACCATACCCATTCAACCGAACCTAAATCCACAGCAGACAAGTATTGTGGTTGAAGGTGTAAAGCCTGAGATAAGTCGAGCTTGATACTTTTAAGTACGCGTTCAAACATCACAGCGAGATCTTCCTGAGGTTTTTCAGGCGAAACCAGTAGCAACTTACAGTCGCTCGATAGTGGAATCAATTCAGATTCGTAGCCAACCAAACGCTCTGGGTGACTAAGCTCCCATTGGCTGATGCCCATCTCTTGCAGGTATTGTGCGTGTGTTTGTGACATATCTAGCGGTGTAACCTTAGGTTTGTTGGTATTGCTCTTCTTAGAGCGAACTGAAAAGGAGCTCATTGGGGCTGATACTAACAAAAAATAAAGGAGCATCAAGCTCCTTTATTTAGACTAAATCAGTTTGTATCGGATTACGTGGTAAATCAGCTTATAAGTCGTTGAACTCTGGGCTGTAAGCAATCTCACCAGAATGCCCAGCAAACACACCCTCTACCAACTCAATCGCTTGGAAAGCACCTTCAGGTACATCCCAAACACAACTCAGGCCAAACTCGCTCGCAGCCTTAAAACCAAAGCGGCCGTAGTAAGCAGGATCACCAAGCACAACACAGGCTGGGTAACCGAAATCTACCAATGTAGAAAATGCGTCTTCAACCAGTGATTTGGCAATACCTTGATTGCGGTACTCTTCTTTCACTGCGAGAGGCGCAAGTCCCTGCCAGTTATGATCGTCACCATGGAGAGTAATAGGGCTAAACATCAGGTGACCAACCACCTCGCCCTCATCAGAACAAGCCACCAGCGATAGCGTTAAATGGCTATTCTCACGCAAGCTCATAACCAAATTAGCTTCTGCATCTGTTTCAAAAACAGATTTCAATAAACGATCAATGACAAGTATATCTGCCGGTGCTTCAGTTCGAATAAGCATTCATTACCTCACTTTGTGTATCTGGGGATTGTACTCCCTTCTGCACAAAATCAGCTAATTGATTTAACAAAGTTTTCATAGGAGTCGGCAATACGTCTAAATCTACGCTATCCATCAAGTTTTTGACTTCTAAACCAAGCTCTGTATCGCCCTCAATAGACAGTCTACGTTGAAAGAAAAGCGTATCTGGGTCTTCTTTACGCCCGGCAATCAGCACAAGATCGTTAAGGTTTCCGCTAAAGCTTACATCTTCAACAACCTCGTTATCAGCTACAACTAGTTGCTCATTTTGATAGCTAATACACCAACTTAACCCCATATCTTTTATTGAGACTTTAAGCCACTTGTCTTCTAAGAATTCAAAGTCACCGTCCTCTAAAGCTTCCTTAAAGACATTCTTAAGCGCCTCCAATAAGGCTCTTTTTTGTACTGTTTTAGGCAATAACTGGACTGGAGATCGCAAAATTGATGCGGCATTTTGAACTAGTTGAGTGCGAATCTTGTTTATCACGTGACTTATCCGTAACTTTGTCAATAATATGGAATGCATCATAGATGATGTTGAAATCTCAGTTACTGTTATGTATCAAATTAACTTCGGTTTGATACTCGACCTTTAATATCCTGAAAATCACAGTTATAGTAACTCAGGTCATGAGAATTACAGCGGATCGCTGCACTCACAGGTAAATATCGATAGCCACACAAAAAGTAATAAATATTTATCGATAGTGAATATTCAAGCTCTTGGAGAATTGGTAGTACTTTGATGCCTCCCCAGCAACTACAACATTGGTTTACCCAGCTAACAGCAAACAGTCCGTTCTTTTTTGCGGTACTTGACGCCCAACATAACTATTTTATGGTTAATGAGCGTTACTGCGATATTGCTGGTTTGAGTAAAACCGAGCTTGCTGGCATGAATGACCGCCAAACATTAGGTGAGCAATTCTACCAACACCTTAAGCCTTACTATGAGCGTGCATTCAATGGTGAAACGATTGAGGCCGAAGTCACGCTCAACGAAACTGACCTCGATACCAGCCTTCATTTCAGCCTATCTCCGCTGACGAATGGCAACAAAACCGACTACATTGTCTTTCATGCCTTCGACACATCAGAAAACCAAGTACTTGCCCGTTCTTTAGAAGAATCCGAAGCGAAATTCCACAAGCTATCTCACCTACTCCCTGACGGATTACTGTTAGTTGAAAGTGACTACATCTTGTCATCAAACCCAGCAGCAGCACGCTTGCTCGGCTTTAACTCCACCACCGAGTTAATTGGCGAAGAGTTGGGACGATTATTCATCGATGAACAAACCAAAACAGTCTTCAATAATAACCTCAGTTCTATTATTTCTGAGTCTGGTTTGGTTTGTTTAACGGGTGCCCGATGCGGCTTTGAACGTAAGGTTCAACTCAACATCGACTCCACCACTATTCTTGGAAGTAACACTCAGCTTGTGCTTATCCAAGATGCACAAGAGACCACAAAGCAGTATACGCCTGCAAACAGTGAAGATGCCTACATCGATGCACTGACCAAGCTCTACAACCGAGTTGGGTTTACCAAACGTCTTGAGCAGTTCATTCAAAACGATACGCCAGTTGTGATGCTCTACTTAGATATTGATAACTTTAAGAATATCAATGATTCACTCGGTCATCACATTGGCGATAAAGTGATTAAAGAGGTTGCTTCACGCCTAAAACGTTTACTACCTCGTCAGGCCGTTATTGGTCATTTAGGCGGGGATGAGTTTGGTATTATCCTGCCAGAACCTGAACATCAGCGAACGCCTGAAATGCTCGCTGAAAAGATCATTTCCCTGATCAATCAACCCTTCGATCTTCACCACTTTAGTAAGCGCTTAGCCTGCTCGATTGGCAGCGTGAGCTTTCCTCAAGATGGCACAGACGCACGTATCCTGCTGCAAAACGCCGATACCGCGATGTATGAAGCCAAAGATCGTGGACGTAACCGCCTGATCAAGTTCAACGAACAGATGAACAAAGAAGCGCGTATGCGATTGTGGTTGGAGATAGAGCTACAAAAAGCACTGCAACAGAATGGACTTGAGGTTTGGTATCAACCTAAGGTCAACGCGCGTGATTTCACCATCAACGGTGCAGAAGCGTTAGTGCGCTGGAAGCACCCAGTAGAAGGCTACATCAGCCCTGCCGCATTTATCCCTGTAGCGGAACGAGCTGGCCTTATTGAACAACTTGGCCGAGTGGTGATGCGTGAAGTATTTGCCACGGTTAAGCGCTGGAAGATGCAAGGTATCTTGCCAGGTAGAGTGGCTATCAACTTGTCTCCAGAGCAATTTGGTAACCCGAAACTGATTGATTACGTTGAAAAGTTACTTCGTTCAACAGAGCTTGACCCTAGTGCTATTACGTTTGAGCTGACAGAAAGCGCGGTGATGAGTGATAGTGAACACACACTTCAAATGCTTAACGCTATAAAGAAACTCGGCTTTGCTTTATCTATCGATGATTTTGGTACGGGCTACTCTTCTCTGTCTTATTTGGCTCGCTTCCCAATTGATGAGCTTAAGATTGACCGTGCTTTCATTTCTGATATCGATACGCTACCAAAGCAAATCACTGTGATTGAAAACATCATCAACCTAGGTAAATCTCTCGATTTAACTGTAGTGGCAGAAGGCGTCGAAACCAGTGAACAAGCGACCCTGCTTTCTAACCTCAACTGCAGTTCAATTCAAGGCTTCCACTTCTATCGCCCACAACCGAAACAAGACGTCGAAGAGCTGTTTGCCCAAAATCGTCGCCATAAGAACTAGTACACGATTCAACTATCCCCCAGTCAAAAGCCACACCAAAGCACAAAAGCCTTACTAGTCAGTACCCCAAACGGAGTAAAAGCAGATTTATCCATCTAAACCTGCCTTACATCAATTCCGTCATTCATAATTCTTCATAAAATACTCGCTTCAATTTCATTCTACTGGTAGTGAGCAAATGGAACTCTTATGCCCAGCGGGTAACTTACCTGCTTTGAAAACCGCTATTGATTGTGGTGCGGATGCTGTCTATATCGGATTCAAAGACGATACCAATGCCCGACACTTTGCAGGCCTTAACTTTGCGGGTAAAAAGCTCGATCGTGCTGTGCAGTATGTGCATGACCGGAACAAGAAAATTCACGTTGCCTTAAATACTTTTGCTCACCCAAATGGCTTCGAACGCTGGACAAATGCCGTAGACAACGCCGCAGCACTAGGTGTTGATGCGCTGATCATTGCTGATATCGCAGTGCTTGAGTACGCAGCAAACAAATATCCAGAACTAGAATTGCATCTATCGGTTCAAGCTTCTGCGACCAATGCGGCTGCAATCGACTTCTACCACAAGAACTTCAATGTAAAGCGTGTGGTATTGCCTCGCGTATTGTCGATTCATCAGGTCAAACAGCTTTCTCGTAACATCACCTCTGACGTTGACCTTGAAGTATTCGCTTTTGGTAGCTTGTGCATCATGGCAGAAGGTCGTTGTTACCTCTCTTCATATATGACCGGCGAATCACCCAATACCGTTGGTGCTTGCTCTCCAGCAAAATACGTTCGCTGGCAAGAAACAGAAACAGGCCTAGAGTCACGCTTGAATGAGATTCTTATCGACAAGTACGTAGCTGGCGAAAACGCGGGCTACCCAACGCTGTGTAAAGGCCGCTTTGAAGCAGAGATCGATGGTGAGCGTAAACGCTATCACGCACTTGAAGAGCCAACCAGCCTCAACACGCTGTCTATGCTTCCTGAGCTATTTGCTGCCAACGTTGCCTCAGTGAAAATTGAAGGTCGCCAACGTAGCCCTGCTTATGTCGAGCAAGTGACTCGTACTTGGCGCGCAGCTATCGACCGCTACTTAGCGAACCCAGAACAATACCAAGTGGAACAAGCTTGGAATGCGACACTGGCGAATGTATCTGAAGGTACACAAACCACGCTTGGTGCTTATCACCGTAAATGGCAATAGAGCCAAATGGAGAACTCAATGAAATACGCATTAGGCCCTCTTCTTTATTTTTGGCCAAAACAAGACGTTGAAAGCTTCTATGAACAAGCGAAATCAAGCTCTGCTGATATCATCTATCTAGGTGAAGCCGTGTGTTCAAAGCGTCGTGAGATGAAAGCAAAACACTGGATGGATATTGCCAAAGAGCTGTCGGCTTCAGGTAAGCAAGTCGTACTTTCCACCATGGCATTGCTAGAAGCACCAAGCGAAGTCAACATCATGAAGAAGTACATTGATAACGGTGACTTTGCGATTGAAGCCAACGACGTCTCTGCGATTCAATTAGCAAGCGAAAGCAAAGTGCCTTTTGTGGTTGGCCCGGCGGTTAACACCTACAACGCACGTACTCTGAACCTGTTCTTGAAACAAGGTATGACGCGTTGGTGTATGCCTGTTGAGCTTTCTCGCGAATGGCTAAGCAACGTAATGACACAGTGCGAAGAGCTTAATATCCGTAATAAGTTCGAAGTAGAAGTATTTAGCCACGGCTACCTACCGCTTGCTTACTCAGCACGATGCTTTACCGCTCGCGCAGAAAACAAAGCCAAAGACGATTGCGAAACCTGCTGCATCAAATACCCTACCGGCCTACAGGTCGATAGCCAAGAAGGCCAGTCAGTCTTTAACCTTAACGGTATTCAAACTCAATCCGGTTACTGCTACAACCTAGTCAATGATCTACCGAGCATGCATGACTTGGTTGATGTGGTTCGTTTAAGCCCATTGGGCATCGATACCTTCTCTGAAATCAATAACTTCAGAGCGAACGAACAAGGTCAAAACCCAAAGACCATTGAAAGCCGCCAATGCAACGGTTATTGGCATCAGCTTGCGGGTTTAGACGTTAAGAACATCTAGTACCTCGAATTGAACTAGCCAGCAACAGATACAAAAAAGGTCTAGCAACCGCTAGACCTTTTTTTATTTAGCTCAAGAAAATCGACCTATGCTGTCACTGTTTCTAGCGGCGCATCGTCGAGCTTCTTTACGTCTTTATAGAGCATAATCATAACCACTACGCTTAGCGCGATGTTAGACAGTGGATAGGCAATCCAAATCCCCGGCACACCGTACAATTTAGGCATGATGTACAAGAAAGGTAATTGGATAAGCATATTGCCTATCGTCACAAACATCGCTTTACTGCCTTTGTTCACCGCCTGATAGTAAGCACCCGCTACCACCAAGAAGCCATCAAGCGCCAGTGCAAACATGTGCAGTCGGATACCCAACACTGTGTACTCAACTAGCTGAGGTTCATCCGAACTAAACACAGAAACGAACTCACGTGGGAATGCGTTCAGCAGCAATACAAACACGACACCGATCAATACTGAACTCACCATCGCAATCTTAAGTAACTTACGAATATTGGCTTGATTACGCGCACCATGGTTGTAGCTCACTAATGGCTGCATGCCGTTGGCGATACCTTCCGCTGTGAGATAATAAACCGTCACTATGTAGCCCAAAATAGCGTAAGCACCAATCATCAGCTGGTCGCCATATTGAGAGAACAAGGCATTGTGCAGCGCCACCATCATCGAACCATAAGCGTACATAAAGAAGCTCGATGTACCAATGGCGAAGATTTCAGGAATCACCGAGAACTTCAGTCTCAGTTCATTCCAACGTAAGCGTAAGTTTGCTCGACGTGAGAAAAAGTAAGCCAACCCCAAACCCGTTACTACAAACTGAGCAATTGCGGTTGCCAATGCAGCACCCTTCAACTCCCAACCAAGCTGCGCGATAAATAGGTAATCCAATACAATGTTAATCACCGCACCGACAATCATCAGTATGGTGGCCAAGTTAGGACTGTCATCGTTACGCAGTAAAAACGGCATCGCGATAGAGCCTAAAGTGAAGACACTAGCACCAATCAGAATGTGTAAGTATTGCAGGCCTAGTTCATACACTCGCCCTTCAGCACCCTGCCAAAGCAAGAAGTTATCGGCAAACAGAAACAACAATCCAGAAACAATGGGGGTTATCGCCAACAACAATGTTAGACCGGTTGCTAAGATCTGCTTAGCGCCTTTGGTGTCTTTTTCTCCTTGGCGGATCGAGACAAGCGCACCCGTCCCCACTCCCACGAGCATACCAATACCGAGGATCGACCCAATAACAGGCCACGCGACGTTAATGCCCGCAAGCCCATCGGCCCCTACATAACGGCCAATGAAAATACCATCCACCACTTGGTAAAGGCCATTAACTAACATGGCCGCTACCGTAGGAATTGTGTATCGCCAGAATTGACGACTAATTGAGTTACTCATTTCTTACTCTACTTTCTTCAGTGAGTCGCATATCAATGGGATATGACTCGTAAAACTAGTTAACAAGGCTAACTAAATATCTAAATTATTTATTTCAAAGCCTTGTTTAATAATAGGTTCAGCTGGTGGGATTCTTGCTCAGACAAGCGACTTTCCAGTATCTGTGCCATGACCTGATAGATTTTACTTTCTTCTTCCAAACCGACTTCAGCCTTTTGGGTCAAAATCACCAGCTTTGATCTCGCATCTTCAAGAGACGCTTTGCGCTCAACTAAACCTTTTCTTTCTAGCCTTTGAACCATAGTCGTCGCAGAAGGTTTTGTCACCTGCATCTCAATAGCGAGGTCTGTTAGTCGAATAGGCTCTAACGATGCTTGAATGACCTTCAAATAATCGTACTCATTGAAGCTCAACTGGCAGATAGGATCTTCATTAACTTGAGTTCGCCATATCTTAGAAGCAAAGCGTTCAATTTTTTCTAGATTTTGGTCCAGCATAGATTTCCAACCACAGAATTTACATTTAGTTAGCAAGGCTAACTATTTTAATCTTGTTTAAATAAAATGCAATCAAAAACGAGCCCCCCCCTCCTTGTTTATAAAAAGGAGCATAAAAAAGGAGCATAAAAAAACCGCTGACAGGCAGCGGCTTTTCGGAATCAAAGTGTATCGCTTACTTAGCGTTAGCTTCTTCTTCGGCCTCAGCCAATTTAACTTGCGCTAAATGCTCGGCTTTAAGCGTGGTGAAGATACGGCTTAACTCTAAGAAAGAGTAACGGTGTTCTACGTATTCATACACGTTAAAAGAAACCGCTAACTTGTACAAAGAGATCGCATTCGCGTAATCACCATTCATGTGGTGACGCTTAGCAAGGTAGAAGTACGTTTCAGTCAGACGTTGAGCTAGGAGCGTATTGTCACGAGTCCCGGTTAGAATAGCTTTGAATGCCTGCTCTTCGGTAATATCGTCAAGCATGATGGCAACTAATACCCAGCCCCACTGCTCATCACGACTCTCGTAACGCTTTTGCAAATCAAGCTTTGCTTGTTCTGGTGTGAGTTCATGCTGAATGATGTAAAGCCACAGAGCGCGGAACGGATCGCTAGGATCATCGGCGTAGTGCTTCATCATCTCTTCATTGGCTAAGTCATAGCGCTCGCCATAGTAGAGTGCGATAGAGCGATTTCGTTCTGCATATGAGTTTGCAGGATCAAGCTCTAACGTAGAATCAAAAGATTCATAAGCGGCATCAAACTCCCCTACCTGCGTAAAGTAAACACCCAAAAGGTTGAAGATATCAGGTTGAGCGGGGTTCAATGAAAGAGACTGATTGAAATCAAGACGCGCTAAATCACGCAGGCCAACGCTGTCGTAGTAATTACCACGCTCGAACAACATTTTAGCTCGAACTTCATCGTTCAAGTCTGGGCGCTGTAATAACTGACTAAGGCGCGCTATTTGCACTTCTTGCTGAACACTTGGTTGAAGCGGTACAGCCATTGGTGGATAAACCCAACGTGAGGTGTTATCTGATGTTGTCGCACAACCAGTTAGTACAAGCAGTAAACACATACTCGCGGTTTGAAACCATTTCACAAATAATTACTCCTGTTATGACCGCAATAAAAAAGGGGAGCGATATGCTCCCCTTTATAACATGCTTTTTTACCAATGGGTTAGAAATCACTAAAAAGCGATAGTCCCATTAATAGGCTAAGAATTACTCAGCAGCAGGTGCTTCGCCTTCAGCTGGCGTTTCAACTGCTTCTTTCATGCTTAGACGTACACGGCCTTGACGGTCAATTTCAAGAACCTTAACTGGTACTTCTTGACCTTCAGTTAGGTAGTCAGACACTTTCTCAACACGCTTGTCAGCGATTTGAGAGATGTGTACTAGACCATCTTTACCTGGAAGGATAGTAACGAATGCACCGAAGTCAGCTAGACGAGCAACTTTACCTTGGTAAATGCGGCCAACTTCAACTTCAGCAGTGATTTCTTCGATACGACGGATAGCTTCTTGAGCAGCTGCGCCTTCAGTAGCAGCAATCTTGATTGTGCCATCGTCTTCGATTTCGATTGTAGTACCTGTTTCTTCACAAAGAGCACGGATAACTGCGCCGCCTTTACCGATAACATCTTTGATCTTATCAGAGCTGATTTTCATTGTGTGGATACGTGGAGCGAATTCAGAGATATCTTCACGAGCACCAGAGATAGCTTCATCCATTACAGAAAGGATGTGCTTACGTGCACCTTGCGCTTGGTTAAGAGCAATTTGCATGATCTCTTTAGTGATACCTTCGATCTTGATGTCCATTTGAAGTGCAGTGATACCAGCGTTAGTACCTGCTACTTTAAAGTCCATGTCACCTAGGTGATCTTCGTCGCCAAGGATGTCAGAAAGAACAACGAAATCGTCGCCTTCTTTAACAAGACCCATTGCGATACCCGCAACAGAAGCTTTGATTGGAACACCAGCATCCATAAGTGCTAGAGATGTACCACATACAGAAGCCATTGAAGAAGAACCGTTAGATTCTGTGATTTCCGATACAACACGAACTGTGTATGGGAATTCGTCAACAGAAGGCATTACTGCTTGGATACCACGTTTAGCAAGCTTACCGTGACCAATTTCACGACGCTTAGGAGAACCAACGAAACCAGTTTCACCTACACAGTATGGAGGGAAGTTGTAGTGTAGAAGGAAGTTATCTTTCTTCTCACCCATTAGGCTGTCGATGATTTGAGCATCACGTTGTGTACCAAGCGTTGCAGTAACAAGTGCTTGAGTTTCACCACGAGTGAATAGAGAAGAACCGTGTGTACGTGGAAGAACACCAGTACGTACGTCTAGCGCACGAACCATGTCTTTTTCACGGCCATCGATACGTGGGTTGCCAGCAATGATGCGGCTACGTACTACGTTTTTCTCTAGAGAACCAAGCATGCCACGGATTTCGCGCTCATCTAGGTTTTCGTCTTGTGCAATTAGAGCTTCAACAGTGTCGCTCTTGATTGCGCCAACTTGCTCGTAACGCGCCATTTTCTCAGTGATCTGGTACGCGTCAGATAGACGTGTTTCAGCTTGCTCAGCAACTTTAGCTTTAAGCTCAGTGTTAACTGCTGGCGCTTCCCAGTTCCAAGATGGAGTTGCAACTTCAGCAGCAAACTCGTTGATTGCTTTGATTACAACTTGTTGTTGGTCGTGACCGTAAACAACAGCTGAAAGCATTTCTTCTTCAGATAGGTTATCTGCTTCAGATTCAACCATAAGTACTGCGCCTTCTGTACCAGACACAACTAGGTCTAGTTTAGAGTTTTCAAGCTCAGTATTTGATGGGTTAAGAACAAGTTCGCCGTCGATGTGACCAACACGTGCAGCACCGATAGGACCATTGAATGGTGCACCAGAGATAGCAAGCGCAGCAGACGTTGCGATCATAGTGATCATGTCTGGGTTTACGTCAGGGTTGATAGAAACAACCGTAGCGATAACTTGAACTTCGTTTTTAAACGCACTTGGGAAAAGTGGACGAATTGGACGGTCAATCAGACGAGCTGTTAGCGTTTCGCCTTCAGAAGGACGACCTTCACGCTTGAAGAAACCACCAGGGATTTTACCCGCAGCGTATGTACGCTCTTGGTAGTTAACTGTTAGAGGGAAGAAATCTTGGCCTGCAACAGCTTCTTTCTTAGCAACAACAGAAACGAATACTGATGTATCGTCCATAGTCGCCATTACAGCAGCAGTAGCTTGACGTGCCATTACGCCCGTTTCTAGAGTAACGGTGTGGTTACCGTACTGGAACGATTTTACAACTGGTTTTTCAAACATTGTATATCCTTAGCTCTAAAGTCATGACTTTAGATTAAGTGAAGATTGACTCAAGATATTACCAATCGCGACTAGTGAAAAGAGACTTGGGAATGATGCTTCTTTGTATGAGTTCATACGCCGAATTAAGACCAAATCCGCCTTTGAATAGTCGCGACCTATTGGCCGACATCTGTGACTGTAACGTCTTGAGAGGTTGATTGCCCAGCGTTGAAAACGCATAGGCGGGCGTAGTATAAACTATTTTTATTAGGAGAGATATTTCCTATCAGAAAAAGCCAGATGATATTCTGAGCATCCGGCCAAACATTTTCTTACGGGTACAAAAAAGGAGCATAAATGCTCCTTTTCTTCAAACTGTCTTTGCAGACATCGCTATTAGCGACGTAGGCCTAGACGCTTGATTAGATCTTGGTAACGAGTAAGGTTTTTGCCTTTCAAGTAATCAAGAAGCTTACGACGGCTAGAAACCATACGTAATAGACCACGACGGCTGTGGTGATCGTGTTTGTGCGCTTTGAAGTGACCTTGTAGGTGGTTGATAGAAGCAGTAAGTAGTGCTACTTGTACTTCTGGTGAACCTGTGTCGCCTTCAGATTGTGCGTATTCTGCAACGATTGCTGCTTTAGTTTCTGCATTCAGAGACATAAATCTCTCCTGATAAGAGTAAGTTTATATTTGTAGCAGCCAATCTCTGATTCAGCCGCTACGCGAGCCGAGGATTATAGGGAAGTTTACGAGTTGGTGCAATAACAATCGAACTCATGAAAAACGAAAAAAGCGAACCATTAAAATTAAGGGCTCGCTTTCTATATTATTGATTCGCTTTTCCAGGCTAAGCGCCAATACGTAACTAGGTTTCAGCGTTATGCTTGTGGCTCTTCATCTCTGAAAACAACCAAACGCTTAGGTGCAACTCGGCCATCTTCAGCAATTTGAGCAACGCCAACAAACAGCTTCTCTTCACCGCTTGTCATACGAACGATACCTTCAGCAGGAGCGCCTGCGACTTGAACGGGCATACCGTGCTGAACAAGATCAGTCAGTTCCGCATTCAAGTTAACTTCAGGTAAGTCTTCTACAGCGGTGTCCATTGGCATTAACAATGGATCAAGCAACTCTTTAGGAGCAATCTCTTGCGCTTGTGCTTGCTCTAGAATTTCGTTCAGCTGCTCTAACGTAACCATACGTTCATACGGATACTTTGCAACACCAGTGCGACGAAGCATTGTCACGTGAGCACCACAACCTAGCATTTCACCAAGATCGTCGGTAATTGTGCGGATGTAAGTCCCTTTAGAACAATGCACTTCCATCTCAACTTCATCGCCTTCAAAGCGAAGTAGCTCAATAGAATACACAGTGATCTTGCGAGACTCACGAGGAACCTCGATACCTGCACGTGCGTATTCATACAAAGGCTTACCTTGATACTTCAATGCTGAGAACATTGATGGAATCTGGTCGGTTTCACCCTTGAAGCTTGCAATGCAGCGTTCAAGTTGATCTTGAGTCACGTTGATTTCACGCGTTTCAACCACTTCACCATCAGAATCTGAGGTGTTGGTACGCTCACCAAGCTTCGCGACAACAACGTAGCGCTTATCAGAATCTAGAAGAAACTGAGAGAACTTCGTTGCTTCACCAAGACAAATTGGCAGCATGCCAGTCGCAAGAGGATCCAGAGCACCGGTGTGCCCTGCCTTCTCTGCAAAGTAAATACGCTTTACTTTTTGCAGTGCATCATTAGATGAAATGCCTGTTGGCTTATCTAACAGAATTACCCCATTTATAGGGCGACCTTTACGACGGCGAGCCATTACTCTTCATCCTTAGACTGAGTTTCGTCAGCGCGGCCAGATTCTTCTTGCTTACGCTTGTCATCGTTCAGTACTTCACTTACTAGGTTAGACATACGCATGCCTTCTACCAATGTGTTGTCGTAAGTAAAACGAACTTCAGGTGTTAGACGGTGACGAATACGCTTGCCAAGAGCCATACGAACTGGCACTTCATGCTCTTTAAGAGCAGCAAGACATGATTCAGGTGTTTGCTCACCGATACATAGGAAAGTCACGAACACTTTTGCGTATGCAAGGTCACGAGACACTTCTACATCTGAAATAGTTACCATACCAATGCGTGAGTCACGAACTTCACGTTGGAGGATAAGTGCGAGCTCTTTTTGAAGCTGCTGAGACACACGTTGTGTGCGGCTAAATTCTTTTGACATTTTCTTTTCTCACTTAGAAAGATGGGGGGCTTGGTAATTACCAGCCCCCCATGGTGTATTCAACAACCGATTACTTATTACCTTTACAGGTAATGTTAGTAACCTTAGTCAATATGTCGAGTCGTACTGACTGGTTAGTCTAGAGTACGTTTAACTTCAACAATTTCGAATACTTCGATCTGGTCACCAACGCGAACGTCGTTGTAGTTCTTAACGCCGATACCACACTCGTAACCATTTTTAACTTCTTGAACGTCATCTTTAAAGCGACGAAGTGACTCTAGTTCACCTTCGTAGATAACAACGTTTTCGCGAAGTACGCGGATTGGGCTGCTACGCTTAATCGTACCTTCAGTAACGATACAACCAGCGATTGCACCAAGTTTAGGCGACTTAAATACGTCACGAACTTGAGCAAGACCAATGATCTCTTGACGGAATTCAGGAGCAAGCATACCGCCCATCGCCTGTTTCACTTCGTCGATCAGTTGGTAAATGATTGAGTAGTAACGTAGATCTAGGTTTTCATTCTGAACAGTACCACGCGCAGTTGCGTCAGCACGAACGTTGAAACCAAGGATGATAGCGTTAGAAGCAGCTGCAAGAGTTGCATCAGTTTCCGTAATACCACCAACACCAGAACCTACGATGTTAACTTTAACTTCGTCAGTTGACAGTTTCAGTAGAGAGTCAGCAATTGCTTCTACAGAACCTTGAACGTCAGCTTTAAGTACAACGTTAAGTTCAGCAACTTCACCAGCCGTCATATTCGCGAACATGTTCTCTAGTTTCGCTTTTTGTTGGCGAGCTAGTTTAACATCACGGAATTTACCTTGACGGTAGTTCGCAACTTCACGCGCTTTACGCTCATCACGTACAACCGTTGCTTCATCACCTGAAGCAGGAACGCCAGAAAGACCTAGAATTTCTACAGGGATAGATGGACCTGCAGTTTCGATGTCTTTACCGTTTTCATCGCGCATTGCACGAACACGGCCGTACTCTTGACCACAAAGAACGATATCGCCTTTGTTAAGAGTACCAGACTGTACTAGTACTGTTGCAACTGGACCGCGGCCTTTATCAAGACGAGATTCAACAACAACACCAGATGCCATGCCTTCTTTAACCGCTGTAAGCTCAAGAACTTCAGACTGAAGAAGGATAGCTTCTAGAAGACCATCGATGTTTGTACCCTGTTTTGCAGAGATGTGAACGAAGATGTTCTCACCGCCCCATTCTTCAGGGATAACGTCGTATTGAGCTAGCTCATTCTTAACGTTGTCTGGGTTTGCACCCTCTTTGTCGATCTTGTTCACAGCAACAATCAGAGGAACGCCTGCCGCTTTCGCGTGCTGGATTGCTTCGATTGTTTGTGGCATTACGCCATCATCAGCGGCAACAACAAGTACAACGATATCTGTCGCTTGAGCACCACGAGCACGCATAGCTGTAAACGCCGCGTGTCCAGGAGTATCAAGGAACGTGATCATGCCGTTGTCAGTATCTACGTGGTAAGCACCAATGTGCTGTGTGATACCGCCAGCTTCGCCAGACGCAACGTGTGCTTTACGAATGTAATCAAGTGTAGAAGTTTTACCGTGGTCAACGTGACCCATGATAGTAACAACAGGAGCACGACCTTCTGCGACAGCATCGCTATCACGGTCAGCTAGCACTGCTTCTTCTAGTTCGTTTTCTTTACGTAGGATAACCTTGTGACCCATTTCTTCAGCAACAAGTTGTGCTGTTTCTTGGTCGATCACTTGGTTGATAGTCGCCATAGCGCCCATCTTCATCATTACTTTGATAACTTCAGTTGCTTTAACTGACATTTTGCTAGCCAGTTCAGAAACAACGATAGTTTCGCCAATAGCAACATCAGATTTAGCAACAGTTGCTGACTTATCAAAGCCTTGCTGCATTGAAGTTGGTTTAGCAAGCTTACCTTTACCGCCACGACCACGTTGGTTACGACCACCACGGTTGTTGCCAGGTTGAGCTGCTGGAGCAGGTTTCTTCTTGCGACGACGAGGAGCTTTCTCATCTTTTTTATCAGCCGCATCTTCTGCTTCACGAGCATAAGTAGAAGTAGTCACATGGTAATCCGCAGA
This sequence comes from Vibrio sp. G-C-1, assembly GCF_021728015.1. Lineage (NCBI taxonomy): Bacteria > Pseudomonadati > Pseudomonadota > Gammaproteobacteria > Vibrionales > Vibrionaceae > Vibrio > Vibrio sp. G-C-1. The sequence continues at coordinate 193,776 of NZ_JAKKCR010000005.1, read as the reverse complement.
TTTCTCTTGCTCTTTCTTCTTCTTCTCTTCTTCAGACCAACGTTCTTGGTTCTCTTCTGCTAACTTACGAGCTTCCTCAACAAGCTTAGCTGCTTCAGCTTCGGCTTTACGAGTTGCTTCTTGCTCTTGACGAGTTTTAAGTTCATCCGCTTCTTTTTTCGCTTGTGCGTTAGCGTCTGCATTTTTTGAATTCATGTCTTTTTTAGCCTTTTCAGCTTGTGCGCGTTGAGCCTTCTCTTCAGAATCACGTTTTGCATCCGCTTCACGTGTTACTTTTTCTTCGGCTTCGCGCTGTGCTTTCTCTGCAGCATCACGTTTCGCTTGCTCTTCAGCATCGCGTTGTGCTTTCTCTTCCACTTCACGATTAGCTACTTCCTCAGCTTCACGTTTCGCTTCATCTTCAATAGTGCTGCGCTTCACGTAAGTACGCTTTTTACGTACCTCTACTTGAACATCCTTACTCTTACCGCCTCCAGCAGCAACACTTAGCGTGCTGCGGGTCTTGCGTTGAAGAGTTAAACGAGTCGGTTCTGTTTCGCCAGAAGTATCGCCATGCTCCTTTTTAAGGTGCGTTAGCAATGTTTGCTTCTCTGAATCAGTCACTTGATCCGACCCTGCTTTCTTCATTCCTGCATCAGCAAGTTGTTCAATTAAGCGGTCAACTGGCGTACCAATCTCTTCACTCAGTGCTTTAACTGTTAATTGTGTCATACCGCTTTCTCTCCTTGCTGAATTATTCTTCGTCGCCGAACCAACAGATGTTACGCGCAGCCATAATCAGCTCGCCTGCTCGCTCTGCAGTTAGGTCTTCGATGCCTTCTAGTTCATCAACGCCTTGGTCAGCTAGGTCTTCCAATGTCGCAACGCCTTTTGCTGCTAGCTTGTAAGCCATTTCACGCTCAAGACCTTCAAGTGCAAGTAAGTCTTCAGCTGGCTCAACACCGTCGAAAGTCTCTTCTTTCGCTAGCGCTAGAGTAGTCAGTGCGTCTTTCGCGCGGTTACGTAGTTCTTCAACGATACCTTCGTCTAGACCGTCGACTTCAAGAAGCTCGTTCACAGGAACGTATGCCACTTCTTCAAGTGTAGAGAAGCCTTCTTCAACAAGCATTTGAGCAAAGTCTTCTTCAATGTCTAGGTGCTTCATGAAGTTTTCAATAGAAGCAACTGCTTCTTCTTGGTGCTTCTTCTCTAGATCAGCAACAGTCATTACATTCAGTTCCCAACCCGTTAGTTGAGAAGCTAGACGTACGTTTTGACCGCTACGGCCAATCGCTTGTGCCAGGTTATCGGCTTCAACAGCGATATCCATAGAGTGTGCATCTTCATCAACGATGATTGAAGCAACATCAGCAGGCGCCATTGCGTTAATAACGAACTGAGCTGGGTTATCGTCCCAAAGAACGATATCGATACGCTCACCGCCAAGATCATTAGAAACAGCTTGTACACGTGCACCACGCATACCAACACACGCACCAACAGGGTCAATACGTTTGTCGTTTGTTTTCACGGCGATTTTAGCACGAGAACCAGCGTCACGTGCAGCACCTTTAAGTTCAATTAGCTCTTCACCAATCTCAGGCACTTCAACGCGGAATAGTTCAGCTAGCATTTCTGGCTTCGAACGAGTAACGAAAAGCTGGAAACCACGAGCTTCTGGTTTAACTGCGTAAAGAAGACCACGAACACGGTCACCTGGACGGAAGTTTTCACGAGGAAGTTGGTCGTCGCGAAGGATTACCGCTTCAGCGTTGTTACCGAGGTCTAGAATAACTGTGTCACGGTTAACTTTCTTAACTGCGCCAGTTACGAGCTCGCCTTCGTTGTCAATAAACTGTTCAACGATTTGAGCACGTTCTGCTTCACGTACTTTCTGTACGATAACTTGCTTAGCCGTTTGAGTCGTAATACGGTCAAACGTTACTGATTCGATATCATCTTCAATGAAACCGCCAAGTTCGATCTCTGGATCATCGTACTTTGCAGCTTCAATAGAGATTTCTTTTGTTGGGAATTCAACTTCCTCAACAGCTTCCCAACGGCGGAAAGTTTCGAAATTACCCGTTTTACGGTCAATTTCTACACGAACTTCAATTTCTAATTCGCTTTTCTTTTTTGTTGCCGTTGCAAGCGCGATTTCAAGCGCTTCAAAAATACGCTCACGAGGAACTGCTTTCTCATTTGAAACAGCTTCTACTACCGCCAAAATTTCTTTGTTCATTAATCTAGCCTCTTAAGCTCTTCTCTCTAGGAGAACTAAAATTTAGGGATCAGGTTAGCTTTCGCAATATTGCTCAGGACGAATTCTTCTTCTTGTCCTTCAACCAATACTTTCACTGTCTCGCCTTCGATAGATTGGATATCACCTTTCCATTTACGACGGTTGCCGACAGCCATTTTCAAAACGATGCTTACCTCGTGACCAATAAATTGTTGGTAATGCTCTGCTTTGAACAGTGGTCTCTCTAAACCTGGTGAAGACACTTCAAGGTTATAAGCCACTGAAATTGGATCTTCAACGTCCATTACGGCACTTACTTGGTGACTAACCTCAGAGCAATCATCTACATTGATACCATTTGGTGAATCGATGTAAATACGTAGCGTTGAGTGCTCACCAGCACGAATAAATTCTAATCCAACTAACTCATAACCTGATGCTGCTACTGGAGCGTCAAGCATTTCAGTAAGTTGTCTCTCTAAACCAGTCATTTAACCACTCCAGAAACAAAAAAAGGGCTCAAAGCCCAATTTAAATTCCAAGCAAACATTATCATCTAAAGGCATTTACAAATGCTTAGATAACAAAAAACCCCGTATAAGCCGGGGTTTTTGTTGCTGGACCCTTATATGTTAAGTGTCATCACATTCGATATCACACTTAACTCACAGTGAGGTTCACACTGTGCAAACTTGCTACCAATACAAGCTATATAATAGCATTGAAATTGGTTGCGGGAGCCGGATTTGAACCGACGACCTTCGGGTTATGAGCCCGACGAGCTACCAAACTGCTCCATCCCGCGTCCGACTTGTGAGCATTATACGCCCAACAAGATGTTTTACAAGTTTGTAAACATGGTGCCGAGAGAGGGACTCGAACCCTCACACCCTAAGGCACTAGCACCTCATGCTAGCGTGTCTACCAATTTCACCATCTCGGCATCAAATCTTTGCAGCTTATTGTGGAATTTCGTCGCCTTGCGTCGGAACTTCACTCACTGCATCTTCAGCTTGCTGAATTACCTGACCTTGAGTCGGGTCAATCCATTGTGACTCAGTTTTATGTGTAGACATATTACCAAGCACTAAGCTAAGGATAAAAAATGTAGTTGCAAAAACTGCAGTCATTCGGGTAAGAAAATTTCCTGAGCCACCAGCACCAAACACAGTGTTTGAAGCGCCAGCACCGAAAGAGGCTCCCATATCTGCGCCTTTACCTTGTTGAATCAACACTAGGCCAATTACACCAAGCGCTGCCAACAGGTAAATCACAAGTAGAACTGTAAACATTTTTCCACCTATGTTCCTAATTGTTGAGCCAGCGCCGTTCAAAAAACTATTTTCAAGAACAAGGCTAGCGACCTCCTAACTGAAGGCCGAGCAATACTAGCGAATGCGACGATGGCTGACAAGGGGAATTTGCTAAAAAATAAGCCTTTACCAAGCGAATGGTTAAAAAAAGGTCAAAAGCGACACAAAACTCATTTACGTCTCTTTTGACCGTTATATCTCTTAACCGTTATATCTTTTGACCGTGATATAACTCAATCACTTCTAATCACAGGCGCTATTCGTTTCGCTGGTTAAGTAAAAGGTTAAATTAGCAGTTTGCTTTTACTGCATCAGCGATCTTAAGCGCTGAAGATTGAACAAGCTCAGCATCTTCGCCTTCAACCATGACACGCAGTAGTGGCTCGGTACCAGACTTGCGTAATAGCACACGACCTTTCTCGCCAAGCTCTGCTTCTACTTCAACAACCGCTGCTTTTACCGCTTCGGCTTCTAGTGGGTTTGAATCTCCGCTGAAACGAACGTTTTCTAGAACTTGAGGGTATAACGTCATGCCCTGAGACAGCTCATTCAGTGTCATTTCGCTATCAACAACTGAAGCCAACACTTGCAGAGCAGCAACGATAGCATCACCCGTCGTCACTTTATCCAATAGGATAACGTGACCCGAATTTTCTGCCCCGATCTTCCAGCCTTTAGCAAGAAGTTGCTCCATGACGTAACGGTCACCAACAGCAGCACGTACAAATGGAATACCTAATTGCTTAAGGCCATTTTCCATACCAAGGTTGGTCATTAGTGTACCAACAACGCCACCTTTCAACTCACCGCGACGCAGTGCATCACGAGCAATGATGTAAGCAATTTGGTCACCATCAACTTTGTTGCCTAGCTCGTCAACCATGATGATACGGTCACCGTCACCATCAAAGCCTAGGCCTAACGCTGCTTGTTCTTCAAGTACTTTAGCTTGCAGAGCACGCACATCTGTCGCACCCACTTCGTGGTTGATGTTAGTACCATTTGGCTCAACACCCATTGCAATCACTTCAGCGCCCAACTCTTTAAATACCGCTGGCGCAATGTGGTAAGTCGCACCATGTGCGCAATCCACCACAATTTTCATGCCCGCTAACGTCATTTTGTGTGGGAATGTACTTTTACAAAATTCAATATAACGGCCAGCTGCATCATTTAAGCGTACAGCTTTACCCAATGCAGAAGATTCCACGCACTCGATATCTTTATCTAGTTCAGCTTCGATAGCCAACTCAATGTCATCCGACAATTTAGTGCCTTCAGAAGAGAAGAACTTAATGCCGTTGTCATAGAAAGGGTTATGCGATGCAGAGATAACGATACCAGCTTCAGCACGGAAAGTTTGTGTTAAGTAAGCAACAGCAGGTGTTGGCATTGGGCCAGTAAACGTAGCCTGAAGACCCGCAGCAGCAAGGCCAGCTTCTAACGCAGACTCAAGCATATAGCCAGAGATACGAGTATCTTTACCAATGATCACTTTCTTGGTGCCCTGCTTCGCAAGAACACGACCTGCAGCCCAGCCAAGCTTCAGAACAAAATCAGGTGTAATCGGGTATTGGCCAACTTTGCCACGTACACCATCTGTGCCGAAGTAACGTCTTTTATCAGACATATTGATTTTCCTTAATTATTATTAGTGATTGTTATTCATCACTTCGATTATCTTCATCGCTTCCAATGTATCTTCAACATCGTGAACGCGAATAATTTGTGCGCCTTTCATTGCAGCGATAGTCGCGCAAGTGACACTGGCTACCATGCAATCTGCTGGGGCCTTGTCCAGTAGCTTAAAGATCATCGATTTTCTCGACATCCCAGCTAAAACTGGCAACCCAAGCGTATGAAATTTTTCAAGGTGCGCTAATAGGTGGTAATTGTGTTCAATGGTTTTACCAAAACCAAAACCAGGGTCCAGAATCAGCTGTTCTTTTGAGATTCCTACAGCCTCACAAGCTTCCACTCTTTCTTGTAAGAATGCTTCAACATCCATTAGAACATCGTCGTAAACTGGGCTAGCTTGCATGGTTCTTGGTTGGCCTTTCATGTGCATCAGGCAAACAGGAACATTAGCCTCAGCGGCCGCTTGTAGGGCACCTGGTTCTTGTAAAGCGCGTACATCATTGATCAAATCAGCACCCGCTTCAACAGCTTGGCGCATCACTTCGGCTTTGCTGGTATCAATAGAAATCCAAACATCAAACTTGGCACGAATCGCTTTAATTGCAGGAATAACTCGAGCGAGCTCTTCCTCTAAGGAAACGTCCGGAGCTCCAGGGCGAGTCGATTCACCACCAATATCAATAATGCTAACGCCGGCTTGAATCATTCGTTCAGCTTGCAGCAATGCATTGTCTAATGAGTTGAATCTTCCGCCATCAGAGAAAGAATCAGGCGTGACATTGAGGATACCCATTACATGTGGGCGATCTAAAACGAGCGTTTTATTATTTGCTTTTAATATCATGAAAGGCAGGTCTTAAAGAGTAAAAAACACTTTAGGCTATAAACAGAAAAACCCTGAGCGTACTCAGGGTTTTAATTTATAGCTTAGCGATTAAGAATCTTTGTTTTGAGTATCATCTGATTCAGATTTAACTTCTTCAACTTTCGACTCTTCAGCTTCTGGTTCGGCTTTAGCTTGTTCTTCAGATTTAACTTCAGCTTCAGGCTTGGCTTCTTCCTTTTCAGGTTCTGCTTTTACTTGCTCCCCCCAACCAGCAGGCTCACGGATCTCGGTTTTACGATCCATCAAATCATCAATTTGACCCGCATCAATCGTTTCATACTTCATTAATGCATCTTTCATTGAGTGCATTAAATCCATATTGTCTTCGAGTATTTGTTTCGCTCGAGCGTAATTACGATCAATTAGGATACGAATCTCTTCATCGATAAGTCGAGTGGTTTCATCCGAGACGTGTTTCGCTTTGCTCATTCCGCGGCCTAAGAAAACTTCACCTTCTTCTTCTGCATAAAGAAGAGGGCCTAGTTTTTCAGAGAAGCCCCATTGAGTCACCATCTTACGAGCAATATCAGTGGCACGCTCAATATCGTTTGATGCACCTGTCGATACCTTGTCTGAACCGTAAATCAATTCCTCAGCAAGACGACCACCGTATAGGCTAGAAATCATCGATTCTAGGTGTTGACGGTTCATACTTACACGATCTTGTTCTGGTAAATACATAGTAACACCAAGCGCTCGACCACGAGGGATGATAGATACTTTGTACACTGGATCGTGCTCAGGCACTAAACGACCAACAATTGCATGACCAGCTTCATGGTAAGCCGTCGATTCTTTCGTTTCTTCAGTCAGAACCATTGAACGGCGCTCAGCACCCATCATGATTTTGTCTTTCGCTAATTCAAACTCAACCATCGATACATTGCGTTTGTTACCGCGAGCAGCGAATAGAGCCGCTTCGTTCACAAGGTTCGCAAGGTCTGCACCAGAGAAACCGGGTGTACCGCGAGCAATCAGAGATGGTTCAACATCGCCTGATAGTGGAACCTTACGCATGTGTACTTTAAGAATCTGTTCACGACCACGTACATCTGGTAGACCAACCACCACTTGACGGTCAAAACGGCCTGGACGAAGCAATGCTGGGTCAAGTACGTCTGGACGGTTAGTCGCAGCGATAACGATAATACCTTCGTTACCTTCGAAACCATCCATCTCAACCAGCATTTGGTTTAGTGTTTGTTCACGCTCATCGTGACCACCACCAACACCAGCGCCACGCTGACGACCAACAGCATCGATTTCATCGATAAAGATAATACAAGGCGCTGCTTTCTTCGCTTGTTCGAACATGTCACGCACACGAGATGCACCGACACCAACAAACATTTCAACGAAGTCAGAACCTGAGATAGTAAAGAATGGTACTTTCGCTTCACCAGCAATTGCTTTTGCAAGCAATGTCTTACCAGTACCAGGAGGACCGACCAACAGGATACCTGTCGGGATCTTACCACCCAGTTTTTGGAAACGACTTGGGTCACGAAGATAATCAACAAGCTCTTTCACGTCTTCTTTTGCTTCGTCACAACCAGCAACATCAGCAAACATCGTTTTGATTTGTTCTTCGCTCATCATTCGAGCTTTGCTCTTACCAAAAGACATCGCGCCTTTACCGCCGCCGCCGCCTTGCATTTGACGCATGAAGAAAATCCACACACCAATCAGTAAGATCATTGGGAACCATGAGATGAAGATAGTGCCAAGCAGGCTCTGCTCTTCAGGTGGTGTACCCTGAACTTTTACGTTTTGATTAATTAAGTCATCAAGTAGCTTTTGATCATAAACAGGCATGTAAGTTACATACTTAGAGCCACCACCACGACGTGTGAAAGTGATCTCGCTGTTATTGAACTGTGCATCTTGAATCTGGCCTTGGCCAACTTCCTGTACAAATGTGGTGTAATCTACTGCTCTGCCGTTACTTTCCCCAGGGCCGAAGCTCTGGAATACCGACATCAACACTACCGCGATAACAAGCCACAGAATTAAATTTTTTGCCATGTCACTCAAGGTGTAAGCCTCTCGATAACTAATTGTAATTAAAGGTAGGGTACTACAGTTTGTAACCTGTAGCCATGTTGTTAACTCTCACTCTTGGAAGAGAATCGTTAACCTTTGTAACCAGTTGCTACGATAAACACTTCACGAGAGCGAGCTCGAGAAGAGTCGGGTTTTCTCACTTTGACTGTTTTAAACATCTCACGGACGTCCTTAACATATTGGTCAAACCCTTCGCCTTGGAATACTTTTACAACAAAACTACCATTGGTAGCTAGAACTTGTCGACACATATCCAAAGCTAATTCAACTAAATACATAGCTCTCGGCTGATCCACAGAATTGTTGCCTGCTATATTAGGTGCCATATCAGACATCACTACATCAACCATGTTTGGTTGTATACGTTCCAACAAAGCATCTAGCACAGCTTCTTCGCGGAAATCGCCTTGTAAAAAGCTCACTCCAGCAATCGGATCCATAGGTAGCAAGTCACAAGCAATGATTTGACCGTTGTCTCCGATAATCTTAGCAGCATATTGAGACCAACCGCCAGGGGCTGCGCCCAAATCCACAATGGTCATCCCAGGAGTCAGCAATTTATCTTTCGTTTGAATCTCTTCCATTTTGAAATAAGCACGCGAACGATAGCCTCTTTTTCTTGCTTCATTTGCATACTTGTCGTCGAAGTGTTCCTTCAACCAACGGCCTGAACTGGCCGAGTGTTTCTGTTTGCTCATTGGATACCTAAACTGGAGGAAAGTACTAATTGCTGAATAAATTATAGTCTTCAGCTTTAGATGGCGTTAAAATAGGTTTTTTCAACCCTAATACTAAATAAAATTGGCCGCGTAATGAACCTAAGTACCAAACAAAAGCAGCATCTAAAGGGCCTAGCTCACAGTTTAAAACCTGTCGTGCTAATGGGCGCAAATGGACTTACTGAAGCTGTTCTAGCGGAAATCGAATTGGCTCTAGACCACCACGAACTGATCAAGATTAAAGTTGCATCAGAAGACCGTGAGACTAAGCAACTGATTATCGATGCAATTGTACGTGAATCTAAAGCTGAGAAAGTACAGACTATCGGTAAAGTTCTAGTACTGTTCCGTCAGTCAGAAGCACGTAAAATCGAGATTCCACGCAAATAAGCTAGTTTGACATCAAGCTAGCTCCACAATAAGAAAGCCACCGTGCTTATCTTTTAGTGTAGCGTGAGAAACGAAAAAGGTCGCATTAGCGACCTTTTTACTTATTAGAACCAAAGTAAATTCAATTAGATGTATTCTACTTTGTCGATTTCGAAATCTTTATCGCCGCCAGGTGTAGAGATTATAACCTCGTCACCTTCCATCTTACCAATAAGGCCACGAGCGATCGGTGATTTCACCGAAATGCGGCCAGTTTTGATTTCAGCTTCATCTTCAGAAACGATTTGGTAACGGAACTCTTCATCAGTATCTACGTCAATCAAAGTAACCGTAGTACCAAAGATAACCTTGCCTGTGTTATCCATTTGAGTTACGTCGATGATCTGAGCTAGCGATAGCTTGTATTCGATATCTCGAATTTGAGCTTCACAGATACCCTGCTCTTCACGAGCGGCGTGATATTCAGCGTTCTCTTTCAAGTCACCGAGTTCACGTGCTTCACCAATAGCTGCTGAAATAATAGGGCGTAGCTTAAGTAGGCGATCTAATTCGTCACGTAGCTTCTGAGCGCCACGTACTGTCATTGGAACCTTTTCCATTTTTTACCTCTATGCCAAAGCTTTCTTTGGCCAACATAAATCCACCCAACATAGTTATTGGGTGATAGAAACAAAACGATTTGGCTTAGTGTAAACAAACTTGATGGCTAAATCACCTTTATTCCACTTTGCGTTATAAAAGCTTTATCTAAGTCTAAATTACAGACATCACAAAAATGAATAGTAACCCACCCATCAATAAGTCAGCGATCAAATACCTAAAAAAAACAAAAACAAACCAAATAAACACAGATCACACTTTTATAAAAAATAAGTAAAAACAACAAGTTAAACAATAGCAAATATAATAAAACAGTGTTCATAATTTTTATTGATATCATTTTACTAACTGACTATGGAACTTTAGGGGTAAAAAGTACCTCATGAATTGCTCTGGCAAGTTTCACGCTTTTGTTCTAAGCATGATTATGAAGCTTGATTAATACGAGCAATACACAAAAAGGATTCAAATCCTTAATAAATACCTTTATGGACAGTAATTAGGAATTAATAACATGAACAAGACTATGATCGCGCTTGCTGTATCTGCTGCAGCTCTTGCTACTGGCGCTAACGCGGCAGAACTATACAACCAAGACGGTAACTCTGTTGAAATGGGCGGCCGAGCTGAAGCTCGTCTATCTATGAAAGATGGTAAAGCTGAAGATAAAACACGCATCCGTCTTAACTTCCTAGGTAAAGTAGAAATCCAAGACGGCCTATACGGTGTTGGTTTTTACGAAGGCGAATTCACAACTGCTGAAGACGGCGGCTCTACTGATAACAACGACGGTGACATCACAAACCGTTACACGTACGCCGGTCTAGGTGGTACATTCGGTGAAGTAACTTACGGTAAAAACGAAGGTGCTTTAGGCGTAATCACTGACTTCACAGATATCATGGCTTACCACGGTAATTCTGCTGCAGACAAACTAGCAGTAGCTGATCGTTCAGACAACATGATTTCTTACAAAGGTCAATTCCAAGACCTCAACCTTAAAGCTAGCTACCGTTTCGCAGATCGCGAAGACTCAACTCTAAATGGTTCTGGTTACACAGATAACGGTCAAGACGGCTACTCTCTTTCTGGTATCTACGCTATTGGCGATACTGGCGCAAAAGTAGGTGCTGGTTACGCAGATCAAGATAAGAACAATGAATACATGCTTTCTGGTTCTTACACTATGGGTGACCTATACTTCGCTGGTGTATTCACTGACGGTGAAAAAGATTTTGACCGCCAGTACAACTCTTCAAACGCTTCGAGCATTGGTAGCAAGTTCACAGGTGTTCAAGACTACACTGGTTACGAGCTAGCAGCAGCTTATACTCTTGGTCAGACTGTATTATCTACAACATACAACAACGCTGAGACAGGTAGCGACACATCTGCAGACAACATCGCAATTGACGCTACTTACTACTTCAAACCTAACTTCCGTGGCTACGTTTCATACAACTTCAACCTACTTGATGCTAATGATACTCTAGGTACAAGCACTGTTGGTAAGAAAGGCGCTGAAGACGAAGTTGCTCTAGGTATGCGTTACGACTTCTAATTCTGATTATCTAATTGATTAATTAGTTAATTGAGAATCAAAACGCCCGCTATCTAGCGGGCGTTTTTTATATCTGTATACTGAAAACATCAGCCATCCAAGAAATCTTCTATGCGCCTTCTATCCACACTACTTGTATGTAGTTTTTCCATTAGCGCTTTCTCAGTTAACGCTTTCGCTTACCCCCCTCTAGATAAATTGCCTGATGGCAGTAGCACAAGTGTAATTTTGGAATCCCTGAGAGGCGATTCAAACAAAATGAATTCCAACAGTGATGGCTTCTACCCGCCCGCCAGTACTTTAAAGCTGGTGACAGCTTTAGCGGCTAAGTTGGAGTTAGGGGATGACTTTCACTACACGACCAGCATTGCCCGTTCTGGGAATGACTCAATCATTTCATTTAGTGGCGACCCGACCCTACAACGAGAACAGCTTAAAAGCCTTTTGGCTCAATACGCAAAATCTCAATCCAGAACCATCAAGGGCAACTTATACCTAGATAACTCGACTTTTACGGGCTATCAGCGAGCGGTGGGTTGGCCTTGGGACATTCTAGGGGTTTGTTACAGCGCGCCTTCGAGTGCGATGACCTTAGACAGCAACTGCGCACAAGCCTCTATTTATACAAAAGATAACGGCAGCACTCGTGTCTATATTCCCGCTCACTATCCGATAGACGTGACAACCACCGCAGCCACCGTAACTCGATCAGGGCAGAAGGCGACACAATGCGACTTAGAGCTCATTACCACTCCAGACAACGCTTACAAGCTCTCTGGTTGCTTAGTAGAGCGTAAGAAGCCACTACCACTCAAGTTTGCGATTCAAAACCCCGAGCTTTATACCTATCAAGTCGTGACATCGCTTCTTGAAGAGCTGAAAATCCAAGTTAAAGGCGATGTGATTATTGGTAAAAAAACAAAAGCAAACAAAACCACGTTAGTCGCAAGCCATCATTCTGAAAAGCTTCCCGAACTGCTCGATACCATGCTGAAGAAATCAGACAATCTAATAGCAGACAACCTAACCAAAACACTGGGTGCAACGTTTTATGTCCAACCGGGCAGCTTCAATAATGGCACCGAGGCGATAAAACAGATATTACTGACCAAGGCCAACATTGACCTAAGCAAAGCACAGCTCGTCGATGGCTCAGGGTTATCCAGGAATAATCGAATGAGGTCACAGACCATGGCTCAAGTGCTTCGTTATATCTGGGAAAACGATCAACAGCTCAACCTAGTTGGGGCAATGCCAACTTCGGGCACTGATGGGACGCTTAAATACCGTCAAAGCATGAGAAAGGCACCAATCCAAGGTAATATTATTGCGAAAAGTGGGTCTTTGTACGGTAGCTACAACATGGCAGGTTTTGGTTTAGACAAAGCGGGCAATCCAAACTCTCTGTTTGTACAGTTTGTCCGAGATTACTTCCCGGAAGAGCAAGATTCAGAAAAACCTGTAGAAGCACCAATCACCCAGTTTGAACGAGCTTTCTACAAAGATGTGGTCGAGTTCAGTCAAATACAGAGTCAATCTCAATAGCGGCTTACTTGTAAAGTGCTGTTAATTAAACAATAAAAAATCGCGCTGAAGATCGTATGATCTTCAGCGCCATTTTTCTTTCTAAGATATTTTTCTTCGAAAGTGTTTTTTTTTCCAGAATATTTATTTAAGGGCGTTAAGCAATGCCCAAGAATGAATTCACTACCGTGAAGTAAATCCACATCCCCGAAATATCGACTACTGAAGCCAAGACAGGGCTCACCAGCACCGCAGGATCTAACTTGAATAACCGAGCAACAATCGGCAATCCAGCGCCAAGCACGGTTGATATTGTCACTTGAATAAACAGAGCGACAGCAATCGCGTAAGCAATCATATTAATGTCGTAACCCCCCGTTGATTGGTTGTCACTGAACAGTAAGATGCGGCCTATCATCACCAAGGCAATCGCAAGCGCCAAGCAGATGGCAACTCTAAGTTCTTTCCATAAAACGTTCGCCCATTGGCGCTTCTTCAACTCGCCTGTGGCTAAGGCCCGAATGACCAAAGTCGCAGCTTGTGTTCCTGTATTGCCACCCGCAGCAGCGATCACCGGCATATAGATCGCCAGAAGTACTAGCTGACTAAGAATGTCTTCATACTGAGCAATGATAAGCCCAGAGACAATCCCCAACAGCGCTAAGGCAATAATCCAACCGATACGTTGCCTAACGTGGCTAAGCACTCCAGTTGAAAGGTAACCTTGTTGAGGCTCAACCTCTGAGTAGATCAGCCCTAGTTGGTGAGCTAGATGTCGAGAGCGCTTCTCAAAGCCCTGCTCTTCTAGCTCACTAAGTAAAGTCTGAATAATACTGAGAGAGCATTGCCCAAGTACTAACACCGCATCTTCAAGTGGCATTCGGTTTAAAAGGTTAATTTGTTGCTCACGCCCATACTGTTGAAAGGCATTCGATACAGCTTGGATGTCTTGCTCTGTGTACAAAGCTTCGATAGATAAAAAAGTGTTGTTCATTACCGTCATGGCGAATCTCCCGATTGGCAAAGGTAACGACCATCAAAACAAATAGCATAAGTTTATAGATTTATAGATTTATAGATTTATAGATTTATGCGCACCAAGAGCTGAAAGCTACTGGTGTGTCTACTTGTTAGAATCTAGTGTGTGGAAAAGAATGAGGGGGAAAAACAAAGATACCCTACCCGAACGGCAGGACAATAGATCAATACCGAGACGGGTTATTCTTCTCCATTCAAACTAGGAGGATGGTCGGTATTGTTCATAAAAATCTCCAGAATTACTGTCAATATGACAGCGCGCATAGTGTAGCAATAGCCGTTCAAAAACTTCGTCAAATTCCTGTCAATAATTAGGGGCAATAAAAAAGGCATCCGTAGATGCCTTTTCGTTAAATCATTGAGATTCAATATTACTTGATAGTAATACGAGCAAACTTACGCTTACCTACTTGGTAAACTGCAGTACCTACTTCAGGTACGAATTTGCTGTCTTCAACCTTCTCGCCTTCAAGCTTAGCAGCACCTTGCTTGATCATACGCATCGCATCAGAAGTAGAGTTTACAAGACCTGCTTCTTTCAGAACGTTCGCAATTGGCAGACCAGCTTCGAATTCAAATTCAGGCATTTCATCAGGAACTTGGTTCTTAGCAAAGCGGTTAACGAACTCTTGCTCAGCGGCTTCAGCATCTGCTTCACTGTGGAAACGCGCAATGATCTCTTTCGCTAGAAGTACTTTAACGTCACGAGGGTTTTTGCCCGCCTCAACGCCCGCTTTCAGTTCCGCAACTTCTTCAAGTGGACGGAAAGACAGTAGCTCGTAGTAGCTCCACATTAGATCGTCAGAGATAGACATGATCTTACCAAACATCTCGCTTGGTGCTTCGCTAATACCGATGTAGTTGTGCGCAGACTTAGACATCTTCTTAACGCCGTCTAGACCAACAAGTAATGGCATCATCAGTACCGCTTGTGGTTTTTGACCTGCTGCTTTTTGCAGTTCACGACCCATTAGAAGGTTAAACTTCTGGTCAGTACCACCAAGCTCAACATCACTCTCTAGTGCAACAGAGTCGTGACCTTGCAGAAGTGGGTACATGAATTCGTGGATTGCGATCGGTTGACCACCAGCGTAACGCTTTTTAAAGTCATCACGCTCAAGCATACGAGCAACAGTTTGGTTAGAAGCAAGACGAATCATGCCTTCAGCGCCAAGCTCAGATAACCACTCAGAGTTGAAACGAATTTGCGTTTTCGCAGGATCTAGAATCTTGAATACTTGCTCTTTGTAAGTTTCAGCATTCTTCAATACGTCTTCACGGCTTAGCGGTGGACGCGTTGAGTTCTTACCTGATGGATCACCAACCATTGCAGTGAAATCACCAATAAGGAATGTCACTTCATGACCAAGCTCTTGGAAAGCACGAAGCTTGTTAAAGATAACCGTATGGCCTAGGTGGATATCTGGAGCAGTTGGATCGGCACCCAGCTTAATGCGTAAAGGACGACCTTCTTTTAATTTAGCAATCAGTTCGTCTTCTGGAATCAGTTCTTCTACGCCACGTTTGATCTCGGCTAGTGCAGCTTCAATACTCGCCATTCTTGTTCACTCCCACAGATTTGGCAAAAATATAATAATTAGACATCTTACTTGAATAGCGATGTATTTTGAAACCAGTTACACTATTCCGTCGTCGATTTTCATAATATTTACAGAACGAACCGGAACATGTTGTCTATTTTTGCACGCCTTCCTATTTTGCACCGGGCTTTTATCGCATTTTTTAGTGCCGTAATTTTCGTCGCGATTTTCTTACTCCCCGATGTCAGCAGTTTACGTGACGATACGGGCGCTTTAGTGGTGGGGAAACATTACCCACTAACTATCAATGCATCCGCACTTGTTAGCTCAAGTGACGCGCCGCCGACGGCTGTGCTCAATTGGGAGAAATACACTGTTCGTTCTGGCGAAAGCACCTCTGTTTTATTTGAACGCATTGGTCTCTCATACCGCTTGCTGATCACGCTACTCAATACCAATAACGATATTAAGAAGCAGCTGTCTAACCTAAGACCTGGCGATGTATTGCAATTCGGTTTTGACGAAAACAACGACCTTATTCAGTTAAAAAGACAACTTAGTGCGTTTGAAAGCTTCAAGATCACTAAGTCTGGCGATTCGTTTACCTCTAGCATCGACAAGAAAGAAGTTGCCTACCAATACAATTACGCTGAAGCCAACATTACCTCTAACTTCTGGAATGCAGGCGTTAGCGCAGGTTTAACCGCCAACCAAATCATGGAACTGGCGGGCATCTTTGGCTGGGATATCGACTTTGCATTGGATATTCGTAAGAACGACAGCTTCAAAATCTTATACCAAGAGAAAGTGGTTGAAGGTGAGGTGGTTGGTCGCGGTAAGATCATGGCAGCTGTATTCAAAAACCAAGGCGATTCATTTACCGCGGTATTGGATGATAAGAGCGGCAACTACTTCGATGAAAATGGTCGAGCAATGAAGAAAGCGTTCTTGCGCTCACCAATTGATTTTCGTCGCGTAACATCGAACTTTAATCCTACCAGGAGACACCCAGTAACCGGTAAGGTTCGAGCTCACCGCGGTACTGACTACGCAGCTCCTGTTGGCACGCCTATCTGGGCAGCCGGTGACGGTATTGTTCAGAAGTCTGGTTACAACCAATTTAATGGTAACTACGTGTTTATCCGCCACAGCAACACCTACATCACCAAGTACCTGCACATGAAGCGACGTATGGTGAAAACAGGTCAGCGCGTAAAACAAGGCCAAACCATTGGTACTTTGGGCGGTACAGGCCGTGTGACTGGCCCGCACTTACATTATGAATTCTTGGTTAATGGCGTACATAAAAATGCGCGTACCGTGAAATTACCGCAATCTAAGTCGTTAACAGGTAAAGCAAAAGCAACATTTATTGCGAACTCAGAAATTCGATTGAGTAACCTAGAGCGATACGGCCAGTTACTAGCAACTAATTAGGTGACTAGCGACTAATTAGATTAATAGCCATCTAAACCAACGAAAAGAGCGCCCACCAAGGCGCTCTTTTCATTTCCGTCGAACTAGTATTTATCGTTCATCGTCGTTGCTTTGGATCATATCAGGCTTCTTATCTCGCCCTAACATCAACAGACAAGGTGTCAGGACCAAGGTTAGTACCGTTGCAAAGGCCAAACCTCCCGCAATTGCCGTCGCGAGTTGAGACCACCATTGAGTGCTCGGCGCGCCGAATTCTATCTTTTGATTAATCAAATCGATGTTCATTTCTAACACCATCGGCATCAAGCCTAAAATGGTGGTAACCGTAGTCAGCATTACTGGTCTTAAACGTTGAACACCGGTTCTTAGAATCGCATCTCGCTTATCCAAGCCTCTTTTGATTAGCTGGTTATAGGTATCGATCAGCACGATGTTGTTATTCACCACTATTCCTGCCAGTGCAATCACCCCAATACCAGACATCACGATGCCAAACGGGCGCTGGAAGATTAGCAAACCAACAAATACACCAACGGTCGAAAACAACACCGCACTAAGAATCAAAAACGCTTGATAGAAACTATTGAACTGAGTAATCAAAATCAAAGCCATCACTGCCAATGCAACTAAGAAAGCACTTTGTAAGAAGGCTGACGAGTTTTCTTGTTCTTCATTTTGACCACGGATACGAAACTCGACACTACTTGGTAAACCTAACTCACTTAACGCTTGCTCAATCTTTGGCAGTTCGAGTGCAAGGTTATAACCCTCTTCCATATCCGCCATGATGTTCACGACACGCTTACCATCAAGACGCTTTATCGTGTCCTGCTTATGGTCTGGCACTATCTGAGCAAAGTTAGTGATCGGCACCAAGCCTGCTGGTGTTTTAACTCTTAGTTGGTCAAAGCGCCCAATATCTCTTTTATCGCTTGGATAGCGCACCAAGATATCGACCTCTTCTGAAGAATCATCTGGGAGGTAATCGCCAATCTTTAGCCCGTTAGTGACGAATTGAACCGTATTACCCACCAAGGTCGCATCAGCCGAAAAACGCGCAGCATCATCTCGGCGAATATCCACTTTCCAATCGATGCCATCTTTACTCGCGGTATCACTTATATTGGTCAGCGCCTGATTGCCATCCGCCCAGTTCCTTACAATTTTTGCAGCCTGATTCAGCTGCTCAGGAGTTTTGGCCGACAGCTCAATCACTAAGTCATTCTCAACCGGAGGCCCTGCATCTGGAAACTTATATTCAATCTCGACCCCTGCGTATTGATCGGTGTGCACCTTTAATTCTTCAATGATCGCCTTAACACTGCGACGGTATTGCCAATCAACTGGGGTAATCGAGATCAAACCAATCTGATCGTCACCGCCCGTTCGAGTGTAAACGGTATCGAACTCATCATGATTAAGCATCATCAACTCAATATCACGCATGATGACATCTTTCTCTTGGATAGACAGATCACCATGAGAGCGAACTTTGACGTTAAAGAATGGCGGATCAACTTCTGGGAAGAACTCTGCACCTAGACCCGCTTTGGAATAAGTAAAACCCACCGTAACCGCAAGTAATATCGCACTGAAAAGAATCTTAAAGGGATGCTTAATCGCAATCGACAACGTGTGGTAGTACGCTTTGGTTAAGCCTGTCGCTTGTGAAAAATCACCATTATGCAGCGCCACCATTCGCGATTGGCTTTTGGGCGATACATATTGAGGTTTACCAATCAAACCACCGAGTACAGGCACAAACAACAACGCCATAATCAATGAAGCGGTTAAGGTTGCAATCAACGTTAATGGCAAGAACTTCATGAATTCGCCCGTTACATCCGGCCAAAACAGCAATGGAGCAAATGCAGCCAAGGTTGTAGCCGTTGATGCCGTTATTGGCCACGCCATCCGTTTCGCCGCATCTCGGTAAGCGGCTTTACGCCCTTCACCTTCTTGCATTCGCCTGTCGGCAAACTCGGTCACCACAATTGCGCCATCGACCAACATACCAACCGCCATGATCAACGAGAACAGCACCACGATGTTGACGGTTAGACCAAACACAGACAACACCAACAACCCCGTGAGGAACGATCCAGGAATTGAAATTCCAACCAATAGCGCGGTTCGAACACCAAGAATGGCGATGATCACGATCACTACCAGAATGATGGCGGATAATATATTGTTTTGAAGATCGTTGAGCATGATCTTCACATCTTTAGATTCATCCCAAGTGTATTTGACCAATAGGTTATTTGGCCATTCAGCTTGCTGCTGAGCACCAGCCATTACCGCTTTGACTAGCTCGACGGTTTCAATGATGTTTTCACCCGCACGTTTCTTGATATCCAAGACAACCGCGGATTTGCCATCTAAACGGGCAAAGCTTTCAGGATCTCGAAACGCTCGGCGAACCGTAGCCACATCGCCAAAGGTTACTACCTGTTTACCATCCACTTTGATTGGCAACTCAAGTACGTCTTTTAAGGAGTTAAACACAGAAGGGACTTTGACAGAAAAACGCCCGTAGCCGGTATCAACAAAGCCTGCCGCCACCACTCGGTTATTCAAAGCAATCAGATTATAGATGTCCGCTTGATCTAGGCTGTAACTCTCCATCAATAATGGATCAACGATGATTTCCACGATGTCATCGCGATCGCCTGCAATGTCGACTTCAAGGATCTGACGATAGCTTTCGAGTTTATCTCCGAGCTCTCGAGCGATTTGTACTATGGTGCGCTCGGGCACGGTACCAAACAGAACCACTGACAACACAGGCTGCTCAGAAGCGAGGGTAACTTCATTTACAGTCGGCTCATCGCTATCTTCTGGCAATTTGGGCTTAGCCAGATCAACAGCGTCACGAACATCAGCCATCGCTTTAGTAAGATCGACGCCAACATTAAACTCTAACACCACAGAGGCGTGCCCTTCTGCTGCGGTTGCTGTCATCTCTTTTACGCCTTCGATTGACCTAAGCTCTTGCTCAATAGGTCGAACCAATAAACGTTCTGCATCCGTTGGCGAGATCCCTTGGTGCCCGACCGAAACATAGATAATTGGGATGGTAATGTCTGGGCTCGATTCCTTAGGTATCGTGATATAGGTGACGACACCGGCTACAAGGATTAACGCTAAAAGGGAGAGCATTGTTCGAGCACGAGACAAGGCTGCATCAATAATTGAATACATCGGCTATCTCCTACTCAGCAATTACATTAGAGAGTTCAGCGCCTTGCTCAACAGCAATCACCGAATCACCATCACGAACAAACCCTTGGCCTACTGTGATGATATCGACGCGTTGTCCAAGTCCTGTGAGCCAAACTCCATCTTGCTCTGCCTTTATTAGCTGAATGCCTACAAATTTCACGGTTGGTGAGTCATCGACTAAAACCAAAGTTTTGACCCCAAGGTTACCAGCCTCATCTAGTGCCAACATGGCTGGTGTCACTTTGATAGCGTCTCTCGTTTCTAGATTGAGGGTTACTTCGGCACTGACACCGGCAGGTAACAGGCCATCGGAGTTATCGATTTCAATCTCTATTGGGAAGGTATTGGTAGCAGCAGAAGAGATACGAGAAACATAGCGTAAGCGGCCTTCCGCTTCTTCTCGCCCTAACAAGCGAACCAAAGCAGATTGATTGACTAGCAAATACTGGATATGACGCTCACTGACATCGGCCTCAATAACCAAAGGATCGAGGTCAATCACGCCCGCGACCGGATCGCCAACACCAACGAAATCACCGAGCTCCACCATCAAATCTTGAACCACACCCGAAAAAGGCGAAGTAATCACAGTATTCTTTAAAGCCAATTCCGCATTGCGCTTCATGGCCTTTGCTTCCGTTAATGAAGCCTCAGCGGTGGTATAAGCTATCTCGCCTTGCAGCCCTCTTTTCTTCAAAGATTGCGCCGCTTTGAATTCTTTCTGCTTCAAGCGATATAAAGCCGAAGCTCGCTCTAATTGAATCTCTAAATCACCTTTATCTATCTGGGCAATGGCTTGTCCAAATTTAACCGCATCGCCCTTCACAACGTTCAATCTAACAACCTTGCCCGCCACTTCTGCCCCCAAACGAGCATGCCTATCAGGCGCCGTTCGACCATAAAGATCAATCGTTTTAAAGGTCGGTGATGAAGTAAATGTTTGAAAGGAAACCTTAGCCAACGGAATTTCTGTCGCTTTTTTTTCAGGTGACTCTTCCGCTTGCCCTACGCCTAAACCAAGCCAGATCGACAACAACACGACTAGAGTCAGAGAAACCAGCCACGGCTGCTTCAATTTCTGAAAAAGTGGTGAGTTAGAAAATAGAGTGGGCATAACAAATCCTTTTGTCCGATGTTATTAAGGCGCGCTAATTAGCTTAACACTGTCATATGCAACATCCTGATGCACAGCGGTAACCTTAACAGACCCACACCCAACGAAGTTGGACTCTATCGACAGTTTAAAAAATATGGCGTTTACTATAAGTCAGATGGATGAAATAAAGATTACACATTCCCAACCTAAATACCTATTGATATGTATGGCTAGAACAGGTCGAATTACTGTCTGTTTTATATGATGTATTTCTTAAAAAAAAACGCCGAGCATGAGCTCAGCGTTTAAAATATTTCTAATGTAGCTCTCAGTTCAAGCTACCTTTCAGTTCACGTTAGACGCTAAATGATGCACCACAACCACATGTTGTTGTCGCGTTCGGGTTGTTCACAAAGAAGCGTGCGCCTTCTAGGCCTTCAGTGTAATCAACCATGCCACCCATTAAGTACTGTAGGCTCATTGGGTCAACAACCAGCGTAACACCGCTGTTTACAATAGTAGTGTCGCCATCATTTACTTTTTCATCAAATGTGAAGCCGTATTGGAAACCACTACAACCGCCACCTGTAATGTATACACGCAGTTTTAGTTCTGGGTTTTCTTCTTCAGCAATTAGCGTTTGTACGCGTGTAGCTGCTGCATCAGAAAAAGACAATGGGATATTTACTTCGCTCACGACAACCTCTCTTACCTGTGTCAAAAACAACATGATACAAATCTAATTCGAGACCATAGTTGTTGAGTATTTTCTTATATTCTGGTGATTATCTAATACCTGACTGAAACGTTCAAGTATTCACCACAGGATCGTTCCTTTTACTGCCGTAAACTCGCCTATATCTGACAATTAAAACGTGTAACCACACAAAACAACCAGATTCGGGGGATTATATCGGCGAAAGCATTCCTAGTTGGATTCTGGATAGGTACAATGCGTGCCAATTGGTCCTACAGTCAAAAGAGGATATATCAATGACCAAATCAGCAGAACTGTATCAAAAGGCACAGCAAACTATTCCAGGTGGCGTTAACTCTCCAGTGCGCGCTTTTAACGGTGTAGGTGGTTCTCCAATCTTCGTTGATAGAGCTGACGGCCCACTTCTTTTTGATGCTGATGGGAAAGCATATATCGATTACGTTGGCTCTTGGGGCCCAATGATCCTTGGTCACAACCACGCAGTTATCCGTGAAGCTGTCATTGATGCAGCGCAACGCGGCCTTAGCTTCGGTGCTCCAACCGAAACTGAAATCAAAATGGCTGAACTTGTCTCTGAGATGGTTCCATCAATGGAACAGCTGCGTATGGTGAGCTCAGGTACAGAAGCAACAATGAGTGCGATTCGTCTTGCTCGTGGCTTTACTGGTCGTGACAAAATTCTTAAGTTTGAAGGCTGTTACCACGGTCACGCAGACAGCCTACTGGTAAAAGCAGGTTCTGGCGCACTGACTTTAGGTCAACCAAGCTCTCCTGGTGTACCTGCTGATTTTGCGAAACTAACGCTAACAGCAACCTTCAACAATCTAGATTCAGTACGTGAAATCTTCGCAGCAAACAAAGGCGAGATCGCTTGTATCATCGTTGAGCCTGTAGCGGGTAACATGAACTGCATCCCCCCAGTAGAAGGCTTCCACGAAGGTCTACGTGAAATCTGTGACCAAGAAGGTGCGTTGCTAATCTTTGATGAAGTAATGACAGGTTTCCGCGTTGCTGAAGGTTGTGCTCAGGCTTACTACAACATCAAGCCAGACCTAACGTGTCTTGGTAAAGTGATTGGCGGCGGAATGCCTGTGGGTGCTTTCGGCGGTCGTAAAGATGTGATGCAGTACATCGCGCCAACGGGCCCTGTTTACCAAGCGGGTACGCTTTCAGGTAACCCTGTAGCTATGGCAGCTGGCTACGCGTGTTTGAACCTTCTAAGAGAAGAAGGCAACGAAAAGCGTCTAGCATCAAAAACTAAGCAACTAGCTAATGGCTTCAAGCAACTTGCAGACAAGCACGGCATTCCAATGCTAGTCCACCAAGTTGGCGGTATGTTTGGTTTCTTCTTCACAGATCAAGAAACAGTAACCTGCTACGAAGATGTAACTAAGTGTGATGTCGAACGCTTCAAGCGCTTCTTCCATCTAATGTTAGATCACGGTGTTTACCTTGCACCGTCGGCATTCGAAGCAAGCTTTACTTCTCTTGCTCATGGTTCAAAAGAACTGGATGCAACACTAGAAGCTGCTGATCGCTCTCTTGCGATCATTGCTGCTGAAAGCAAATAGTCGAAAGCACTTTATAAGTCGCTAACCGATTGAATTTAGGGCTGCATTAGATGCAGCCCTTTTTAATACATCACGCTCGCTAACCACAAATATAACAGCTTACTTACCCTTCGATTAAGGCTAAAACTGAACTGAAAACGCCTAACGTTCCCAGAAAAGAAAAACCAACAACATCAAGGTACCAAGGAACATTCTGAACCAAGGGATCTCTTTTTTTGTTTGCTGTTCTTCATCTTGGCATTTCTTATCTTTATTACAGCATCCCATTATCAAAACTCCTCATTGCTAACTCTCTGTTTTGCAGCCATTATAAACTCAGAACGCAAATATAGAGACCATTAACGTGTCAGAAAAACTCAAAATCAATACCAGCCACTGGGTGATCATCATTGCCCTACTTGCGGCGGCTTATGCTTGTTACTTGCTTATAGAGCCGTACGTCAACTCAATCGTGATGGCCTTTATCATTTCACTATTGATGTTCCCAATCCATGAGTGGCTTGAAAAAAAGCTCCCGAATAAAGAAAACATCGTCTCTCTGTTGTCTTGTGTGATTCTGACTTTCATTATTGTTATCCCTTTATTGGCAGTATTCGCAGCAATTGTTCAGCAAGGTTCTCTGTTCTCTCAGAACACCTACCAATGGGTGACCCACGGCGGTATTCAGACTTTATTTGCACACCCATTAGTGGTCAAAGCGCTGTCATTTGTGAATAACTACTTGCCTTTCGACAACATTGAGCCTCAAGCCATCGCACAGAAAGTCGGTGAATTTGCGACCAGCTTTGGCTCAAAACTGGTTGGTATCAGTGCAAAAATCCTTGGTGATGCGACCAATTTCTTGATGGATTTCTTCTTGATGCTGTTTGTTCTGTTCTTCTTATTAAGAGATCACGACAAAATCATCAGCGTTGTTCGTCATATTTTGCCTTTATCTCGTAGCCAAGAAGACAAATTGCTAACCGAGATTGAGCAAGTATCGAAATCAGCTGTAATGGGTTCATTCTTAACCGCAATAGCGCAAGGTTTTGCGGGCGGGTTAGGTATGTGGATTGCCGGTTTCCCAGGCCTATTCTGGGGCACCATGATGGGCTTTGCCTCTTTCATCCCAGTTGTGGGTACCGCATTAATCTGGATCCCAGCAGCAACTTACTTGTTCCTAACTGGTGATACCACATGGGCGATTTTCCTAACGGTTTACTGTGTAGCGATTGTTGGTTCTATTGATAACCTGCTTCGTCCGCTGCTGATGCAAGGCAGTGCAGGCATGAATACCCTGATGATCTTCTTCTCACTGTTAGGTGGTATTCAACTGTTCGGCTTAATTGGTCTTATCTACGGCCCGCTAATCTTTGCGATTACCATTGTCCTATTCAACATCTACGATGAAGAGTTTAAAGACTTTTTAAACCAGCAAGACAAGAGTTAATCAACTGTTCGACAACTTGGTTGCCGAACGAGTATTAAACACTTCAAGCTTTGGGCGGATTATGCGAAAATCCGCCCTCATTTTTTGCTAACGATTCAATAGAGTGTCCTATGTCAGCTTATATTGCCCCAAGCCAGATTGCTCAACGTCAACTCGCCTACTTTGAAGGCAAACATGTTTTAGTTGCAGGTGAGGCAGAAGACTTATTCCCTGTTGAATTAGCGAAACATTGTGAATCAGTCACCGTGTTTACCTCTAATTACAGCTACTACCGTCAATTAGAAGGCTGCAACACCATCCAACGTTTTTATGGTGCGGAGTTTACCGAAGAAACCAAAGCCGACTTAGTGATGCTGTACTGGCCAAAGGCTAAAGCAGAAGCGGAATTTCTGTTGGCGATGTTATTTGCCAAGCTAGGTAAAGATACCGAGATTGTCGTAGTTGGCGAGAATCGTTCTGGTGTTAAAAGTATCGAGAAGATGTTCGCTCCTTACGGTAAAGTCGTGAAATACGATTCGGCGCGCCGTTGCTCTTTCTACTGGGGTCAATGCTTCGAGCAACCACAAGCCTTCAATCTGCAAGACTGGTTTAAAACCTATACGGTTAACATTGATGAGCAGTCACTGACTGTAAAAAGCCTTCCAGGTGTGTTTAGTCACGGCCAATTTGATGTAGGTAGCCAACTGCTACTTGATACTCTACCAAAGCTGAAAGGTAAGGTACTGGATTTCGGTTGTGGTGCAGGTGTATTAGGCGCGGTAATGGCATCTCGTCACCCTGATATCGAGCTAGAAATGTGCGACATCAGTGCATTTGCCGTGGCATCAAGCCAAGCTACGTTAGAAGCGAACGGTTTAACGGGAAATGTCTTCGCCTCAGATGTCTATTCCGACACATCAAAAGACTACCAATTCATCATCAGTAACCCACCATTCCATTCTGGTTTGGATACAAGCTACAGCGCAACTGAGACCTTACTTGCTCAGGCTCCTAAGCATTTGAAGCGTTCTGGCGAGATGATTATTGTTGCGAACAGTTTCTTAAAATACGTTCCAATTATTGAACAAGCGTTTGGAAAATGCGCGACTCTAAATAAGACCACTAAATTCGCGATCTACCACGCAAACAAATAGCCTATCTAGCACAGCGCAGGGTCATTATCTGCGCTGTCTGTTCATATTTTTGTCAAAACTCTATAAAAATGAGCTTTTGCACACGCTTTAAATACCACTTACTTGTCAAAGTAAAAAAACTCGTTAATTTCGTTAAATTGGAACCCGTTAATTCTATTCTCTGTACTTGTTTTCAGCCCTTTTAGCAGTACATCAAAGGAAAGTAGTACCCAATTTATGTTTAGATTCTATCGTAAGCAGAAGTTTAAGCGCCTTCAAAATACCCTAATGCTGGCATTTCTTGTCCTCAGTATTACCCCAGTGACACTTATCGCGATATTTTTCCTCCAGTCGCACAGTCAGGATCTTCAGGAACAAAGTACTTCGCACCTTGTTTCGGTCCGTGATACTAAGCAACAGCAAATTGTCGATTACCTACAAGCTCAAGAGTCCCAAGTCATGGGCTTTGTTCGCTCAGAACTTGCCAATGCCAGTGGCGGGCGATTCTATGGTTTAATTAATGCGTTCCAACGCTTAGGGTTAGATATTGATGAAGCGCGCAGTAATGCGCAGCAGCGTTACATTCAAGGCTCTGGCGATCAAATCAAGACATCGATTCTTCCAGAATCTAGTAGCTTTATTGGCAGCGAACGTTATCGACTGCTTCACAAGCGCTACCATAACTCATATCAAGAATTGCTTAAGCGTTCAGACTTTGATGACATTCTATTAGTCGACATTAACGGTAACGTCGCTTACTCAATCTTTAAGCGTGATGATTACGGCACTAACTTGCTAACAGGTAAGTACAAAGATTCAAACCTAGGCGTTACCTTTCAACGCTTAGCAAAAGACGTAAAAGACAAACGTAAATCCAACGAGGACTATACACCGGTTATCGTTTCTGACTTTAAAGATGAGAACGGTAAGCAGACGGCTTGGTTAGGTGCGCCTATTGTTCAACAAGGCTACCTACACAGTTACGCTATGTTTAGGCTGCCAATCAATGGGATTACTAAGCTGATTGCGGATCTCAACAAGAGTTCAAATATTCAAACACTGCTTGTGGGTGATGATCACCTGCCACGCAGCCTCGCCCATTCGCAAGAGTCGATTAATTTAAGCTTAGACGTTGTCGATAAAGCATTAGCTGGCGAAACGGCCGTAGGTACGTTCAACAACACTCAAGATCAAGCGATCATCGCAGCATATACCCCAATTGAGCTGAAATACGCAACATGGGCTCTTGTCGTAGAGCTGCCAGAAAAAGAGGCGTTTGCCCGTATTCATCAGTTAGAAAAGATCTTCGTGATAGTGATGCTCACAGCGATCATTCTTGTGTTTGTCGCATCGCATTATCTGTCCAATTTCATCACTTCCCCTCTCCTCAAACTGACGTGGGCTGCCGAGAAAGTCTCTGCTGGTGATCTTGATGAAACCATGATCAATACCGAACGCAAAGATGAAATAGGCCGACTGGCGGTTAGCTTCGAAAGAATGCAGCGATCGATCCGTGAAAAAATGCAGCTCATCAAGAGCCAAAACGGTGAGCTTGAGGACAACCTTAAGACCATTCAAAAGCAAAATGAAGAGTTGCAACTGGCGAACAAACTTAAAGATGAATTCTTAGCCACCACCTCACATGAATTGAGAACGCCATTGCATGGCATGGTTGGTATCGCTGAAGCGCTAATATCTGGTGCTAACGGCCCTATTCCAGCCAACCAGAAGTACCAATTGGATATCATCATCAATAGTGGTCAGAGGTTGGCTACACTGGTTGATGACCTGCTTGATTATCACAAGATGCGCTATGGCAGCTTGGATATTAAGAAGTCTGCTGTTGATTTATCTGCAGCCACCAGCTTAGTACTTGAGTTATCTCATCACCTGTTAGGTAACAAGCCAATCCGCATCATTAACCAAGTGCCAAGCGATTTAGGTCTCGTTTCATCGGATCCTCAACGACTTGAGCAAGTGATGTATAACTTGGTTGGCAATGCTATCAAGTACACATCAGAAGGTAAGATTGTTATCTCAGCAAGCGTCATCGACGACAACATTCGAGTACAAGTTGTTGATACCGGTCAAGGTATACCTGCTGAATATCTTGAACACATCTTTGAGCCATTGATTCAAGCTGGCCAAGACGCAAGTAACTATCGCCAAGGTGCCGGCCTTGGGTTATCCATCAGTCGTCAGTTAATCGAGTTGATGGGTGGTTCGCTGTATGTAAGTAGCCAGCCGATGCTTGGCACTACATTCAGCTTCACATTACCTTTAGCTACCCAAGAAGAACTGGATAGCTACAGTGAGTCAGGGAGCTACTCACACTTCCAAGCGCCGGATTTAATTGATAACACTCAGCAAGAAAACAGCGCTATCAGTGAAAACCCAGATGGCCCGTTATTGGTTATCGCCGATGATGAGCCGGTGAACCTGCGCGTATTAGACAGCTTCTTGAAGCTAGAAGGTTATCGAGTTCGCACCGCCTGTGACGGCCCTGAGACCATTGAACTGATTGAAAAAGAGAAACCAGAGTTACTTCTGCTCGACATCATGATGCCAGGTATGAGCGGCTATCAGGTTTGTGAAGCACTGCGTAAGCAATACGATCATGCACAATTGCCAATCATCATGCTAACGGCACTCAACCAAGCGGAAGACCGTGTTCGCGGTTTCGAAGCGGGTGCCAACGATTACTTGTCTAAACCGTTCAACAAACAAGAACTGGCGGCGCGAATTACGGCTCACTTATCAGCAAGCAAAGCTGAGCAAAGGCGTCTTGAGAATGATCAATTGCAACTAGAGCTTAAACACAGGGCCATGGTTGAAGCTAACCTGCTAGAAACTCAAGGGCGCTTGCTAGAACAGCTAGAATCAGCCCCTGAGGCCATCATCTGTATTCGTGATGACCAACGTATTCGCTTCGCCAACGAAGCGGCTGCTAAGCTGTTTAGACGTGGACAAGAACAACTCAAGCGCTCAATGGCCGACGAGATCATCGCGCCTAAATACCTGAAGGTGGAACAAGCTCACTACTGTGGTGATATTGATATCTATATAGACGACACACGTCAGCGCATTCCAAGTGACATCCTTAAGCTACCTGAAGGCTCAGGGCTCGACACCATGTATATCTTCAATGTCGGTGGTGGCGTTAACTCAAACCGAGTCAATAACCTTGAAACAGCGGTTGAGGCACTTTCAAGCTACGCCTTTGAAGGTGACAAAGATAAGCTTCAACAACTGAAAGAGCTTGGCGGTGAATTTACTCGCCTTGCTGATAAGGCAACCGGTGAGGGTAAAAACAAGCAAGAGCTGATGCGTGAAGTGCTAGTCGATGTCATGACCAATGCCATTATCTACTGGGAGTCTGTTACTGGGGAGACCAAGTTTGCTTTCGCAGAAAAGAGTGGCTTATGGCGAGTCTACTTAGACCGCAGTACCCTACAAACTAGAACGCTAGACAAATACCTACGAGTAGAAACTCTACCGAAAACACCTCGCTGGCGAACGGTACTGAGCTCTATCGAATTCATACTTGAGCACTGTAAAGAACAAACACCAGAAAGAACTCATATCGAGATGCTAAGGGATAAACTACAGAAACTACTGACCAGCTAACCCTGAAGTAAGATCACGATACTGTAAATAATGGAGCCCACTTAGCGTGGGCTTTTTTGTACGCCTAACAATCACAAAAAGTAGAATCCCAACGCTTGCAACGCACTTTTTTTACGTCTTTAAACAAGGAGAAATTCACGCCAATTACGCACGGTGCGTGCTCG
Source organism: Vibrio sp. G-C-1 (assembly GCF_021728015.1). Taxonomy (NCBI): domain Bacteria; kingdom Pseudomonadati; phylum Pseudomonadota; class Gammaproteobacteria; order Vibrionales; family Vibrionaceae; genus Vibrio; species Vibrio sp. G-C-1. The sequence goes on along the minus strand of NZ_JAKKCR010000005.1, from coordinate 163,902 downwards.
TAACCGTCAGTACTTTTCGTTCTATTCTCAATCATATCTGACCGTTATCTTACTCTTTGTTGCAGTTTGAGAAGCGAGTCACAACAGAACGGCAGATTTAATTTTCTAGGGAAATTTAACGTAAAAGCGGCAAGTGACCAAGATCTACAATTACAAAACCCTAGCCTAAAGCTTTATAATAAAAAGCCCAGGTAGTTAGTGACCACTTACACCCGGCCGATACAGCAAAACCAAATGCGAGTCACATCACCTTAACAATTGCGCACAAAAAACCACCAAAGCACCCCATTTTGACGTTAATGACGTGGGATTGCTTGTTTTTAACGTTTTTGACGGGAAACGAGTTTGATTAATTCATCGATAAGGTGTTTTCTTACTCCTGCCAAAGGCCTACAGGCCACTCTTACCACTTCTCAGAATCAACGATGAATCTGGAGCAATGAAGAAGAGGTAGGCCTTTAACTAGAGTGTGTATCTACTAAACAATTTAGCGACAGATAACATTCAATCCATTAGTGAAATGAAAGCAAATAGTAAGGAACAGCTATGCTTGCCAATATAAAAAAAACAGCAATAGCAACAGCAATTATTGCAACTGCTACAACAGGTTTTGCATCAGTAGCAACAGCTGCAGAACGCAGTGAGTTGACTATTCACCCGAAAGAGTACACTACATTCGTACGTAACTTTAACCCGTACCTTGGTGCTACCAACCTACATACTACAACCGACTTCCTTTATGAGCCGCTAGTAGTATTTAACGAAATGCACGGTAACACTCCTGTGTTCCGTCTAGCTGAAAACTTCACAATGTCAGATGATCTGATGAGCGTAGTTTTCGACATTCGTAAGGGTGTTAAATGGTCTGACGGAGAAACTTTCTCTGCTGATGATGTTGTTTTTTCTTTCAACCTTGTAAAAGAGAAGCCAGAGCTTGACCAATCTGGTATCAACTCTTGGGTAACTTCTGTAGAAAAACTGAACGACTACCAAGTTAAGTTCAGCCTAACAGAAGCAAACTCAAACGTACCTTATGAGATTGCTAAAGTACCTGTAGTGCCTAAGCACATTTGGAAAGACGTGAAAGATCCATCAACGTTTACCAATGAGAACCCAGTAGGTTCTGGTCCATTTACAGAAATCGATACGTTTACAGCTCAGCTATACATCCAATGTGCTAACCCGAACTACTGGGATGCAGACAACCTAGATGTTGACTGTCTACGAGTTCCACAAATTGCGAACAACGACCAGTTCCTAGGTAAAGTTGTAAACAGTGAAATGGACTGGACGTCTTCTTTCGTTCCAGATATCGATCGTACATACGCTGCAGCTAGCCCTAAACACCACTACTGGTACCCGCCAGCAGGTACACAGGCATTCATCGTTAACTTCAAGCACCCTGATGCTGCAAAGCATGAAGCATTGAGCAACGTTGAATTCCGTCGTGCTTTCTCTATGGCTCTTGACCGTCAAACTATCATCGATATCGCATTCTACGGTGGCGGTACTGTGAACGATTTCGCATCGGGTCTTGGCTACGCATTTGAAGCTTGGTCTGATGAAAAAACTCACGACAAGTACAAGGGCTTCAACACTTACAACGCTGAAGGCGCGAAGAAGCTTCTTGCTGACGCTGGCTTCAAAGATGTAAACAAAGATGGTTTTGTTGACACTCCATCAGGCAAGTCTTTCGAACTAATGATTCAATCGCCAAACGGCTGGACTGACTTCAACAACACAGTTCAACTAGCGGTAGAACAGCTAAACGAAATCGGTATTAAAGCGAAAGCTCGTACACCTGACTTCTCTGTTTACAACCAGGCAATGCTTGAAGGTACATACGACGTAGCATACACAAACTACTTCCACGGTGCGGATCCATACACGTACTGGAACAGTGCTTACAACTCATCACTTCAATCTGGTGATGGTATGCCTCGTTTCGCGATGCACTTCTACCAAAACGACAAGCTAGATGGACTTCTAAACAGCTTCTACAAAACAGCTGACAAGAACGAGCAGCTAGATATTGCACACGGTATCCAGCAAATCATCGCTGCAGACCAAGTGACAATCCCAGTGATGTCTGGTGCTTACATGTACCAATACAACACGACTCGCTTCACTGGTTGGTGGAACGAAGAAAATCCAAAAGGCCGTCCAAACATTTGGGCTGGTATTCCAGAGCGTCTACTTCATGTACTGGACCTAAAACCAGTTAAATAAGTAATCGTTCAATCTTTGCGGCGTAACTTCTTACGCCGCTTATAAAAATCCCCACACTATCAATTGAAAGTATGGCGCTAGTCGTCAGGGGATTTTTCGTTCCAAATTTCGCTAGGAGCGACCTGAATCCAGAAACAGGGAAACAATCTGGGTGAGTAAGGTGTGAGTTATGGGTTATTTTTTAAGACGTTTGTCATTTTATTTTGTCGCGCTATTAGTTGCAGCGACGTTAAACTTTATTATTCCAAGAGCAATGCCTGGTGACCCAGTTACCATGATGTTTGCGAACGCTTCTGTTCAAGTTACTCCTGAGCGTATTGCGGCAATGAAAGAACTATTAGGCTTCGTTGATGGCGGCTTACTGGTTCAATACGGCGCATACATGAAGAACATTCTAAGCTGGGAGCTTGGTACATCAATTCAATTCTACCCACTTTCAGTAAATACACTGTTAGGTGGCGCATTCGGTTGGTCGCTATTCTTAGCAGGCACTGCCGTTATTCTTTCTTTCTCGATTGGCTCAATCCTAGGTATTTTTGCAGCGTGGAAACGTGGCAGTAAATACGATGCCTTTGTTACTCCAGGGATGCTTATTCTACAAGCCGTTCCTCAAGTTGTTATTGCCATGCTTGCGCTATTTACCTTCGCAATTGGTTTGAAGTGGTTCCCAACTGGCTACGCCTATACCGCTGGTACGATACCTGACTGGACAAGTTGGGCATTCATCAAAGACGTTGCTTACCACGCTTTCTTGCCTCTGGTATGTGCTTCGGTTGTTCAAATTGGTGGCTTCCTAGTAAACATGCGTAACAACATGATCAACCTACTCGCAGAAGACTACATCACCATGGCGAAAGGCAAAGGCCTTAGCGAAAACCGAGTGGTATTCAATTACGCAGCTCGTAACGCGATGCTGCCAAGTGTGACGGCACTTTCGATGTCTCTAGGTATGGCAATCGGCGGTCAGTTAATTATCGAAATCATCTTTAACTACCCAGGTCTTGGTAGCGTACTTTTCAACGCAATTAACGCTCGTGACTACCAAGTATTGCAAGGCCAACTGCTTATCATGACGCTATTCATGCTGTTCTTTAACCTTGTTGCAGACATGCTTTACGTTGTTCTTGACCCTCGTCTTCGTAAGGGTGGTAAATAATCATGAAAGATATTCTAAAACTCATTTGGCGCAATCCGATGGCCCTAACCGGTGTCATCATCCTAAGTATTTTTATTCTTGGTGCTATTGCGGCTCCGTTGATCACCAAACATGTACCAGACAAGCGTACAGGTAACCCACACGAGTACCCTGGCTTCGTCGTTAAGTCTGCACAAACGAACCCTGACGGCTGGGTTGCTCAAAACCTAGCAGACGACCGTCGCACACTTATCATGTCTAAGAAGGCAGACCATGTATTGGGGACAACTCGTATGGGCCGTGACGTTTGGTCACAAGTGGTATACGGCGCACGTGTATCTCTGGCTGTAGGTTTTGGTGCGGGCCTTACCGTATGTTTACTCGCAACGGTTATCGGTGTTTCCGCGGGCTACTTTGGCGGCCGTGTCGATGACATTTTGACAGCCGCAATGAACATCATGCTGGTTATTCCTCAATACCCATTACTGTTCGTAGTTGCAGCCTTTATCGGTGAGGCAGGGCCACTCACCATAACCTTAGTTATCGGCTTTATGTCCTGGGCTTGGGGCGCGCGTGTTGTTCGTTCCCAAACGTTAGCACTGCGTGAAAAAGAGTTTGTAAAAGCCGCTGAAGTTTTGGGTGAATCTTCATTCCGTATCATCTTCGTAGAGATTCTTCCAAACCTTATCTCTATCGTTGGCGCGAGCTTCATCGGTTCGGTGATGTACGCAATCATGATGGAAGCTACGATTTCGTTCCTAGGTCTTGGTGACCCGAACACAATCAGCTGGGGCATCATGCTTTACAACGTTCAAACCTCTTCATCAATGCTGATTGGCGCTTGGTGGGAACTGTTGGCTCCTTGTATCGCATTAACACTACTTGTAACTGGCCTTGCTCTACTTAACTTCGCGGTCGATGAAATTGCCAACCCGCAACTGCGTTCTCACAAAGGCATGAAGCGTTGGAAAAAACTAGCGGCTCAAGATAAAGAAGAACGTGAACCAGAACTACCACCACAAAATGCACTTTGGAGCGGAGATAAATAATCATGTCTGAACCACTAATTTCAATCCGTAACTTATGCGTGGATTACATCACAGAGTCTGGCGATGTTCGCGCGTGTAATAACGTAAGTTTTGACATCGCTCCGGGTGAAGTATTCGGCTTAGCTGGTGAATCTGGCTGTGGTAAATCAACCGTTGCTTTCTCTCTCATGCGTCTTCATAAGCCACCCGCTTACATCAGTGGCGGTGAAGTCATCTTCAATGGTGAGAACATCCTTGAATACAGTGACGAACGTATGCAAGCGTTCCGCTGGAGCGAGATGTCGATGGTATTCCAGAGTGCGATGAACGCACTCAACCCTGTACTTCCAATGGAAGAGCAGTTCTGTGATGTGATTATGCATCACACCAACATGACTCGTGAACAAGCTAAGCAACGTGCTGAAGGTCTACTTGAAATTGTCGATATTCACCCAAGCAGATTGAGTGACTACCCTCACCAATTCTCTGGCGGCATGCGTCAACGCTTAGTTATTGCTATCGCTTTAGCATTGAATCCAAAGCTGATCATTATGGATGAGCCAACGACCGCGCTTGATGTGGTTGTTCAACGCGAAATCCTACAAAAGATCTATGCACTAAAAGAAGAGTTTGGTTTCTCAATTCTGTTCATCACCCATGACTTGTCATTGATGGTCGAGTTCTCTGACCGTATCGGCATCATGTACTCCGGTGAACTTATCGAGGTCGCGAACTCTCAAGATATTCTAGAAAACCCTTACCACCCTTACACCAAAGGGCTGGGTAGTTCTTTCCCTCCACTAACAGGGCCAAAGACAAAACTAGCGGGTATTCCGGGCAACCCTCTGAACCTCTTAGAGATTCCTGAAGGGTGTCGTTTCCAAGCTCGATGTGACCGTGTACATGAAGCTTGTACTAAGGTGCCAACCAAGCTGCGCTCTATCGACCCGGGACACTTGTCTAACTGCCACCTGTACGGTGACCCAATAGTACAAAGGAAGCTATAGCTTGCACGCTGACTCAGCGTGGATAACGAATAAGGCGGCTCGACCGTCGAAAAGCAAGCAAAGCGAACAAGGATTCTGGAGACAATTATGAGCAAAGATTTCGGTCAATTATTGGTAGAAGGCAAGAATGTCGTAAAAGACTTCCCAATAAGCAGTACCACCATTCAAACCCCAATGATGCGTGCGATTAACGACGTGTCATTCAAGATGTATAAAAGCCGTGGCCTAGCGGTGGTTGGTGAGTCAGGTTCAGGCAAATCAACAACAGCAAAAATGATCGCAAAAATGTACGCGCCTTCGGGCGGTACGATCGAATACAAAGGTCGCGATATCCAAGAGATCTCAAGCAGAAAAGATCTCATGCACTACCGTGAAGGTGTGCAGATGGTATGGCAAGACCCGTTTGGTTCACTGAACCCAACACACAATATCTTCCACCACATCGCTCGCCCTTTGTTGATCCACAAAAAAGTATCTCCGGGCAACAAGAAAGAGTTACAGGAACGTGTATACGATCTTCTAGAGCAAGTGGGGTTAGTACCACCGCAAGCGACGGCAGAAAAGTACCCTCACCAACTCTCAGGTGGCCAGCGTCAACGTGTCAACCTTGCACGTAACATCGCGGTAGGTGCGGAAGTTGTTCTCGCAGATGAGCCAACCTCAATGCTTGATGTATCGATTCGTGCTGGTGTCTTGAACCTAATGGAAGAGATGAAGTTTGAAAAGCAAATGTCTCTACTTTACATCACTCACGACATCGCAACTGCTCGTTACATCGCTGAAGACCTTTCCGTAATGTACGTTGGACACATGGTGGAATGGGGCGATACCGATGACGTGATTGCTAACCCTCAACACCCTTACACTCAGCTATTGGTTTCGGCAGTTCCAGATCCTAAGAAATCGATCCACGACCAACTAGCAGGTAACAAAGGGGAGATCCCACTTTGGACACCAGTATCAGCAGGTTGCCCATTTGCAGGCCGTTGTACTCACGCGATGGACAAGTGTAAAGAACAGCTGCCAGGAGTTACACAGTTAGCTGATAACCACTTTGTACGTTGTTACCTACACGAAAGCTAAGCAATAAAGTCCAAGTTAGGGTCTGCGGACCCTAACTATTTATATCCAAAACATTCAAGTACCTAGCCAATAGAAACTAGGACTGTCGGAGAGTATTGATGCTGTTATTGACCAACCATATTGGCTATGAGTCCACAGGCCCAAAGCAAGCTATCTTACAAACAAAGAAAGCTCGTCTATCGAGCACTACGGCTTTACTCGTCTGTGCAGACAATCATATGACTGTCGGAAGCTTTGATGTGGTTAAACAAGGCCGCGTAGCAAATTGGCATCAAGGGCAATTCTTCACTATCGATTTCAGTTCAGTTACTGAATCTGGTCGCTACTACCTACGTTTTGACAACCTGCGTTCAGAAGTATTTGAGATTGGTAGCAACCTATTAATGAACCACACATTCTCTGATGTGCTTCATTACTTTAAGTCACAACGCTGTGGCGGTATTTTCGACAAAAAAGATCGACAAGCACAAATTCTAGGTACCGACAGATACGTCGATGTCCACGGAGGATGGTATGACGCATCAGGAGATGTCAGTAAGTATTTTAGCCACCTGTCTTATGGTAACTACCTAAACCCACAACAAATTCCAATGGTCGTTTGGAACATGCTAAAAAGTGTACGCTTGACTAGCCATAACCCAGACTTCCCAAAATTCTCCATGACTCGTCTAACGGAAGAGGCTCTGTTCGGTGCCGACTTCTTAGTGCGTATGCAAGACGCCGACGGATACTTCTATATGACGGTATTCGACAAATGGAGCAAAGATATCAATCAGCGCGACATCTGCGCTTATGCGACTCAAGAAGGCCATAAATCAACAGACTTACAAGCTGGCTACCGACAAGGTGCAGGCGTCGCTATTGCAGCACTGGCTGCTGCATCTGAGCTTGAAACCTCTGGCAGTTACTCGAGCCACACCTACCTTGAAACGGCTGTTAAGGGTTACTGGCACCTAAAAGAGTACAACCTCCAGTACCTAAACGATGGCGAAGAGAACATCATCGATGAGTATTGTGCCCTGCTCGCAGCCAATGAGCTGTATCGCGTAACTCAAGACCAGCAATACCTAACAGAAGCAAGAACTTGGGCGACTCGTTTAATCTCTCGCCAACAGTCAGATAATTCATTTGAGCACTTCTGGTCTGCAAATTCTGATGGCTCTCGCCCATACTTTCATGCAGCAGAAGCTGGCCTTCCGGTGATTGCGCTATGCGAATACATCGACAACGAAACCAATGCTGAATTAAAAGAACAGGCTCGCACAGCTGTTGAGCAAGCTTGCCAGTTCGAAATCAACATTACCGACAAAGTCACCAACCCATTCGGCTACCCAAGACAGTACGTTAAATCTGTCGATGGTGATAAACGTGATGCCTTCTTCGTCGCTCAACAGAATGAGACAGGTTACTGGTGGCAAGGCGAAAATGCTCGCCTTGGTTCAATCGCAACCATGGCTTACCTAGTTCAACCGCACATTAAAGATAATGACCTTCAACAGCGTCTAATCCAGCTTTCACAAAACAGCCTTGATTGGATTTTAGGATTGAATCCTTACCACATGTGCATGCTCGATGGTCACGGTCATAACAACCCAGACTATCTACCACAGCTTGGTTTCTTCAATGCGAAAGGCGGGATCTGCAACGGCATCACGGCTGGTTTCGAAGACGAACAAGACATCGCATTCAATCCATCAGCTCAAAAAGACGACATGCTTCAAAACTGGCGCTGGGGTGAGCAATGGCTCCCTCACGGCGCTTGGTTCCTATTGGCAACGGCTTCACAATTCAACTTCCTAGCACAAAGTAAGGAGCAATAATCATGACTCTTTACTACGTAGGTATTGATGGAGGCGGTACATCTTGTCGAGCTCGAATTCGCGATGACCAAGGCAAGCTGGTTGGTGAAGCAAAGAGTGGCAGTGCCAACATTCTATTGGGTGTTGATGTTGCGATGAACTCTATCGTTGATGCCATTACCCAAGCTGCTCAGCAAGGACAACTCGACTCAAACCATTTCTCAAACATGCATGTAGGGTTAGCACTGGCTGGTGCAGAGCAAAAGTCGGCATGGCTCGACTTCATGGCACAGACACACCCTTTCGCAAGCATGACACTAAATACCGACGCTTACGGCGCTTGCATTGGTGCTCACAATGGCCAAGACGGTGCAATCATGATCGGTGGCACCGGTTCATGTGGTATCTACCTGAACAACGGCGAGCAACATGTGGTTGGCGGTCGTGAATTCCCAATTTCGGACCAAGGCGGAGGCGCAGTGATGGGCCTTCGTTTAATTCAGCAAGTTCTACTCGCTGAAGATGGCATTCGCAACAAAACCGCGCTGACCAAACACGTTATGAATCATTTCAATAATGATGTTGATGCGATCGTGGCGTGGTCAAAAGGCGCGATTCCAAAAGATTACGGTCAATTTTCTCCAGTTATTTTTCAACTGGCAAATGAAGGCGATGAACTGGCTATCGAGATGCTCAAGCAAACTGCAGCTGATATCGAAATGTTTGTCTTAGCACTGCATCGAAAAGGCGCTGACAAGGTGTGCTTAATGGGAAGTATCGCTGAACGCATTCACAACTGGCTATCGCCACCAGTACAACAATGGATCGTTAAACCTCAATTCGACGCTATCGAAGGCGCGTTGATGTTTGCCGGGAAATCACAACACAACTTGTATCAACAGGCTTAGCAGGAAGTTATATGAATTATCGCATCGACTTAGCTGTTCTTTCTGAACAAAAAAATAACTGCCGATTCGGCCTTACGGTACATAACTTAAGTGACCTCGACGTACAAGATTGGTCACTGCATTTTGCCTTTGACCGATTCATCCTTCCTGAGAGTTTATCGCAAGGTGAATTGACTCAAGTAGGAAGCTTTTGCTCGTTCAAACCAAATTCGCCAGTGTTAAAGGCCAATAACCATTTCTACCTTGAATTCAGTATTCAAAGCGCACCATTCCGCTTCTATTCTGATGGCTTGAATGATGCCTTTATCCAGTCACATCATGATGGGGAAACATCGGTACTCCCTGTCGCGATATCACCTATTGTACTGGCTTCGCCATACCGTGAACGCAATCAAATACCTGAAGTTAACGCTGCTGAGATTGCATTAATCCCTCAGCCAAATCAGATCGAATTTCAGCAAGGTAGTTTCGCGCTAAGTAACTTCGCGCTAAATAACGACTGCAGAATTGAGGTTCAATCTCATCTTGCTGATAAGGCAGTCTCTTGGTTTCAGCAAGAATTGCTCTCGACCTTTGAGTTGTCTCTTTCGAATGCGCTTTCCACTGAACAGTCAAGAGACGAAAGCGGCAAAATTCTCTTTCGCAGCAATCCGACGTTAGATGAAGCCGAATACAAGCTGACCATCACTGCACAACAGATTATTGCTGAATCAGGCAGCCAGTCTGGCTTCACACACGCCGTGGCAAGCTTGATTCAATTGGTTCGACAACTGGATGCCGAGAGCTTTTCTATACCATGTTGCAAAATCGCCGATCAACCTCGCTTTAAGTACCGAGGCATGATGTTGGATTGCGCTCGTCACTTCCACTCGGTAGAGCAAGTGAAACGTTTAATCAACCAATTGGCGCAGTACAAATTCAACGTTTTTCACTGGCACCTAACCGATGATGAAGGCTGGAGAATTGAGATCAAGAGCCTGCCTCAGCTAACAGAAATTGGCGCTTGGCGTGGTCCTGATCATGCATTAGAACCGCAATACACCCACATTGCTGACAACTATGGCGGCTTCTACACACAACAACAGATTCGAGAAGTCATTGAATATGCAGAGCAACGCAGCATCACGGTGATCCCAGAGATCGATATCCCGGGACACTGTCGCGCCGCAATCAAATCACTGCCAGACATGCTAGTTGAGCAAGCAGACACCACACAATACAAGAGCATTCAGCACTACAACGACAACGTGCTAAACCCAGGTTTACCAGGCACTTACCAATTTCTAGATGCAGTTATTGAAGAGGTCGCAGAGCTGTTCCCTAGCGAATTAATTCACATGGGTGCAGACGAAGTGCCACCGGGAGTGTGGACCAACAGCCCTGCTGCTCAAGCTTTGATGAAAGAGCATCAATATCAAGACAGCAAAGACTTACAAGGCCACCTATTCCGTTATGCCGAGAACAAACTCAAGCAACTTGGCAAGCGCATGGTGGGCTGGGAAGAAGCGCAACACGGCGACAAAGTCAGTAAAGAGACCATCATCTACTCGTGGCTCAGTGAAGAAGCTGCAGTGAATTGCGCTCGCCAAGGCTTTGATGTGGTGCTGCAACCGGCACAATTTACCTATCTCGACATGACCCAAGATTATGCACCGGAAGAACCGGGCGTAGATTGGGCTGCCGTTATCCCATTAGAACAAGCTTATACCTACGAAGCGCTTGCTGAGATATCCGACACCGACCCAATTCGTAAGCGGATCCGCGGAATTCAGTGTGCTCTATGGTGTGAGATCGTCACCAACCAAAAGCGTATGGATTACATGGTATTCCCAAGAATTAGCGCTTTAGCTGAAGGATGTTGGACACATAAAAACAACCGAAACTGGCTAGATTACCTATCTCGCCTAAAGGGCCACCTGCCATTACTCGACAGACTCAATGTTGATTATCGCAACCCTTGGAAAGCTCAATAAAACAAAATCAAAGCGACACTCATATCGAGTGGATACTGACTCAAATTAAGTTGCTGACTCAAATTAAGGTGCTCAGTCAGATAAGACTCAGTATCACTATTTAAAAATTAGCTGCATAGATGCAGTTTGTTAAAAAGGAAATGACAATGAAATACGGCTATTTCGATAACGACAATCGCGAATACGTCATCACTCGCCCTGATGTACCAGCACCTTGGACCAATTACCTAGGTACTGAAAAGTTTTGTACCGTAATTTCGCACAATGCGGGCGGTTACTCGTTCTACAATTCTCCGGAATACAACCGTGTTACTAAGTTCCGTCCAAACGGCACATTCGACCGTCCAGGACACTATGTTTACCTGCGTGATGATGAGACAGGTGATTACTGGTCTATCTCTTGGCAGCCAGTGGCAAAGAGCCTAGATGAAGCGAACTACGAAGTTCGTCACGGCCTGTCATACTCAAAATTCAAATGTGAATACAGTGGTATTACAGCAACCAAAACGTTATTCGTACCTAAAGGTGAAGATGCAGAAGTTTGGGACGTTGTATTAAAGAACAACACTGACAAGCCACGTACTATCAGCACTTTCTCGTTTGTTGAGTTCTCTTTCAGCCACATCCAATCTGATAACCAGAACCATCAGATGTCTCTGTACTCTGCAGGCACGTCTTACCAAGAAGGTGTTCTGGAGTACGACCTGTACTACAACACTAACGACTTTGAAGGCTTCTACTACCTAGCTTCAACTTTCTCACCAGACAGCTACGATGGCCAACGTGACAACTTCCTAGGCATGTACCGTGATGAAGCAAATCCAATTGCGGTTGAAAACGGTAAGTGTTCTAACAGCGCTCAAACCTGTTACAACCACTGTGGTTCTCTGCACAAGCAATTTACGATTCAACCGGGTGAAGAAGTCCGCTTTGCGTATGTACTCGGTATCGGTAAAGGCAACGGTGAACGCCTACGTGAGAAGTACCAAGATACAGCAAACGTCGATGCGGCTTTCCAAGGTATCAAAGATCACTGGGATGAACGCTGCAACAAGTTCCAAGTTAAGTCTCCAAACGAAGGCTTAGACACCATGATCAACACGTGGACGCTTTACCAAGCGGAAACCTGTGTGGTTTGGTCGCGCTTTGCATCCTTCATTGAAGTCGGTGGCCGTACTGGCCTTGGTTACCGTGATACGGCGCAAGACGCGATCTCAGTACCTCATGCCAACCCACAAATGACCAAGAAGCGCATTATCGATCTGCTTCGTGGCCAAGTGAAAGCGGGCTACGGTCTACACTTGTTCGATCCTGATTGGTTCGATCCAGAGAAAGCTGACGTTGAGCCTTCAAAATCACCAACGGTTGTTCCAACGCCTTCAGACGACGACAAGATCCACGGCATTGACGATACCTGTTCTGATGATCACTTGTGGATCGTACCAACCATCATCAAGTACGTGATGGAAACGGGTGAACACGGTTTCTTTGACGAAGTGATTCCATACGCAGATGGTGGCGAAGCAACGGTTTACGAGCACATGAAAGCGGCGCTGAATTTCTCTGCAGAATACGTAGGGCAAACCGGTATCTGTAAAGGTCTTCGTGCTGACTGGAATGACTGTTTGAACCTAGGTGGCGGTGAATCTTCAATGGTTTCATTCCTACACTTCTGGGCGCTACAAGAATTCTTAGACCTAGCTAAGTTCCGTAATAACGATGCTGACGTTACTAAATACACTGAAATGGCAGCTAACGTTCGCGAAGCGTGTGAAACACACCTTTGGGATGACGAGGGTGGCTGGTACATCCGTGGTCTGACTAAAAATGGCGACAAGATCGGTACCGCTCAACAAGCTGAAGGTCGTGTGCACCTTGAGTCAAACACGCTAGCGGTTCTATCTGGCGCGGTATCTCAAGAGCGTGGCGAGAAAGCGATGGACGCTGTCGATGAGAACCTTTTCTCTGAATATGGCCTGCACCTAAACTCTCCTTCATTCGCAACACCAAACGACGATATCGGTTTCGTAACTCGCGTTTACCAAGGCGTTAAAGAGAATGGTGCAATCTTCTCTCACCCGAATCCATGGGCTTGGGTAGCAGAAGCGAAGCTAGGTCGTGGTGACCGTGCTATGAAGTTCTACGACGCACTTAACCCGTACAACCAAAACGACATGATTGAAACGCGTTACGCAGAACCATACTCGTACGTGCAGTTCATCATGGGTAAAGATCACCAAGACCATGGTCGTGCAAACCACCCTTGGTTAACAGGTACCTCTGGTTGGGCTTACTTCGCGGTAACCAACTTCATTCTTGGTGTTCGTACAGGCTTTGAAGGCTTAACAGTTGATCCATGTATCCCGACTGATTGGCCAGAGTTCGAGGTTACTCGTCAATGGCGTGGCGCGACTTACAACATCACAGTGCAGAACCCGAATGCAGTAAGCAAAGGCGTTGCCTCTATCACTATCAATGATGAGTCAGTTGAAGGCGCAATCCCGGTACAAGCAGAAGGCAGCGTGAACGAAGTTATCGTTGTACTCGGCTAATCACTTAATTTGATGAACAGCTCCTATCTCAAGTCTTTACTGGCTTGAGATAGTGAGACTAAAAGGATTTTCTAATGATTAAATTTGGTACTGGCGGCTGGCGCGCGTTTATTGGTGAAGAGTTCACTAGAGAAAACGTCCGCTTAGTGGCACAAGCACTCTCTAACATCATCAATAATGAAGATGCAGCGAAAAACGGCTTCGTTATCGGCTATGACCGCCGCTTCCTTTCAGATAAAGCCGCGAGCTGGTTTGCTGAAGTATTGGCAGCCAACAACATCAAAGTGAGCTTTATCGACAAGTTCGTTCCGACTCCTATCGTGATGTTCCAAGCGAAAGAGATGGGGTGTGTCTACTCAGCCTGTATTACCGCTTCTCACAACCCTGCTGATTACAACGGAATCAAGGTTTTCATTGAAGGTGGCCGTGATGCTGATGAGATCATCACAGAGAAGATTGAACAGCAAATCGCAACACTGACCAACGAAGACGTTATCCGAGTCGATTTTGAACAAGCATTAAACGACAAAGAAATCGAGATCATCAACCCAATGAACGCCTTTGTTGACTCGATTATCAACGCTATTGATATCGAATCGATTAAGAAAGCGAACCTACGTGTACTGATTGACCCAATGTTTGGCGTGGCGAAAAACGCACTGCAAACCGTGTTAATCAGCGCTCGCTGTGATGTCGACGTGATCAACGATGGTAAGAACCCAGATTTCGGTGGTCTCATGCCATCTCCTAATGCAGCTACGCTGTATCGCTTGAAGCATTTGGTAGCAGCAGAAGGCTATGACATTGGTATTGGTACCGATGGCGACGCCGACCGTTTAGGCATCATCGATGAGAAAGGTCACTTCATTCACCCTAACGAAGTGTTACTGCTTCTTTACTACTACTTATTGGAATACAAAGGCTGGAAAGGCTCTGTCGTGCGTAACATCGCCACCACACATCTGCTCGACAAAGTAGCGGCAGATCATGGTGAGAAGAGCTTTGAGGTTCCTGTAGGCTTTAAGCATATCAGCTCTCAAATGGAAGCCGATGATTCACTAATTGGCGGTGAAAGCTCGGGCGGTTTAACCATTCGAGGTCACATCAAAGGTAAGGATGGCGTGTTCGCATCGAGCTTACTGGTTGAGATGATCAGTGTGACAGGCAAGAAGCTGTCTGAGCTGCTTGATGAGATTTACTCTAAGTATGGCTATGCGTATACGGCGGAAGGCGATTGCAAGTTTAAACCTTCAGAGAAGGAAGCGCTCTACACCAAGATCTACGTCGAAAAACAACTGCCTGAATTTGAATACGAAATTGAAAAAGTCAGCTATGAAGATGGTGCCAAGGTGTACTTCAAGAATGGCGGCTGGGTGATTGCTCGTTTCTCAGGAACTGAGCCATTGCTACGAATCTTCGCAGAAATGGAAGATAAAGACACTGCAGAACATGTTCTTCAAAAAGTGAAAGACTTCCTCTCTCTATAGGCTTATAGAGCGCAGCAGTCTTGTATGGGACTTAACAAATCACTGCCTTGTTAACCCTTATAGATGAAGAGCTTTTGCCCAGTACTTTCGATTAAAGTGCTGGGCTTTTTTATGGTTTATCGAGAATTAGCGGTACTATGAGTTGTACCTAATTAGAACGCCAATACGCCTTTGGTATCCACTTTTACGTTAACCGGCATACCAACTTCAAGCGCTTCTGACGAGGTTGCCAATAACTTTTGACCATGTGCTTCAATAACATAACGACAGTGATCGCCCATAAATTGCTGCTCTAGTACTGAAATAGCACTGTCTTGTTCGTAACTAGCTTGGATATGCTGTGGTCTTAAAAGAAGCTCACACGCACTGCCAAATTCAATCTCCGTTTGTGGTTTAGCTTCAACCACACCCAAGCTGGTTTCAAACTCCAGCTCTGAAATACGCTGTGCATTGAGGTAACTGCCGCCGCCCAAAAAGTCTGCAACGAACTTACTCGATGGATGGAAATAAAGCTCCGATGCCGAACCATACTGTTCAATCACACCATGGTTCATTACTGCCATCTTATCTGCAAACGCGAACGCCTCTTCACGACTGTGAGTCACAAAAATAGCTGTCACACCCTGCTTCTTAAATATTTTACGAATCTGAGAAATCAACTCATGGCGAACCTGAGTATCGATATTTGAGAAAGGTTCATCCAATAACAATAAATCTGGCTTGTATGCTAAAGAACGAGCAATCGCTACGCGCTGCTGTTGACCACCAGAAAGTTGATGTGGGTATCGGTCACCGAATTCATCTAAATGAACCAGCTCCAACATCTCTTGGACTTTATCTTTCTTTTGCTGATCAGAGAGATCTTTAAGGCCAAAACCAACATTCTGGTTTACCGTCAGGTGCGGAAACAGGGCGTAATCTTGGAAAATCATACCGATGTTTCGTTGCTCTGGTGGCAACCAATTATCACCATCATCAATGGTTTGACAGTTCAAGCTCATGATTCCGCTACTTAATGGAAGCAGCCCTGCAACCGCCTTAAGCAAAGTTGTTTTTCCGCAGCCACTGGCACCAAGAAGACAAACAATTTCACCATGCTCAACTTCTAACGAGAGCGATTCCAAGATGGTTTGCGACTCATATTTACAAGTCAGATCTTTAATTGATAATGCACAACTCATTAGTGTTTCTGCTCCAAAGAACGGTTAACGATGATCAGAGGAATTAAACCCACCAACACCAATAATACAGCAGGCATTGCCGCCAACTCTAGGTGCTCATCTGAGGCATAGTTATAAACATAGGTCGCCAATGTTTCGAAGTTAAAAGGACGTAACAGCAAAGCTGCATTTAGCTCTTTCATTGATTCGATAAACACCAGTAAACCTGCGATCAACGCGCCGCGTTTAATCAAAGGCAAATGGACGCGACGTAACATCTGGTTGGTATTACAACCCATGGTTTTAGAAGCCATATCCAATGAAGGAGATACTTTACTCAAGCTACTTTCGATACTGCCGATCGCCACTGCAGAAAAACGCACGACCATTGCAAAGATAAGCGCAAACATGGAACCAGAGAAGATCAAACCAGGTCGTCCCCACTCCATCACTTTAGCGATGTCATTGACCAAGTGATCCATAAACAACACAGGTACCATCACGCCAATCGCTAACACCGTGCCAGGAACGGCATAGCCCATCGAAGCAATACGCATGTAAGCCTGATTTTTCTTACTTGGGCTAACACGCTGATTAAAATTCACAATCATCGCAATGATAACGCCAATAATCGCCGCGACTACTGACACATAAAGGCTGTTAACCGCATACTCTCTGAATTCAGGCGTCCAGCTTTGCGCAAAGTATTTGTAGGCATAGATCATCAACTGACCGAGAGGAAACAAGAATGCAACGCACACTAATCCCCAACACCAGAACAGTGCCAACCATTTTTTCCAACCGGACAAGTCGTAGCGAAAGTCTTCACGACTGCTAAATTGATTCTGGAACAGTTTCTGTTTACGACGGCTATAGCGCTCTGAACTCAACAGTAGGATCACGATAACCAGCATAATTGCCGATATTTTCGCTGCAGCCGTTAAACTTGAGTAACCTAACCAGGTATCGTAAACCGCTGTCGTTAAAGTGTTGACTGCAAAGTAACTCACGGTACCAAAGTCACCGATGGTTTCCATTGCGACAAGCGATAGACCTACCGCCATAGAAGGACGAACAAGCGGTAAAGAGATACGACGAAAGCTTTCCCAAGGTGAGCATTTTAGCAACCGAGCGGATTGCAATAAGGAGACGTTTTGCTCCATAAATGCCGCGCGGCACAACAAGTAAACATACGGGTAAAGAACGAGGGACAGAACAATAATGGCACCCGATAACGTTCTAATATCCGGGAACCAATACTCACCGGGTCCCCACTCAGTCAGATCTCGCAGTAGCACTTGAACAGGGCCTGCAAAGTCGAACCAATCGGTAAAGATATACCCGACAATATAGCCTGGCATAGCTAATGGCAGTACCAGTGCCCACTGTAAAACACGCTCACCCGGCACACGGCACATTGCCATAATCCAAGCAGACGGAATACCAAAAACTA
Source organism: Vibrio sp. G-C-1 (assembly GCF_021728015.1). NCBI lineage: Bacteria > Pseudomonadati > Pseudomonadota > Gammaproteobacteria > Vibrionales > Vibrionaceae > Vibrio > Vibrio sp. G-C-1. The sequence goes on along the minus strand of NZ_JAKKCR010000005.1, from coordinate 146,088 downwards.
AAGACAGGAACATGGTTCCTATGACTAAAACCACCGTATTGTAAGCATAGGTGGGCATCACTGTGGACATCAGATGGGAAAATAGCTCATCTGTTTCTCCAACAGCCGTCGTAAAAATCGCTAAGATCGGTAAAACCAGCAATACTGCAATAATGCCGCTACTGGTGTTCCATAAATAATTCTTTTCTTTCATCGCCTAACTACAACGAGGCTTAATGAAACACAAATGCATTTGCAAATACATCTCATATCCTTTTAATGGTGGGGTTATTTATACCCATATACTGTAACGACTTCAAGGTGAGATGCTAATAACTCAAGGGATCAACGACGAGCTTTGTATCAAAAAGTGATTTTCCAAAAACAAACAACCCCAAGTGACCGAAAATGGCGACTTGAGGTTGTCATTTTACTTGGGCCGAAGCCTACAGTAATAAATTAAAGATCGAACTTAACTTCATCTAATAACTTGATTGCTGCTGCGTGGTGGTCAGCGATCTGGTCTAGAGAAATTGTATCAGCTTTGAATTCACCCCATGAAGCAACAAGCTCAGAAGGTTTAACGTCTGCTTTCACTGGGTATTCGTAGTTCACTTCTGCGTACATGCTTTGCGCTGTGTTACCAGATAGGAATTCCATTAGCTTAACGGCATTCTCTTCGTTTGGAGAGTATTTAGCCATTGCCATACCAGAGATATTCACGTGAGTACCTGTTGTCTCTTGGTTAGGGAAGTTAATGTAAACAGCATCAGCCCAAGCTTTTTGCTCTTTATCGTTAACCATCTTACCTAGGTAGTAGCTGTTGCCAAGAGCAACATCACATAGACCTTCTTTAATCGCTTTAACTTGTGCGCGATCGTTGCCTTGAGGCTTACGTGCTAGGTTTGCTTTTACGCCTTCTAGCCACTCTTTCGTTTCAGCTTCACCTTTGTGAGCGATCATCGAAGATACTAGAGAAACATTGTATGGGTGCTTACCGCTACGAGTACAGATTTTGCCTTTAAATTCAGGCTTAGTTAGATCTTCGTAAGTGAACTCTTCACCTAGACGACCAACACGGTCACGTGAAGAATAAACGCTACGTGTACGAGTTGTTAGAGCAAACCACTCGTTAGCAGTATCTTGGTACTGAGCAGGGATGTTCTTTTCAAGTACATCACTTTCAACAGACTGAACTAGACCTTGTTTAGTTAGTTCAGATAAACGGCTGATATCGACAGTTAATACAACGTCAGCTGGGCTGTATTCACCCTCTTGAGCTAACTTCTCTGCTAAACCTTTTTTAGCAAACTTAACGTTTACTTTAATGCCAGTCTCTTTCGTGAATTCCTTGAACATAGGCTCAACTAGGAAAGGTTGACGGTAAGAGTATACGTTCACTTCTTCCGCAGCCATTGCTGTCGGGGCAATCACACTACACGCTAGAGCTGAAAGTGTTAGCAGTTTTTTCATTGTAAAATCCTTTATATCGAAATGATAATCTATATCAGTTGCGTTATTATATTCATCAGTAACATAATTACAATGATGTCCGACAAAAAATTCGTCTACTCAGCACCATCAAGCTCGCACTTTTGTAACAATGTATTTCAGGGGATATTCATGTCATCTCCTATTCAAAATACTCGCTCACTCTCTCTTGAGAGATCATTGTTGCTTAGACATAGATAACAAGAAACCCCATAACCAATGGTTATGGGGTTTCTTAGACTAGCTTACTCTTTGTCTACATTAAGCTTTATTCTTTGATTACTTTACTGATACAAATTCAGGGTAAGCGCCAACACCACAATCGTGCATGTCCATACCTTCTAGTTCTTCATCTTCGGTTACACGGATACCAATTGTTGCTTTAAGCACTGCCCATACCGCTAGGCTAGCTCCGAATACCCATGCAAAGATTACTGCTGCACCCAATAGTTGAGCACCAAACGTTGCATCCGCGTTGCTTAGAGGCACAGCCATTAGACCGAAGAAGCCACATACACCGTGAACTGAGATAGCACCCACTGGATCATCAATCTTCACTTTATCTAGAGCAATGATGCTGAATACAACCAAGGCACCAGATACCGAACCAATCGCTACAGAAAATAAAGGTGATGGTGATAGAGGGTCCGCAGTGATTGCGACTAGGCCAGCTAACGCACCGTTAAGAATCATTGTTAAGTCTGCTTTACCCCAAGTTGTTTTACATACTAGTAATGCTGCGATTGCGCCTGCTGCTGCTGCTGCGTTGGTGTTAAGGAAGATCTGACCAACCGCTGTCGCGTTTTCAAAGTCTGAAACCATTAGCTGAGAACCGCCGTTGAAGCCGAACCAACCGAACCATAAGATGAACGTACCTAATGTTGCCAACGGCATGTTTGAACCAGGGATTGGGTAGATTTCACCATTTTTACCGTATTTACCTCGACGAGCACCGAGTAACAATACGCCAGCAAGCGCAGCCGAAGCACCAGCCATATGCACGATACCTGAACCTGCGAAATCACTGAAGCCTGCTTCTGATAGGAAGCCACCACCCCAAGTCCAGTAACCTTCCATTGGGTAGATAAACGCTGTTAGAACCACAGAGAAGATAAGGAATGACCAAAGCTTCATACGCTCAGCCACTGCGCCCGAAACGACCGACATTGCCGTTGCAACGAACACAACTTGGAAGAAGAAGTCAGATTCTAGTGAATGGTCTGCGCCTTCACCTTGAGTACCAATTAAAGTACCGAATGAAGGTAACCAACCACCTTCACCGTTATCTACGTACATAATGTTGTAGCCAACCACTAAGAAAGTCGTACAAGCAATAGCGTATAAACAGATGTTCTTAGTTAAAATTTCTGTGGTGTTCTTTGAGCGAACTAGGCCAGCTTCAAGCATTGCGAAGCCTGCAGCCATCCACATGACCAACGCACCTGAAATGAGGAAGAAAAAAGTGTCTAGTGCGTAACGTAGTTCCATTACTGTTGTCGTAAGTTCCATATTAAAGTCTCCAGTCCTTGTAATTCTTTAAAGTGCTTCAGCATCCATTTCACCAGTACGAATACGTACGGCTTGGCTTAGGTCATACACAAAAATTTTGCCATCACCGATTTTTCCGGTATGTGCTGCTTGGCTAATCGCTTCAACAACTCGGTCAACATTTTCAGCTTGGGTAGCAATCTCTAGCTTCACTTTTGGTAGGAAATCCACTTGGTACTCCGCACCACGATACAATTCAGTGTGTCCCTTCTGACGACCAAAGCCTTTCACTTCAGAAACAGTCATACCTTCAATACCCACATCAGAGAGCGCTTCGCGTACATCGTCTAATTTGAATGGCTTAACAATGGCATTTATTAATTTCATATTCGTTCCTTAAATTCTTACTTAATCCGTTAATTCTCTTATTACAATCCAAGTAGCGTGCCAAAAAGTTAAATCATTGATTTTAAACAACATGAAGATAATAAGTTCGTAATAACGAAAAAGGCCGCACCAATATGGTGCGGCCTTTTCACTATCTTAATGCGTTGCGCTATTGTTGCTCCAGTTTTGGGCAACCAAGCCTTCAAAGCTCTAAATGACTCAAGAATAGGGGCTAACTAGCGAGTAGAAAGTTAAACCTTAATAGCCTAAAAAGTCCATCCAGCGTTCGATAAGTCGCTCGAAATCATCGATTCCACAGCTTGCTTGGCTTTCACAGTTGTAGAAGTCAAATTCACTGCCCTCTTCCATCTCTTGCTCATGCGCTAACACGTTTTCCTGAATCGTTACGTCATCTTCATTGATAGCAAGGCTGATCTCTTTGCCAAGCAGCGTCACTTCATTACTCAGATCCTGTCGAGATTGTTCAATCAACGCCATCACGTGATCCAGTTTCTGCTTATCTTTCCCGATCTCTTCTTGAAGCCAGCGGCCAACAATTTCATGACCCATGCTGCACTTTACATAGTACTCGCCCATTAAAGTGTTTCGTGTAAATTCAAATTCCATAAAGGCTCCGCGCACTAATGACAGATAGGGTAAAAAATGAGGCGAGAGTATATAGCGAAGTCTACGAGAGATCGAGTGCGTTTAATGCTGCACTAAACCACCAATAAAAAATCAGCAAGAGCAAATCACCAAGAACGCACACAAACAAAAACGCCCTCTCGTATAGAGAAGGCGTTGTATTAGCAGCGAGTACGTTACTGCAATGCAGTAGCGACTGACTGATTATCTATAAAGCGCTTATGCAGGCTCTTGAAAGATAACTGTGTCTGCTTTTTCCGTGTACTGACCCATTTTATGGAAGTTCAGGTAACGATATGTATCAGCAGCGGTTGCATTGATCTTCTCTGCGTACTCTAAGTACTCTTCTTTCGTTGGAATACGACCAAGAATCGCACCAACAGCAGAAAGCTCAGCAGAAGCTAGGTAAACGTTCGCACCATTACCCAAACGGTTCGGGAAGTTACGTGTTGACGTCGACATAACCGTCGAAGCATCAGCAACACGAGCTTGGTTACCCATACATAGTGAACAGCCAGGAGTTTCGATACGTACCCCAGCACGACCGAAGATGCCGTAGTAGCCTTCTTCTGTCAGTTGGTCTTTATCCATCTTCGTTGGCGGAGCAACCCATAGGCGAGTATTTAGTGAGCCGTTAAACTCTTCTAACATCTTACCTGCAGCGCGGAAGTGACCAATGTTGGTCATACAAGAACCGATGAACACTTCTTGAATCTCAGTGCCTTGAACGTCTGAAAGAAGGCGAGCATCATCTGGATCGTTTGGCGCACATAGGATTGGTTGGTCAATATCAGCAAGATCAATCTCGATAACATGCGCGTATTCCGCATCTGAATCTGCAGATAGCAACTCAGGGTTCGCAACCCACTCTTCCATTGCCGTAATACGACGCTCAATCGTACGAACATCACCGTAACCTTCAGCAATCATCCACTTAAGCATAACGATATTCGAGTTCAGGTACTCATCGATAGACTCTTGAGATAGCTTAACAGTACAACCTGCAGCTGAACGCTCAGCAGATGCATCAGAAAGCTCAAATGCTTGCTCTACAGACAGGTGTTCAACGCCTTCAATTTCTAGTACACGACCAGAGAATTCGTTGATCTTACCTGCTTTCTCAACAGTTAGTAGACCTTGCTTGATACCGTAAAGTGGAATGGCATGTACTAGGTCACGTAGTGTGATACCCGGTTGCATTTCGCCTTTAAAGCGAACCAAGATAGATTCAGGCATATCAAGAGGCATAACACCTGTTGCCGCCGCAAATGCGACCAAGCCAGAACCCGCAGGGAATGAAATACCAAGAGGGAAACGAGTATGCGAGTCACCACCTGTACCTACAGTATCAGGAAGAAGCATACGGTTTAGCCATGAGTGAATAACACCATCACCCGGACGAAGTGAAACACCCGCACGGTTCATGATGAAATCAGGTAGCGTATGGTGAGTGTTTACATCAACCGGTTTAGGGTATGCAGATGTGTGACAGAAAGACTGCATTACAAGGTCTGCTGAGAAACCAAGACACGCCAGATCTTTAAGTTCATCACGAGTCATAGGACCCGTAGTATCTTGAGAACCCACTGTCGTCATTTTAGGTTCACAGTACTGACCAGCACGTACACCTTCAACACCACACGCTTTACCTACCATCTTCTGAGCTAGCGTGTAGCCTTTATCAGAAGCTAATGGATCGATTGGTTTAGCAAATAGGTCTGTTTCAGCTAGGCCTAGAGCATCACGAGCACGACCTGTTAGGCCACGACCAATGATCAGTGGAATGCGGCCACCAGCACGAACTTCGTCTAGCAAAACTTTGCCTAGTTCAAAGTTTGAAATCACAGAACCGTTCTTATGAACAACACCTTCGTACGGGTAGATATCAATGATATCGCCCATGTTCATGTCTTGTACGTTCAGTTCAATGGGTAGTGCGCCTGAATCTTCCATTGTGTTGTAGAAGATTGGTGCAATTTTACCACCAAGACAAACACCGCCAGTACGCTTGTTTGGTACGAATGGGATATCTTCGCCCATAAACCAAAGCACTGAGTTCGTTGCCGATTTACGTGAAGAACCTGTACCAACAACATCACCAACGTAAGCCAGTTGAATGCCGTCTTTTTGCATTTCTTCAATCTGTTTGATTGGACCAACGTTACCCTGTTCGTCAGGAGTAATGCCATCACGTTCCATTTTCAGCATCGCTTTCGCATGTACTGGGATATCAGGACGTGACCATGCATCAGGCGCTGGAGATAGGTCATCGGTGTTCGTTTCACCAGTGACTTTAAATACTTTAACGGTGATTTTTTCCGCTACTTTGTCTTTAGCTGTGAACCATTCAGCATCAGCCCAAGATTGAAGCACTTGTTGTGCAGAAGCATTACCTGCTTTCGCTTTCTCTTCGACATCGTAAAACGCATCGAACATCAGTAGAGTATGAGAAAGGGCTTTAACAGCGATTGGAGCAAGTTCAGCGTCATCTAGTAGAGATACTAGAGATTCGATGTTGTAACCGCCTTGCATAGTACCAAGCAGTTGTGCAGCTTTTGCTTTGCTTACTAGTGGAGATGTCACTTCACCTTTAGTGATAGCCGTAAGAAAGCCCGCTTTTACATAAGCAGCTTCATCTACACCCGGTGGAATGCGGTTTTCTAGTAGGTCAAGAATGATTTCTTCTTCACCTTGAGGTGGATTCTTCAGAAGTTCAACTAGGCCAGCTACCTGCTCAGCATCTAGTGGTTTTGGAACAACTCCCTCGGCAGCACGTTCTTCGACGTGTTTACGGTAGGCTTCAAGCACGACTTTTTTCCTCTCATTGCGGTTCACTTCTTACCTTCATAATTGTTAGTAAAATAAAGAAGTGAACATCCTTGGAAACTTGGCTCTCCATTGCCATTTTTGTCATTCAATTTGTATTGATGAGCGGCGTCATAGAGGCCAAACTGTGGGCGATAGAATAGCAAATTTAACGTTAAATTAAAATCTTATCATTTTGACCAACATAGCAAGTTAAGACGAAAGTCCCACTATTTTTGCCTAATTACGCAGTTAAACGGCTACTCTACGCATGATTATTTGTAGGAAGTACCGACAATCAAATAGACCGAATCATAGTTATCTTCAGTTCGGCCATAAGCCAAAATGATCGGTCCTATTGGCGAATCGACACCAGCAAAAACAGAACCTGCGGTGTACATTGGTGCTTCATCAATGGTTAAATCATTGTTCGACCAAACACCACCATGTTCTATGGATGCACCTACGTAGAACGGTGATTTAAAGAGGCCGAAGTCATTTTCAAACCACTTATAACGATAGATAAGGCTGGTGTAGGCCAAGTTCTGACCTATCATACTATTCCTTGGAATACCTGACAGGTTTAAGAAACCGCCAAGCTCTTTGGGGTCGATTGGAAAAATCGAGTTCTTACTCTCTACAATACCGTAATCAAGCTTTGCGACTAAAGTATGCTTCTCAATACTCTTTGCTGCCATGAAATTAGCCGAAAACTCATAAACCGTATCGCTTTCAGCCCCTAGATCCGGGGTATCTCCAGACGTGTTGTCCTCAAAGTCATCATGGGAAACAAGATATTCTAAATCGACAAAGTAACCTTCCGTTGGCAAACTAAAATTATCTAAAGTATCGAGCCGATAACTAATAAACCCGCCTATACGTGTATACGCTCCGTTACCAAAAGATGGTAGCGAAGAAACCTCCAAACCCCCATCAGTATAACGAGCACCAAATTTCAGTTCTTGCCACAACGTCGGTTGATAGCCTAATGCCAATTCACCGACATATTCACTATAAGTCAGTGGGACATAGTCTGTAGTCGCCTCTAATGTCGGCTCTCCAATCTCCCCCTCAACCACGGACAAGTTTCTATTTTCCTTACTGTAAACAATCGATGCAGAAGTGAACAGTTTTTGACTCGAAAAGAAGGGCGAGTAAAGTTCCGCTTCAATTCGTTTGTCAGTACCCATCTCGACGTTAGTTCTTAGCTCTGCACCATGCTTATTAATATCGGTAAAGTTGGCTGAGACACCGATCGAGTACTGACTAGTAGTAGAGAAATCATCTTCAAGAAAGAATCGAAAGTTGAGGTAGTTTGGGCCCCAAGACTTTTCGTTCACATCGACTTGAAGTTGGTCTTCACCGTCAACGTTGTCAAATTCATAAGTGACCAACTCAAATCTATCCAGTGCATAGAGATCTTTCACTTTAGATTCGATTTCACTGGTTTTCAAAACCTCACCAGAATCAAGGTTTAAGCGGTTTTCGATCAACTTATCTGAATAGTGGGTGTTGTTGTTGATGACCACCCTATCGACGACAGTTTGATCGCCATGTTTCAGCTGCTTTCGAGCTTGTTGCTTATGCTCGATATACTTCTGATAGTCCGCGTTAGAAAGTGACAGCTTAGAAAGCTCATCAGTATGCTGCTTAGCGGCTTCATAGCCCGCGAGGAAAGCCGATGGCATTTTATCAAAGTCAGTCGTCTCCATTTGCCCAACATCAGGACGTAGGAAAACATCATCATCCGTCAGTGTTTCAGCTTGCTCTTGAGTGCTGCGTTGGACCAGATAATTAGAGAGTTGATCAGCTGCCGCTAGAAAATTCGTGAAATCTTCTTTGCCTTTGTAATTGGTACTGATATCCACCGCAATGACAATGTCCGCGCCCATCGCTCTGGCAACGTCGACTGGCATATTATTGGTGACACCACCATCAACCAGCATTCGGCCATCTAATTCATAAGGGGGAAGCGCGCCGGGAACTGACATACTGGCCATCATCGCATCAACAAGGTGACCATGGTCGATGACCACTTCTTCAAGCTCAATAATGTCGGTTGCGACTGAACGGTAGGGAATAGCAAGATGGTCAAAAGAGTCGAGTGGAGATAGGTTACCTGTGGTCTCACGCAGAATACGCAACATGTTCTGACCTTGAACCACACCTTTCCTAGCTTTGATTTCGCCCCAACCTAAACCGAGATCGGTGTTCAGTTGGTAACGGTCTTCATATTCTTTGTCACGTACTCGGCGATCACTACGGTTAACACGATCACGGTAGCCGCGATTCCAATCAACCGTATAAATAAAACTTTCAATCTCATCAGCACTCATCCCTGTCGCATAAAGCCCACCAACGTAAGAACCCATGCTAGTACCAGTAATGTAATCGACCGGAATTTGCATCTCTTCTAGCGCTTTAAGTACACCAATGTGAGCCGCTCCTTTGGCTCCTCCACCAGCAAGCACAACAGCAACGGTTGGTCTTTTATGAGCTTGTCCAGCTTGCTGAGATTGTTCCACCGGTGTCACAGTAGATGCAAACAGCTGAAAACTGATCACAGTACCGACAATGCCTAAGCTGCTCACTATCCAACGAGAAATCATTCTTTAAACTATCCTTGTCATTCTTTTCTTTTACGACTTTACCACTGAAAAAGCTTTTTTAGCCACTGTTTTGGTTGACTTTCACAACCCTTTTTAATGTTTCCATTCTCATCCCATACCGGCAGTTTAACCGTACCGTCACAGTCAAACTCTAAAGCCCCTTGAGAAGTTCGAGTAAAACTTGCCGTCGTAATGCCATTCGGCCAAGGCAACAGTAACTGCTCTGGAGTTCGATGTTTCAGATAATCGGCATAGACACGTAGCGCACCACTAGAGCCCGTGAGTTTAGTCGGCTTATTATCATCGCGCCCTAGCCAGATGGTAGTGACTTCGCGACCATCAACACCCACGAACCAACTGTCTCGGCTGTCATTACTGGTTCCCGTTTTACCCGCTAATCCTGCCCATGCAAACTGACCTTGCAGGAAACGCCCCGTACCTTCAGACACACCACGTTTCATGGCATAAGTTGTCAACCAAGCTGCTTGCTGGTCAACGCTTTGTGATACACGAGGGATCGACTGATATAGAACCTCACCATCGTTATCAACAACTGAACGAAGCGCAGACAAAGGTGCGATACGGCCAGAGTTGGTGATGGTTTGGTACATCTGCGCTACCTGAAATGGGGTCAATGAGAATGAACCCAAAAACATCGATGGCACTGGACGAATTTCGTTTTTATCGACACCCAGTTTTCCAATCGTATCCGAAACGCTATCAATACCTAACTGCATGCCCAAACGAACCGTTGGTACGTTGTAAGACTTAGAAAGCGCCACATACAAGGGCACATCGCCACGGAACTTACGATCGAAGTTTCTTGGGCTCCACACGCTGCCTTTACTGCCTTTCAAGCTCAGTGGCGTGTCCTTCAATGTTGTCGCCAACGTGTACTTCTGGGGTTGATCTAGTGCGGTTAAGTAGATTGCAGGCTTAACCAAGGAACCAATAGGACGACTCGCATTCAAAGCACGGTTAAAGCCATCGTAGCCAGTACGCTTACCACCAACCATCGCACGAATTTCACCAGTATTTCTATCCACGGCAATAGCAGCAGCCTCGAGCTTGTTACCTGCCGTTTTAGATAAATCAGGCACCTTACGAGCAATCGACTTCTCTAGCTTGTCTTGGGACACCGGATCCAGAGAGGTAAAGACTCGAATGCCTTTCTGTGCTTCAAATCGGTCACCGACATATCTCTTAAGCTCAATGTTTACTTGCTGGAAGTAAGCGGGCTGACGGCTCGCTATACGTGGGTTATCTTGAATATCCAAGTCTCGGCTTGCGGCTTCTTCGTACTGTTTCGGCGTCAATATGTCTTGTTGCATCAGCAAACGTAGAACCAAATCACGTCGAGTCTTAGCTCGCTCAGGGTAACGAACCGGGTTGTAATACGAAGGTCCTTTGACCATGCCGACCAGCAGTGCTAGTTGATCGATTCGGAGTTCTTGAATCGGTTGCCCGAAGTACAAGCGAGATGCTAACCCAAAGCCATGAATCGCTTGCCCACCATTTTGCCCAAGATAAACCTCGTTTAAGTATGCTTCTAAGATGCGGTCTTTGCTGTAACGATGATCCAAGATAAGTGCAATATAGGCTTCGCGAACCTTACGCCATAATGTGCGCTCGCTAGATAAGAACAGGTTTTTTGCCAATTGTTGCGTCAACGTACTGCCACCTTGTACGGTTCGCCCTGCTTTTACATTGACCACCATCGCACGAGCGATTGCCAGTGGCGATACCCCATCGTGCTGATAGAAATTTCGGTCTTCGGTTGCCAGCAATGCATCAACCATCACCTCAGGGAACTGATTACGTTTTAAGAACAGACGCTGCTCATCGCTGCTTTTTTCAAGCATGCCAAGCATTTTCGGTTCAACACGCAGATACCCCATGTCGCCTTTCTTCTCTAGCGACTGAATACGAGTTAACTCGTTACCGTTGAAATGCAGCATCACATGACGATCCGCTTCCGGTCCATCGACAAACTCGAACGGGCGACGAATCATTTCAATCTTGGTTGAAGAAGAAGAGTATTCGCCTGGGTGACGAGGAGCGTTCACCTTACGATAATTGAGTACATCCAGCTCATTCTTAACCTGCACCAAACTCACCTGAGTTCCCGGAGACAGGTCCAGCACTCGCGCATAAACCACGGTTGGCAAATCAAACAACTGACCTTCAAAACGCTGCTTGACCACGGAATCAAGATAAATACCGACGAACAACAGCAATGCAGCAAGTGCCAAGCCTGCTTTCCAAGAAATGCCCCACAGGATCTTCAACCAACCTCTCTTGCCAGACGGCTTAGCTTTAGGTTTAGTCTTTTTTGCTGCTGCTCTTGGCTTTCTAGGCTTGGCTTTGGTCGCTGGTGACTTCTTTGCTGGCGCTTTTTTAGGTGGTGCCTTTTTGGGCGTTAACATTTTGGTCATCATCGATTCAACTGTCGTTTGGTTTTAGTGGTTGCTACATGGTTAGCAGGGTCATCTGGCCAAGGATGTTTTGGGTAACGGCCTTTCATTTCTTTTTGTACTTCTTTGTACGCGCCAGCCCAAAAGCCAGCTAAATCTTGAGTAATTTGTAGTGGTCGTTGTGCTGGAGAAAGTAGCTCAAGCACCACTTTTTTACGCCCTTGCGCGATCAATGGCGAGTCTCGTTCACCAAAGACTTCCTGCATTCGTACTGAGATCACTGGCTCAGACTGATACTGGTAGCGAATTGCTTTTTTACTGCCCGTCGGCATCAGATAGTCGGTAGGCAGCCATTGATCAATTTCTTGATTCAACGGCCAACCAAGGTATGCCGACAGTGCTTGTTCAATCGATACATTCGACAACCCTTTAGCAGACTTAATGCCATTTAAATACGGCGACAGCCACTCATCAAGATGTTCAACTAAACTCGCCTCATCCATCGCTGGCCAATCATGCTCAGGCATCCAAAGTTCTGCACAGCGTACCCGCTCAACCAGTTGTTTAGCCGAAGGGGTCCAATGTAAGCGATCCAACCCGCATCGAGCGATATAATTGAGTAGCGCTTGGCTCGCCTGATTCGCATCAGGCTCTGGTAAAGCTTTGGTGCTGATAATCAACTTGCCCAAAGACACTCGCTGCTCGGCCACTAAGCGGCCACGTTTTTCATCCCAATCGGCGTAATCTGAACGCACAAGCAGTTTTGGGAATTCAACTTCTAGCTGCGAAATATCAACGGCGGTGGCTAAGAAAATCTGACTGGCTCGCCCTGTGCTGCGCATCAAATCAATCACTACGATATAGTCATTGTTCGCCAATGAATCATCGTCTCGAACCTCAGCCCCGTGGCCATTCGCAAGAAGGAAAGCACTGCTGGTTGCGCTTCTCACTTGTGCAATTCGGTCTGGGAAGGCAAAACAAAGCACTAATGGTAGCAATGATTCGTCAACTTGTGACAAATCTAAGTGATGTTTGAGTTTGCTCGCGAGACTTTTCGCTCGCTGCATCACAACGCTATTTTTTGAGTGTTTTCTTTGCTTCAGTCGATGCAACGAATGCTGAATATCCGTCACATTGCGCTCTGGCTCTTCAAGTAAAGCGGCAGCAACAATCGCGACATTCAGTAGCTCTTGGCTGCTTTGCTGCGCTTTAACCAACATACTGGCGATGCGAGGTTCAATTCCTAAGCGTTGAGCCTGTTTTCCTAGTGCCGTAAATTGACCATTACCGTCTAACAGTTCCAGGTTTTGTAAGAGTTGCTTAGCTTGTTCTGTTGAAGCTTTCGGTGGAATGTCTAACCATTGCAATTCATCAGCACTTGCGGCTCCCCATTGTGTCAATTCAGACACCAACGAAGACAAATCAGAATGAAGAATCTCAGGTTCTGGCACAGCAGGTTGCTGCATCAACTGTGTTTCACTGTACAAGCGAACACACAAGCCCTCTTCGATTCGCCCAGCACGACCCGCTCTTTGTTCAGCTGAAGATTGCGAGATTTTCACTTGCTCCAGCTTAGTAATACCGGTTTTCAGATCGAACTTTGCCACACGTTCAAGCCCGGAATCGACCACCAGTCGAATGCCCTCAATCGTTAAAGAAGTCTCAGCAATATTGGTCGCTAACACCACTTTTCGACGCCCTTTCTCTGATGGCGCAATCGCTTTTTGTTGTTGAGGAAAGCTGAGCTGACCGTACAAAGGACACACATCGATATCGCTGGCGAGTTGTTCTAGTTGAGATTCGACTTGTTTTATCGCCGAGACACCCGGCAAGAAAGCCAAAAGTGAGCCTGACTGTTTCTCCATCAGAGAACGAATTACGTTGGCCATCTTAGGAGCTAAATATTCATTCGAGCCTAATGGCTGATAACGGAAGTCGACCGGGAAAGTTCGCCCTTGTGATTCAACATACTTGGCATCAGGCAACAAAGATTGCAGCGCGTGTTGATCTAAGGTTGCCGACATCACCACCACTTTTAGATCATCACGCAGTGCTTCTTGGATCTCCAAACTAAAGGCCAGCGCGGTATCTGCATGGATACTGCGCTCGTGGAACTCATCAAAGATCACCATATCAACCCCAGTCAATTCAGGGTCGGTTTGGATCATTCTCGTCATAATCCCTTCGGTTACGATTTCCAAGCGAGTCGCATTGCTGGTTTTAGATTCACCACGAACTCTAAAACCTATGCTCTCTCCCACTTTTTCTCCCAATTGGCTGGCTAAGTAAGTTGCGATATTCCTTGCCGCCAAACGCCTCGGTTCAAGCATAATGATTTTGCCTTGAACGGCGTTGGTCTTAACTAACTGTAAAGGGAAGAATGTTGACTTACCCGCACCGGGAGCGGCCTTTAGAATAAGTTGAGTGTGTGTTTCTACGCCAGCGAGCAGATCTGGCATCACAGCTTCTATGGGCAGTTGTGGCAATGGGAGAACCTTGTGGTGTAATGTTGGCAACATTGTACATAAAAACCTACCTGTCTAAATAAGTAATATGCACTTCAATCCTCCATTAGAGCCAGCGACTCTTATTAAACGCTATAAACGTTTTCTCACTGACATCCAACTTCCAGACGGCAGCGAACGTACTATTCATTGCGCTAACACTGGTGCAATGACGGGATGTGCGACCCCTGGCAATACGGTGTGGTACTCAACCTCAGATAATGTAAAAAGAAAATACCCAAACAGCTGGGAGATCTCAGAAACAGACAAAGGTCACCGTATTTGTGTAAATACTGCGCGAGCAAACCAGTTGGCAGTGGAAGCAATTGAAAATAATACTATAGTTGAACTCTTAGGCTATAACGCGTTACGAACCGAAGTGAAATATGGCAGTGAGAATAGTCGAATTGATATTCTGCTTGAAGATAACGAAAAGCCGCCTTGCTATATCGAAGTAAAAAGCGTCACTTTGCTCGACGAACAACAAACGTCCACTAAGCAACAAATATCAACTAAGCAAAAAACGTCAACCAAAGGACAAGGCTTTTTCCCTGATGCGGTCACCACTAGAGGCCAGAAACATCTGCGTGAACTCACAGAAATGGTCGAATCTGGAAATAGAGCCGTACTTTTATTCACTGTTTTGCATTCAGGTATTGAAAAAGTGTCTGCGGCACACCATATAGACGCCAAATATTCGTTATTACTTAAACAAGCACAAGACGCTGGTGTTGAAGTGCTTTGCTATAAAGCAGAGCTCAGCAGTACTCAAATACAACTAAAACAAGCTGTTGAATTTATCAATAGCTAAGCAAAAATGCTGAACTATTCACATTGATTGCAAGTTTGAACAAGAGTATTTGCCACCATTCGTTCTTTCTGCTATAGATACCCGCCTTAAAATTAGCTGCTTTGCAGTTGACTAGGTGTAAATAGGAGATGCTGTATGCCAGAATCTAAGAAAAAAGCGCTAGGCATCCTAGCCATCGCAGGTGTTGAACCGTACCAAGCAAAGCCAGGTGAAGAATACATGTCACCTGAGCAAACGGAACATTTTACAAAAATTTTAGCAGCTTGGCGCAACCAGCTCAGGGAAGAAGTTGATCGTACTGTGCACCACATGCAGGACGAAGCAGCAAATTTCCCAGACCCAGTTGACCGTGCTTCTCAAGAAGAAGAATTCAGCCTAGAGTTACGTAACCGTGACCGTGAGCGCCGTCTTATCAAGAAAATTGAGAAGACACTAGACAAGATCGAAGAAGACGATTTCGGCTTCTGTGACTCTTGC
The DNA here is from genome assembly GCF_021728015.1 of Vibrio sp. G-C-1. NCBI lineage: Bacteria > Pseudomonadati > Pseudomonadota > Gammaproteobacteria > Vibrionales > Vibrionaceae > Vibrio > Vibrio sp. G-C-1. Next base: position 130,478 of record NZ_JAKKCR010000005.1, on the reverse strand, counting down.
GGTGTCGAGATTGGCATTCGTCGTCTTGAAGCTCGTCCAACTGCTGACCTTTGTATTGACTGTAAAACACTTGCAGAGATCAAAGAGAAACAGATGCAAGGTTAATTCTTGCGGATGTAAAAAAGGGAGCTTTGGCTCCCTTTTTTGTTTGTTATCCAAGCTGAATATTTCAATATTTTGCTAGAAAATCAACAGCTTTGGCTTGTTTGTACGTATTAATACGATGACTAAACGAACCAAAGCAATAGATAAACGTCTTAAGAATCGGCTACTGCGGTACCATCAAGATTAGGTTTTTCACTTATGAATTATATCGGGCGCTTTGCACCATCACCGTCAGGTCCTCTTCATTTTGGATCACTAGTTGCAGCTCTTGGTAGCTACTTTCAAGCGAAATCAAACCAAGGACAATGGTTAGTTCGCATGGAAGACCTCGACCCACCAAGAGAAATGGCCGGCGCTGCAGACCTCATTCTTAAGACGCTTGAGGCTTACCACCTATTTTGGGATGGCGAAGTCGTCTACCAAAGCCAACGCCATGACCTTTACCAAGCTCAAATTGATCAATGGGTCGCTGACAAGCAAGCCTATTACTGTCAATGCACACGCAAGCAGATAAAGTCTCTGGGTGGGTTTTATAATGGTCACTGCCGAAACGCAGGTTTGATTGATTCAGGCGAACAAGCCGTGCGCTTGTGCATGGACTTTCCAGTCGAGTCTTTTGACGATGTTCGTCACGGCACGATTCAAATCCCTAAAGCATTGGCTGAAGAAGATTTTATTATCAAACGCAGAGATGGATTGTTTGCCTATAACTTGGCGGTTGTCCTTGATGACATCGAGCAAGGGGTAACAGAAGTCGTAAGAGGCGCAGACCTGATAGAACCTACAGGTCGACAAATCAGTTTGTATAAGACACTCAAGCAAAAAACCGTGAGTTACTTGCACTTACCATTGGCAACCGATGGCTTGGGGAATAAACTGTCAAAACAGAACCATGCCACCGCGATCGATCTCGACAACCCAAAACCAACGCTGCTCGACGCTATGCGATTCTTAGGTTTTGGTATCCCGCATGCCCTCTGTGAGGCTTCAATGGATGAGATTTTGTTATGGGGAACTCAGCAATGGAACGTCAGCCAGTTACCTGATAGTTTACAAAAAGAGCACAGCGATTAGCTCAAAACTAACGGTAAATAGCAAAAACGACACATAAAAATGCCATAACCAACTGCAGTGGTTAAGCAGACGATGTTCTCAAATGGCTCGCGCTAAGCTATCATTAGCCGCAATTAAACTCTGCACTACCACTTTGGACTAAGAGAAAAACAAAGCTGGCGATACCTACTTTGTTCTAAACTAATGAATACAAACGACAATACCCCAAGCGAACAACGCGGATTCCACGAATTAGCTCTGAATATATATACTCGTCAAGAGCACAATATTTCACGCAAGCAGATCAGCGACAACGCACTAAAAGTGCTATATCGCCTGAATGGTGCGGGTTTTGACGCATTTCTAGTCGGTGGTGGTGTTCGCGATATCTTATTAGGCTCACAGCCAAAAGATTTTGATATTGCGACCAACGCAACACCAGAACAAATCAAAAACCTCTTCAGAAACTGTCGCCTTATCGGTCGCCGTTTCCGCTTAGCACATATCATGTTTGGTCGTGACATCATTGAAGTGGCAACTTTCCGTGGCCACCACCAAGAGCCATCGAAAAACGTATCTGCGCAATCTGATGAAGGCATGCTGCTACGCGATAACGTGTACGGCAATGTTGATGAAGATGCAGAGCGTCGTGACTTCACTATTAATGCGATGTACTACAACATTGCAGACTACAGCATTCACGATTACGCGGGTGGTGTGGAAGATTTAGAAGACAAGCTGATCCGCTTAATTGGCGATCCAGAAACTCGCTACCGTGAAGATCCGGTACGTATGCTTCGCGCGATGCGTTTCGCCGCTAAACTGGATTTCGATATTGAAGAAGACACAGCAGACCCTATCGAAGAGCTGGCACACCTGCTAAAAGATATCCCAGCAGCGCGCCTTTACGAAGAGTCTCTGAAATTACTTCAATCAGGTCACGGTTTAGAAACCTATCACCTAATGCGTGAATACAATCTGTTCCAACAGATGTTCCCTGCAATTGCAGAGCACTTCACTGAAGGTTACGACTCTCATACAGAGCAGATGCTTGACTTAGTACTCGACTCAACCGATCTTCGTATCGAAGATGGCAAGCGAGTAAACCCTGCATTTATGTTTGCAGCGATTCTTTGGTACCCAATGAACAAGCTTGCAGACAAGCTTGTCGCTGAGCAGGGTATGGCGCATTACGATGCGATAATGGAAGCGAGCAACATCATTCTTGACCAGCAAGTTAAGTCTATTGCTATTCCTCGTCGTCACACGGCGACCGTTCGTGAAGTTTGGCAACTGCAATTGCGACTGCCTCGTCGTAACGGTAAACGTGCTGTTCGTCTCATGGAACTGAATAAGTTCCGTGCTGGTTACGACTTCCTAGAAATGCGTGGCGAGATTGAGGGTGGCGAAACCAAAGAACTAGCAAAATGGTGGGAGCGTTATCAGACCGCAGGCCGCAACATGCGCCAAGCGATGGCTAACGACGTTGCAGCACCATCAAAATCAGGCCATCGTCGCCGTAAGACTTACCGAAACAAAAAGAGTAAGCAGTCCGAATGATAACGGCTTATATTGCGGTCGGCAGCAACCTTGCCGACCCAGTTAGCCAAGCAAACTTGGCTATCGAAACGCTAAAAATCCTACCGCGATCAACGTTTATTGCGACCTCTCAGCTATATAGTAGCACTCCAATGGGGCCGCAAAACCAACCTGACTACATCAACGCGGTAGTAGCAATCCAAACCGAATTAACGCCAATTGAACTGCTTGATTGCACTCAAAAGATCGAGCTAGAGCAAGGGCGCGTCCGTAAAGACGAGCGTTGGGGGCCAAGAACTTTGGATCTCGACATTGTGTTATACGGCAATGAGGTGATCGATTCAGAGCGCTTAATCGTTCCTCATTACGGAATGAAAGAACGAGAGTTTGTACTTTACCCGCTTGCTGAAATCGCACCAAGTTTACAACTCCCTGATGGGACTGAGCTGACAGAACTACTCAAAATAGTTGATAAGAACGGGCTCAATGTTTGGCAACAATAGCCAAGCGCATTAAGGAAAACCAATGAAAAAAGTAACCATTAACGACCTGATCAAATGCAAACGTGAAGGCCGTAAATTCGCGACGTCGACAGCTTATGATGCGAGCTTTGCTCAGTTATTCGAAAGCCAAGAAATGCCAGTTCTGCTTGTCGGTGACTCACTGGGTATGGTTCTACAAGGCCATAACGACACATTACCAGTAACCGTTGAAGACATTGCTTACCATACTCGCTCAGTGCGCGTAGGTAGCCCAAACTGTCTTCTTATGGCTGACATGCCTTTCATGAGCTACGCAACGCCAGAGCAAGCCTGTGAGAGCGCAGCAACCTTGATGCGTGCTGGTGCGAACATGGTAAAAATCGAAGGCGGAAGCTGGTTGGTTGATACTGTGAAGATGCTAACAGAACGTGCAGTACCAGTATGTGCACACTTAGGCTTAACGCCTCAGTCTGTGAACATTTTGGGTGGTTACAAAGTGCAAGGTCGTGACGACGAGCAAGCCGACAAAATGGTTGCTGACGCTCTAGCACTGCAAAACGCAGGCGCTCAAATCGTTCTCCTTGAATGTGTGCCCGCTTCATTGGCAAAAAGAATTACAGAAGCTTGTGACGTACCCGTTATCGGTATCGGCGCAGGTAATGTTACCGATGGTCAGATCTTGGTTATGCATGACATGTTCGGTATTTCTGCGAACTACATGCCGAAATTCTCTAAGAATTTCCTAGCTGAAACAGGTGATATGCGTAAAGCCGTCGCTCTATACAAAGAAGAAGTAGAGAGCGCACGTTTCCCTGATGATGCTCATACAATCGCTTAGGAGTAACTATGCAAACTTTTGCTGAAATAGCGGCTCTTCGTGAGCAGATTAAACAGTTTAAGCGTGATGGACGTACGGTTGCTTTTGTCCCGACAATGGGAAACCTGCATGAAGGTCACCTGACTCTGGTCAAGAAAGCTCGTGAACTGGCTGATATTGTTGTGGTAAGCATCTTTGTTAACCCGATGCAGTTTGATCGTACTGATGACTTGAACAACTATCCTCGTACGTTAGAAGCTGATTTAAGTAAGTTAACAGCCGAAGGTGTTGAGCTCGTGTTTACACCGACACCAGAAGTCATGTACCCAGATGGATTAGATAAACAGACGTTTGTTGAAGTTCCAGGCATATCTCACATGCTTGAAGGCGCGTCTCGTCCAGGTCACTTCCGCGGCGTATCAACGATTGTCGCTAAACTGTTTAATATCGTTCAGCCAAACTTTGCATGCTTCGGTGAGAAAGACTTTCAGCAACTTGCTGTTATTCGCCAGATGACAACAGATTTAGCGTTAGACATTGAAGTTGTCGGCGTAGCGACCGTTCGTGAAATGGATGGCTTGGCAATGAGCTCTCGCAATAGCAACCTAACGATTGACGAGCGTCAACGAGCTCCAGTTCTAGCGCGCACTATGCGTTGGATCAGCAGCGCTATTCGTGGTGGCCGCGATGATTACGCGTCAGTGATTGAAGATGCGACTGACCAGCTACGCGCAGCTGACTTACAACCAGATGAGATCTTTATCTGTGATGCGAAAACGCTGCAAGCGATCACGTCAGAAACGACTCAAGCTGTGATTCTGATGTCAGCTTTCCTAGGTAAGACGCGTCTTATCGATAACCAAGTTCTAGATTTGGTTACGGAAACAAAAGAAGAAACGGCTGAATAGTCGGCTTCTGCTCTTAACGCAAAACAAGAACACCAAACGCAAAACATAAAAAAGGTCGATGTTATATCGACCTTTTTCTTTACCTATGACTTAGATTAACCAAAGGTTAGCTACGTAAGCCAATCCCCTTAGTCACTAGATAGTGTGCAACGCCATACAGCGCTACGATAAACACACCCAATACACCAAACGACGTTACAATACCCACATCAGACACGCCCAAGAAGCCATATCTGAACGCGTTAACCATGTACACAATTGGGTTCAGTTTCGACACACCTTGCCAAAATTCAGGCAATAGACTGATCGAGTAAAACACACCACCAAGGTACGTCAACGGCGTTAATATAAAGGTCGGGATAATAGAGATATCGTCAAACGTGCGTGCAAATACAGCGTTGATTAAGCCGCCCAGAGCGAACACAACCGACGTTAGAAATACTGTCGCAATAATCACGCCCCAATGGTCAACTTGCAGGTCGACAAAGAAAAGCGATACGAAGGTAACTATGGTGCCCACTAACAAGCCACGCACCACACCGCCCATGACGAAACCAGCAATGATCACGTAGTTAGGGACTGGCGCTACAAGCAGTTCTTCAATGTTCTTCTGGAATTTGGCACTAAAAAACGACGAAGCAACGTTGGAATATGAGTTAGTGATCACCGACATCATGATCAGGCCGGGAACAATGTATTCCATGTAACTAAAGCCGTTCATTTCACCAATACGCGCACCAATCAAGTTGCCAAAGATGATGAAATACAGCGTCATGGTAATCGCTGGCGGGACAAGCGTTTGCACCCAAATACGAGTAAAGCGATTGATCTCTTTGGTCAACAAGCTACAGAAAGCGGTCCAATATAGGCTGTACATATTATTTACTCCCCTCACGGACAATACTCACAAATAGCTCTTCTAAACGGTTTGCTTTGTTACGCATAGAGAGGACTTTCACCTGCTGTTCACTCAATTGAGCAAAGATGGTATTCAAACCTAGGTTCTTGTCGATTTCGATTTCTAGCGAACCATTAACCATCACTTGGCTATTCATACCTTCAAGTTTAGGTTCAGTGGCGCCCTCTTCAAGATCAAGAATAAAGGTCTCTGCACTCAACTTACCCAGCAGCGACTTCATTGTTGTATTCTCGATCAGCTCACCACGGTTGATGATACCAATGTTACGACACAGCATTTCCGCTTCTTCTAGGTAGTGCGTCGTCAAGATAATGGTAATACCCTGCTTCTCATTGATCTCCTTCAGAAACCCCCACATTGAACGACGCAGTTCAATATCAACGCCCGCCGTTGGCTCATCAAGAATCAACAAATGAGGCTCATGCATCAGTGCACGTGCGATCATCAAGCGACGCTTCATACCACCAGACAAGTTACGTGCACGTTCGCCACGCTTTTCCCACAAATCGAGCTGAGATAAGTATTTTTTCGCTCGCTCTTTCGCCAGTGCTTTTGGCACACCGTAATAACCCGCTTGTTGTAGTACGATCTGCTCAACGGTTTCGAACGGGTTAAAGTTAAACTCTTGAGGCACTAGACCTAAGTTCTGTTTCGCCAACTCCAGATCGGTATCAATGTCGTAGCCGAACACTTTAACTTTGCCTGAAGTTTTGTTAACCAGTGAAGAGATAACACCAATGGTGGTTGATTTACCTGCACCATTTGGACCAAGCAGAGCGTAAAAATCGCCTTTTTCTACTTGTAAACTAACGCCTTTAAGAGCCTCAAAGCCCCCTGCATAAGTTTTTCTTAATTGCTCAATTTCTAATGCATACATAGAGATAGACTGCCATTTGCTATAGATAAGATGTTGATGACCGGGCTTGAGGAAGAGAGTAATGCTTAAAACGAGCTAGCAGAAAACTAACCCAAACTTGTTTACTCGGCCATTTTGCAAACAAGTTTATCGTTGATTAACGATTAATACAAATACCGAGTGAGGGTTTCTTTCGAAAGCGAACAAGAATATTAGCTTACGTAAAGACCAATTCAGTGTTCAGCAAACATAAAAATACCGTTAAGTTATTCACTTAACGGCATTAATCACCAATACTAGATTTGGCGTCTATAACTGATTCATGTCAGATTATTGCTGAAAATTAGACTGACTCAAATTGATGTTCATCTCTATCAACATAGCTTGTTGCAGCTGTCAGAGCTTCATATCTGAATCGGTAAGTGTTGGATTCCGGCACAAGATCAAGCACGTGGAATTTCTCTAGCTGCTGACGAGTATTCTCATTCGGACACAGTAAGTACACTTCACACTGCGCATCCAACGCATCTTTAATCGCATTTTCTAGTGCAAGCCCAACCGTCACATCAATCATAGGTACATCTGTCAGATCTAGAATCATCGCTTCGTAATCAGAGATACTAGAGTGCTGACGTGAAATCGCCTTTGAAACACTGAATATCATTGGCCCAGAAAGGTAAAAGAACAGCACTTTACCATTGGCACTATCCAGTAGCTGACGTTCGCTATCGGTCAATGGGATATCGTCTTCATCATCACCATCACTGATCGCCTTAACTTGTCTGGCTTGCTCTCGGCTCAATCTTTCAATAATCAGGATATTCGAGATAAAAACACCCAGTCCGACAGCAATAATCAAGTCCACGAATACAGTCAACAGCATCACGCCGTACATTACGCCCATGCCGGCATAACTCACCTTGTGTGCTCGCTGGATAAAGCTCCAGTCAAGAATATTGAAACCAACATACATCGCAATGCCAGCCAATACCGCCATAGGGATTGGTTCGGTTAAGCCACCAGCAACCAATACCACCAATGCTAAAACTAAGGCTCGAATAACACCAGAAAGTGGAGAGCGAGCACCCACCTGGATATTGGTTACGGTACCCATGGTTGCGCCCGCACCGGGTAGCGCACCAAACAGACCAGAGATCATATTCGCGATGCCTTGGCCACGAAGTTCTTTATCTGAATCATGCTCTTTACGAGTCAATGAATCTCCGATAACCGCAGTCAAAAGCGTATCAATACAACCAAGAGTACCCAGCACCAAGGCATCAATAACCATGGTCGTAAATTGTTCAGAACTGATTGTCGGAATAACGAGAGAGGGCAAACCAGCGGGGATTTCACCAATACGGCGAATAGAGTCGGTATCAAAAATAATGACGGATAAAAGGGTCACAGCAACCAAAGCGACCAGTTGAGCTGGCACATACTTACGATATTTGGCTGGAAAACCAAAAAGAATACCGAGCGTCAATGCTCCTAAAAACAGTTCGCTTATTTTCAGATGGGCTAACGTATCAGGCAATGCGGAAAGCGTGCCCATCACCCCGCCAGATGGAGCCGCATGTCCTAACAATGGTGATAACTGCAAGATAATCAGAATAACGCCGATACCCGACATAAAACCAGAAATCACGCTATATGGCATCAAAGTAACGTATTTTCCGAGCTTTAAGGTACCAAGTAATATCTGAAAAGCACCCGCCATCATGACCACGGTAAAGGTCATTGCCATTCCGGTTTCAGGATATTTGGCCACCATGCTTGTCATCACTGCTGTCATGATCACCGTCATCGGACCGGTAGGCTCTGATATCAAGCTGCTTGAGCCGCCAAACAGTGCGGCAAATAGGCCGACCATGATGGCGCCCCAAAGGCCAGCTTCCGCGCCCGCACCAGACGCAACACCAAATGCCAACGCTAAAGGCAATGAAATGATGGCTGTGGTTACACCGCCAAACATGTCTCCTTTGAGACTGATATCCGCAAAACGACTTCCAAACAAAACACACCTTCCTGATGATGAAAATGACAAACCTTATCACTTTAACAAATGAGTTAATCAGACAGAAAGTGTTAATTCAATCACATTATTCATGACTTATAACCAGATGGTAGTTTCTGTGCTAAGTTAATGATCTTAACGACTAGAACACGTCAGATGAGTACGTGTTGACGCAGTTTTTACGGGATTGAATTTGTAACATTGTGTATAGTTACAATTCTTAATGAAGGGATGTAAGACGCAAAATGCCAGAGATTAAACAGCTTTTTGAAAACAACTCTAAATGGTCTGAAGAAATTCGATCTCAAAGACCTGAGTATTTTACAACGCTTGAAGAAGGGCAAAGCCCTGGCTTTCTATGGATTGGCTGCTCTGATAGCCGAGTACCGGCCGAGCGTCTCACTGGTTTGTATTCTGGCGAACTGTTTGTTCATCGAAATGTAGCAAACCAAGTGGTTCATACCGATCTCAACTGCTTATCCGTTGTGCAATACGCCGTTGACGTACTCAAAGTTAAACACATCATTGTATGCGGTCACTATGGCTGTGGTGGTGTTAATGCAGCGATTGATAACCCTAAACTTGGCCTTATCAACAACTGGCTACTCCACATTCGCGATAACTACCTTAAGTACCGTAAGCAAATTGAATCTCTACCTCGTGAACAATGGGGTGACAAGTTGTGCGAAATTAACGTTGCTGAACAAGTCTATAACCTTGGTAACTCAACCATCATGCAAACCGCATGGGAACGTGGACAAGATATTGAAATCCACGGCGTAGTTTATGGTATTGGTAACGGCAAGCTACAAGACCTTGGCGTTCGTTGTTCAAGTAATGACACGTTAGAAAATAGTCACTTAGAAGCGCTTGAAAAAATCCTATCGTCTCCAACTCTTGGTTAACCTTTAACGTCTAACCAGTAGATATAAGAAAGGCTCGCATTGTGCGAGCCTTTTTTGTTTTTCTTCACAGAGCAGTGATTACTCTTGAGGTACTACTTTACCGATGTACGGTAGGTGACGATATTTTTGTGCGTAGTCGATACCAACACCAACAACGAACTCGTCAGGAATTTCAAAACCAATCCACTTTGTATCGACAATCACTTCACGGCGAGAAGGCTTGTCTAATAACGTACAAATTTCGATAGATTTAGGGCCACGTAGGCTCAAAATCTCTTTCACTTTAGTCAGTGTGTTACCTGTATCGATAATGTCTTCTACAAGCAGAACATCTTTACCTTGGATATCATCATCAAGGTCTTTCAAAATACGAACATCACGTGAGCTTTCCATGCCGTTGCCGTAGCTAGACGCGGTCATGAAATCAACTTGGTGAGTTAAATCGATAGCACGAGCAAGATCCGCCATAAAGACAAAAGATCCACGTAATAAGCCAACTAAAACTAGATCTTCACTGCCTTTGTAGTGCTCCGTGATCTGCTTGCCTAGTACGTTCACTCGATCCTGAACTTCTTGCTCAGAGATCATGACTTCAACTGTATGCTTCATACTGCTCTCATTTTATTTGGTGATTGCGACGAATGTTGACAGTTTCGTCAGTTGTGTCGCTCAATTTTGTGAGTAAGTCTAGCACTGCTCAAATACCCACACCACCTTATGGTTCTAATTTACTGTGAGATTCTCAATTAAATGTGCGCTGATGCCCTATCCAATACTCGCTTCCTTTCACATCAATCCTGATCACGCTTTATGTATCAAGTTTGATGTAACTGTCTATAAAACAAACTCAAAGGATTGACCATTCGCATATGCACCATTACACTCATCTTGGCTTAAATAATAATAAAATCATTAATATAAAAATTTCGTTGGCAAGGAAAATAAAATGGACTCAATATCTAAGAGACCTAGAACTAGGCTTTCACCTTTAAAAAGAAAACTTCAATTGATGGAAATCGCTCTTGAGGTATTCTCTCGCCGCGGTATCGGTCGTGGTGGACACGCTGATATTGCAGACATCGCTCAGGTGTCTGTAGCAACCGTATTTAATTACTTCCCTACCCGTGAAGATCTGGTTGATGAAGTGCTTAATCATGTTGTACGCCAATTCTCTAACTTCCTTTCAGACAATATCGATCTGGATATTCACGCAAAACAAAACCTACATAATATTGCGACTGAAATGGTGACGTTAGTGGCTCACGATAGCCATTGGTTGAACGTATGGTTTGAATGGAGCGCTTCGACTCGTGATGAAGTATGGCCTCTATTCGTAACCACCAACCGCACTAACCAAATGTTAGTACAAAACATGTTTAGTAAAGCGATCGAACGCGGCGAAGTTTGCGACGATCACGATCCTAAACATCTAGCGAACCTATTCCACGGCATCTGCTACTCACTGTTCATTCAAGCGAAACGTGTAGAAACGCCAGAAGAGCTTTCAAGCTTAACGGATAGTTACTTGAACATGCTGTGCATTTATAAGTAGATTCGAGATAAATGATTTAAGGGTTGGCCTAATCGGTCAACCCTTTTTTTGTAGAATGGAATGGCTCTTCGCATCCCGAAGCGCAGCGTACTCGCATCTCGGAGTGAAACGTTACTGTTCCCTACTTCAGACATAAAAAAGCCGCTGACGAATCAGCGGCTTTTAAAAACATTAGCGAGTGGCTAAAGAAGAATTACTTCTTCTTTTTTACTGCTTTTTTGTTTGGAAGGTCAGTGATTGAACCTTCGAATACTTCCGCAGCTAGACCAACAGACTCGTGTAGAGTTGGGTGAGCGTGGATAGTAAGTGCGATATCTTCTGCATCACAACCCATTTCGATTGCTAGGCCGATTTCGCCAAGAAGTTCACCACCGTTAGTACCAACAACAGCACCACCGATTACGCGATGAGTATCTTTATCGAAGATCATCTTAGTCATACCGTCAGCACAGTCTGAAGCGATTGCACGACCAGAAGCAGCCCAAGGGAAAGTAGCAACTTCGTAGTTCAGGCCTTCCGCTTTCGCTTCTTTCTCAGTCTTACCTACCCAAGCAACTTCTGGCTCAGTGTACGCAATTGATGGAATTACTTTAGGATCGAAGTAGTGCTTCTTACCAGAGATAACTTCAGCAGCTACGTGACCTTCATGCACACCTTTGTGAGCTAGCATTGGTTGACCAACAACGTCACCGATCGCGTGGATGTGAGGAACGTTAGTACGCATTTGCTTATCAACATTGATGAAACCACGCTCATCAACTTCGATACCCGCTTTTTCAGCGTCGATAAGTGCACCGTTTGGAACACGACCGATAGCAACAAGAACAGCATCGTAGCGCTCAGCTTCAGCTGGTGCTTTTTTGCCTTCCATTGAAACGTAGATACCGTCTTCTTTCGCTTCAACAGCAGTCACTTTAGTTTCAAGCATTAGCTTGAACTTGTTCTTGATGCGTTTAGTGAAGACTTTAACGATGTCTTTATCCGCAGCAGGGATAACTTGATCGAACATCTCAACAACTTCAACTTTAGAACCTAGAGAGTGGTAAACCGTACCCATCTCAAGACCGATGATACCGCCGCCCATGATAAGCAGCTTTTCTGGTACTTCGTTTAGTTCTAGTGCATCCGTAGAATCCCAAATACGTGGGTCTTCATGTGGGATGAAAGGAAGTTTGATTGGGCGAGAACCCGCTGCAATGATTGCATTATCAAAGTTAATTGTTGTCGTTTCTTCGCCAACAACTTCGATGCTGTTAGGACCAGTAAACTTACCGAAACCGTTAACAACAGTAACATTACGCATCTTAGCCATACCGCCAAGACCGCCAGTCAGTTGATCAACTACTTTGTCTTTCCAGATACGAACTTTGTTGATGTCCGTTTGTGGCTCGCCGAATACAACGCCGTGCTCTGCCATCGCTTTTGCTTCTTCAATTACTTTAGATACGTGAAGAAGTGCTTTTGATGGAATACAACCAACGTTTAGACATACACCACCAAGAGTGCTGTAACGTTCAACTAGTACTGTTTCTAGACCTAAATCCGCACAACGGAATGCCGCTGAGTAGCCAGCAGGACCTGAACCAAGTACAACAACTTGGGCTTTAATTTCTTTGCTCATTGTGACCTCTTGTAGTCATTATCCCTAACAGGCTGAGTAGATGTTCTTAAAATTATTGGGCTTTCAAACAGGAAACATTTTACAGAGATGTTAACAGTGTGAAAGTAGCTTTAAGTTAGCCTGTGAGCTAGACAACAATTCCCCCGCAGTTTATGAGAAATGCCGGAAACTGTTCTCTAAAAATAGTCTTTATATAAAGAATTAAGGTGACCCGAAAGTCACCTTAATAATTACTTTCTCAATTACAGTACTAGACGACGAATGTCAGATAGTGCGCTGTTTAGGAAAGTAATGAAGCGTGCACCTTCAGCACCATCGATCACGCGGTGATCGTATGATAGAGACAGTGGAAGCTGTAGACGTGGTTGGAACTCTTTACCATTCCAAACTGGCTTAATCTCAGACTTAGATACACCTAGGATACCTACTTCTGGAGCATTTACGATTGGAGTAAATGCAGTACCGCCAATACCACCAAGGCTAGAGATTGTGAAACAACCGCCTTGCATGTCTGCTGCTGTTAGCTTACCAGAGCGTGCTTTCTTAGAAACAACCATTAGTTCTTCAGATAGCTCGTAAATACCTTTCTTGTTCACGTCTTTGAAAACAGGAACAACTAGGCCGTTTGGTGTATCAACTGCGATACCCACGTTTACGTACTTCTTAAGAATGATGCTTTCGCCATCGTCAGATAGAGAAGAGTTAAACGCTGGGAATGCTTCTAGCGCTTTAGCAACAGCTTTCATGATGAACACAAGTGGAGTGATCTTCATACCAGTGTCTTTCTTCGCTTCGATTGCGTTCTGTTCTTTACGGAATGCTTCTAGCTCAGTGATATCTGCATTGTCCCACTGTGTAACGTGCGGGATCATTACCCAGTTACGGTGCAGGTTAGCGCCAGAGATCTTCTTAATCTTAGAAAGCTTCTGAACTTCAGTTTCGCCGAACTTGCTGAAGTCAACTTTTGGCCACGGTAGTAGACCAAGAGCAGAACCGTCGCCGCCTTTGCCAGATGCTGCAGCACCAGACTCTAGACGCTTAAGTGCATCTTTAACGTAAGACTGAACGTCTTCTTTAAGGATACGGCTCTTACGACCAGTACCTTTAACCTTAGAAAGGTTAACGCCAAATTCGCGAGCAAGACGACGAACAACTGGAGAAGCGTGCGCGTAGTCACCGTTCTCTTGGAAGTCGCCAGCTGCTGGAGCTACTGCTTCTGCTTTAGGAGCAGGTGCGGCTGCCGGAGCTGCTGCTTGTGCTGGAGCGGAAGCCGCTACTGCTACTGGAGCTGCGCCTTCAACAACGAAAGTCATGATTGAAGAGCCTGTTGACACTTTGTCGCCAGCTGCAATCTTGATTTCTTTTACTGTACCAGCGAATGGTGCAGGCACTTCCATTGAAGCTTTGTCGCCTTCAACAGTAATTAGAGATTGCTCTTCTTCTACTGTATCGCCAACCGCTACCATGATTTCAGTAACTTCTACTTCGTCGCCACCGATATCAGGAACGTTCACTTCTTTCTCAGCAGATGCTGCTGGAGCCGCTGCAACTGGTGCCGCCGCTGGAGCAGGAGCTGCTGCAACTGGAGCGCCAGAACCTGCCACTTCAAATACCATCACTAGAGAACCAGTAGATACTGAATCACCAGAAGCGATCTTGATTTCTTTAACGATACCAGCGAATGGTGCAGGTACTTCCATTGAAGCCTTGTCACCTTCAACAGTAAGAAGAGATTGCTCTTCTTCTACTGCGTCGCCGATAGCTACCATGATTTCAGTTACTTCAACTTCATCACCGCCGATATCAGGAACGTGAACTTCTTTAAGCTCAGCTGCTGCAGGAGCAGCTGCAACTGGTGCCGCCGCTTCAACTGCTGGCGCAGCCGGTGCTGCTGCAGCACCTTCCGCTTCGAAGATCATGATAAGAGAACCAGTAGAAACAGAATCACCTTCTGAAATCTTGATTTCTTTAACGATACCCGCTTGAGACGCAGGAACTTCCATTGAAGCTTTGTCGCCTTCAACAGTGATCAGTGACTGCTCTTCTTCAACCTTGTCGCCAACGTTTACAAGAATCTCAGTTACTTCAACCTCGTCAGCACCGATGTCTGGTACATTAATTTCGATTGTCATTGTATTTACCTACCTTAATGCCAGTCTTATGCGTATTGCGGGTTAGTTTTTTCAGTGTCGATATCGAACTTAGCAATTGCTTCAGCAACAACAGACTTCTCGATATCACCACGTTTAGCCAGTTCAGTTAGAGCTGCAACTACGATGTAGCCAGCGTTAACTTCGAAGTGACGACGTAGGTTTGCACGGCTGTCAGAACGGCCGAAACCATCTGTACCAAGTACTTTGTAAGACTCAGTTGGCATGTACGCACGTACTTGCTCAGCGTAGTTCTTCATGTAGTCAGTCACTGCGATTGCAGGTTCTTTACCAAGAACAGTCGTGATGTACGGTACTTTCTCTTCAGCTTCTGGGTGAAGCATGTTGTCACGCTCTACCGCTTGGCCGTCACGAGTTAGTTCGTTGAACGACGTTACAGAGAATACGTCAGATGCTACGCCGTACTCTTCGCTTAGAATTTCAGCGGCTTTACGCGCTTCGTTCATGATAGTACCAGAGCTCATTAGTTGAACTTTGCCCTTAGCACCAGCGTGAGATTCAAGCTTGTAGATACCCTTACGAATGCCTTCTTCAGCGCCTTCTGGCATTGCTGGCATTGCGTAGTTCTCGTTCATTACTGTTAGGTAGTAGTAAACGTTCTCTTGGTTCTCACCGTACATGCGACGGATACCGTCTTGCATGATAACCGCTAGCTCGTAAGCAAACGTTGGGTCGTAAGAGATACAGTTAGGGATCGTGTTCGCTTGAATGTGCGAGTGACCATCTTCGTGCTGTAGACCTTCACCATTCAGTGTTGTACGACCTGCAGTAGCACCTAGTAGGAAGCCACGAGCTTGTTGGTCGCCCGCTAACCAAGCCATGTCGCCAATACGTTGGAAACCGAACATTGAGTAGTAGATGTAGAACGGGATCATCGGTAGATCGTTTGTGCTGTATGACGTTGCAGCAGCAACCCATGAAGCCATAGAACCTAGTTCGTTGATACCTTCTTGAAGAACTTGACCAGACGTTGCTTCTTTGTAGTAAGAAACGATGCCTTTATCTTCAGGTGTGTATTCTTGACCGTGTGGGTTGTAGATACCAACCTGACGGAATAGACCTTCCATACCGAATGTACGAGCTTCATCACAGATGATAGGAACAATGTTCTTACCAATGTTCTTATCTTTAAGAAGGATGTTTAGCGTACGTACATAAGCCATAGTTGTAGAGATATCACGCTTCTGCTCACCTAGTAGAGGTGCGAATGCGTCTAGCTCAGGAACCTTGAACTCTTGAGTAAACTTAGGAAGACGTGCAGGCGTGTAACCGTGAAGAGCGTTACGACGAGCGTGCATGTATTCGTACTCAGGCGTGCCTTCTTCTAACTTCAGGTAAGGAAGCTCTGTGATTTTCTCATCAGAAAGAAGGTCTTCTAGGCCTAGGCGATCACGTAGGTGTTGAACATGAGTCATGTCCATTTTCTTAACACCGTGTGCAATGTTCTTACCTTCAGCCGCATCACCCATGCCGTAACCTTTAACAGTCTTAGCTAGGATTACAGTTGGCTTACCGTTTGTCTCTTGTGCATTGTTAAATGCAGCAAACAGTTTAGAAGAATCATGACCACCACGCTTAAGAGCGAAGATTTCGTCATCAGTCATGTCTGCAACTAGTGCAGCTGTTTCTGGGTACTTACCAAAGAAGTGCTCACGTACGTATGCGCCATCTTTAGATTTGAATGTCTGGTAGTCACCATCGATAGTTTCGTTCATTAGTTGAAGAAGCTTACCAGTCGTGTCTTTAGCCAGTAGTGAATCCCAGTTGCTACCCCAGATAACTTTAACAACGTTCCAACCTGCGCCTTTAAATAGGCCTTCAAGTTCTTGGATGATGCTACCGTTACCCATTACAGGGCCGTCTAGACGCTGTAGGTTACAGTTGATTAGGAAACATAGGTTGTCTAGCTTCTCACGCGCAGCGAAAGAGATAGCACCACGTGATTCTGGCTCATCCATCTCACCGTCACCTAGGAACGCGTATACGCGTTGCGCTGAAGTTTCTTTCAGGCCACGGCCATCAAGGTACTTAAGGAAGCGCGCTTGGTAGATCGCAGAGATCGGACCAAGACCCATAGATACAGTAGGGAACTGCCAGAACTCAGGCATCAGTTTCGGGTGCGGGTAAGAAGGGATACCTTTACCATCAACTTCTTGACGGAAGTTATCTAGCTGTTCTTCAGTTAGACGACCTTCAACGAATGCACGAGAGTAGATACCTGGAGAGATGTGACCTTGGTAATAAACTAGATCGCCACCGTCCGTCTCATTTGGAGCACGGAAGAAGTGGTTGAAACATACTTCGTAGAACGCTGCAGCTGACTGGTAAGAAGCCATGTGACCACCAAGGTCTAGGTCTTTCTTAGAAGCACGCAATACAATCATGATTGCGTTCCAGCGAATAATCGAACGAATACGACGCTCAAGAGTTACGTCACCAGGGTAAGCTGGCTCTTGTGCTGCTGGAATTGTGTTGATGTAGTTTGTGTTGATGCCTGTAGCCATATCAACACCATCTAAACGCGCTTTATCTAGAACTTGTTCTAGTAAAAACTGTGCACGTTCTACACCTTCTTCACGTACTACTGACTCAAGAGCTTCTAACCAATCTTGAGTTTCCAGAGCATCAACGTCATGCTTCATGTCAGACATGGCGATCTATCCTTTTTGTTAGTTGGATTCTACTAAACACGTAAATAGCCGAAGTATTACGGCTATTTACCCTGTTGAATTCGACGTAAAGAACGTTCGCGGCGCGATTCTTCTTTGGTCAAATCCATCAATGTTTCTTCGATGTAAGCTAAATGAGAATGTGACATTTCACGCGCCTGTTCTGGCTGCCCTGAAACGATCGCATCTACAATGTTAGCTCGATGTATACTCACTTTCTCCACAACGTCTTTACGACGATGCAACAGCTTTAAATTTTCTAAGACATTTTGTTCGAGTAACGGAGCCAAACTACGAACAATGTGTAATAACACCACATTGTGCGCTGCCTCTGTTAAAGCAATAAGAAAAGCCATCACTGCTGCAGATTCGGCTTCAATATCACCTTTATCTTGCGCGCCGCGAATTTTTTCTTGGCATGCTTGAATTCGAGCAAAGTCTTCATCAGTGCCACGTAATGCCGCAAAGTAAGCCGAAATCCCTTCCATCGCATGACGCGATTCCAACAAGTCTAGTTGGGTTTCAGAATGGGACGACAACAAATTAAGCAAAGGATCTGAAAAGCTTTTCCAGATATTTTCGCTAACAAACGTACCTCCACCTTGACGGCGAGTAAGCAAGCGTTTTGCTTCTAAACGTTGTATAGCTTCTCGGATTGAAGGACGAGACACATCGAACTGTTTCGCTAGTTCGCGCTCAGGCGGCAACTGCTGCCCTGGAGCCAGTGTTCCTTCCACTATCAACCTTTCTAACTCTTGTTCGATAACGTCCGAGAGTTTTGGCTGACGAATCCTTTGATAAGCCATAGTTTGTTGTTCTTCTTTTTTTTCGCTGACAATTGGTAATACCAATTTTAAGTTGGGCAGAAATTAACATAATTAAAACGCCACTGTCCAGTGCAAAATTGACCTGCATCATAGAACACAGCATGAATTAACCATGATTTAACAAATGAAATTTAAAACAGCAACCAAATTGGTCTTACCATTTACAGGGGTAATACTTTTGGGGAGGTTTCGTGCTAGAAAGTTTCAGGATAAAAATGAATTGTTTCAGAAAGATTAGTGCCACTTGTTTAAAAATCAAACCAAGCGCACATTTAGGATGGAAATTCTGTTCATAAGTTTTAATAAATTAGCGTTTGATAAGCTCGTCACACTCTCGATTTATTGATGCTCTCCTCTCCACCACTTTCTTTACATCGCAACAACAAAAATTCACAAGTCATTATGCTAGGCGTTGACTATTCAACGCCTAACAGCAGTAAGGCTATCTAAAGTTGAGGCTTAGCCCTTGAGCTTTTCTTTAAATTTCTGCCAGTCGAAAACCAAGCCAGGATCGGTTTTGCGCAAAGGCGCAATATATTGGTGGCCTGTGATTCGTTCAGTGGTAATTTGAGGGAAGCTCGATACCAGTGTTTCCGTTAATTGGGTAAGCGCTTGATACTGCTGCTCGGTATAAGCCACAAAGTCACTGCCTTCCAGTTCAATACCAATCGAATAGTCATTACACCTTTCACGGCCGGCAAAGCTGGACTGGCCAGCGTGCCAAGCTCTATCAAGGAACGAAACAAACTGCACAACCTCACCATCACGACGAATCAAGCAGTGTGCAGAAACACCCATTTGGTGAATCACCTGAAAAAATGGATGCTCTTCTGGGTCAAGTTTGCCCGTGAAAAACTGTTCGATGTAAGGCCCACCAAATTGCCCCGGAGGTAAACTAATGTTGTGAACCACCAACAGAGAGATATCGCAGACACTAGGTCTAACATCAAAATACGGGGAAGGAACATGCCGAGCGTTGTCATACCATCCGTTGGAGCTGATCGTCATCTTGGTCTCACTTTCTTTTCTGCTAGCACAATAAGATGTGACCTTACCCATAGAGCAGTCACGCTAGCCTCTTTAATTTGAAGTTAAGCAAGAGTATCATTCCATTCCCACTCCCTTTCAAGATTAGATTTGCGATGAAAAACACACATAACAGCCACCAACGCCTTGACTACTTAAAAGAGCAACTGCCTCTAGAGATCAGTCGCTCAGTGGCTGAGACCATCAAAGAAGATCTAGGCGGAACGTTAGATCCAGCGGCTGATATTACGGCAAGTCTAATCCCAGCAGACGCAATCAACAGCGCTACCATCATTACCCGTGAACACGGTGTGTTCTGTGGTAAAGCTTGGGCTGATGAAGTGTTTAAGCAATTGGGCGGTGAAGTGACTATCGAGTGGAACGTAGAAGATGGCGACAAGGTTGAACCAAACCAAACGCTTTGTAGCTTGACAGGCCCAGCACGTGCGCTATTAACCGGTGAGCGTAATGCAATGAACTTCATTCAAACGCTATCTGGCTGTGCGACAACAACAGCGATCTACGCAGACAAAGTTAAGCACACAGAATGCCGCCTGTTAGACACTCGCAAAACAATTCCGGGCCTTCGCAGCGCACTAAAATACGCTGTCGCTTGTGGTGGCGGTTTCAACCACCGTATTGGCGTTTTCGATGCTTACCTAATCAAAGAAAACCACATCATCGCCTGTGGTGGCATTGAGAAAGCTATCTCGACAGCAAAAGAACTTAACCCGGGTAAACCTGTGGAAGTTGAAACGGAAAGCCTAGCAGAGCTAGAGCAAGCGATCAGCGCTGGCGCAGACATCATCATGCTAGACAACTTCACCACAGACATGATGCGTGAAGCGGTTAAAATCAATGCGGGCCGCGCAGCATTAGAGAACTCAGGCAATGTAACATTAGACACTATCGCAGAGTTCGCTGAAACGGGCGTTGATTACATCTCGGTAGGTGCACTGACTAAGCATCTAAAAGCGATGGACCTATCCATGAGATTTAAAGCGTAATTAACTGAATAGTAAATATATTTCCATTAAAGGCACGGTTGATAACAGTGCCTTTTTTATTACCTAAATTATCAGTATTTCAATCACTTATTTAAGTTGGTCGCATAATTTTGCGCGCCATATGAAACACCACACTAATAAACACGAAACCACTCGCGGCCAAACCTGAACACCATTCCACTTCCCCATTCCGACTTCTATTCTTTCCATCAACCAGTGCTTGCGCTGAAACAAACTAAACAATGGAATAGAACAATGAATAACAAAAGTAAAAGAACAAATCAGAAAGGTTTTACGTTAATTGAATTGATGATTGTGGTGGCAATTATTGGTGTGTTATCGGCGATTGCTGTGCCTGCATATAAGGATTATGTGTCAAAGAGCGAGGCATCATCTGCTCTTGCGACTTTAAAATCACTGCAAACACCAGCAGAACTTACCTTTCAAGAAGAAGGATCTCTTAGTAGCGCAATCTCAGCTCTTGGAGTTTCTTCGGGATCAAACACATTAGGAACTTTAAGTATTAGTAATGTAGGTTCATCGACAGTTTCTCCTGCAATTCTATTTACATTTAACGGTGGTTCATTAAACAGTGCCACATTAACACTATCTCGTGATGCGACAACTGGTTGGGCTTGTGCTAAATCAACAACAGTTCCCGATTTAGATGGCTGCCGATAAGTGCTCACCAACCTCCCAACAATTCTTCGTCAAGCTAACCTTCTTAGCCTGACTCAAGAACAAGCCGTTGCGGAACATGTACACGCTTCAGGTGTTTCAACACCTGAAGCTTTGCTCGTTCTTGATTTGTTCAGCGGCGATTCCTTAGCAAGTAATATCAAAACCATTTTCGGTTTACCGTTAGTACAACTAGCCAGTACTGACTACGAAACCTTGTGTGAGCAATTGGGGCTTCGTGAGCTTATAACCAAGTATCGCGCTATCCCAATATCTGTTTCTAGTTCAACTCTCACACTTGCCTCGGCCGACCCGACCGACTTACAAGCTGAAGATGACTTTCGATTCGCGACCGGATTGCAGATTGAGTTAGTTGTCGCTAACTACTCTGAACTAGAAGGTGCAATACGAAAGCTGTATGGCCGTTCTATTTCCGGGCAAGATTCGAAACGTAAAGAGATCACCCAAGATGAGCTAGCCAACCTTGTTGAGATATCTGACGACGAGATAACGTCCATTGAAGACCTTAGCCAAGATGACTCCCCTGTCAGTCGCTTTATCAATCAGATTCTAGTCGATGCAGCACGTAAAGGCGCATCGGATATCCACTTCGAACCTTATGAAGAAAACTACCGCGTACGTCTACGTTGCGATGGCATCCTTGTCGAGATCCAACAGCCCGCTTCTCACTTAAGTCGTCGTCTATCGGCTCGCCTGAAGATCCTCGCCAAACTTGATATCGCCGAACGTCGTTTGCCTCAAGATGGTCGTATCAAACTGCGCTTAAATGACGAACTGGCGATTGATATGCGTGTATCGACGCTGCCAACATTATGGGGAGAAAAGATCGTTCTTCGTCTTCTAGACAGCAGCGCTGCCAATCTCGATATCGATAAGCTCGGTTACAGCGAGGATCAAAAAGCACTCTACCTTAATGCATTGAAACGCCCACAAGGGATGATCTTAATGACCGGGCCAACGGGCAGTGGCAAAACGGTTTCTCTTTATACTGGCCTTCGAGTGCTCAACACCACTGAACGCAACATCTCAACAGCCGAAGACCCTGTTGAAATCAACCTGTGTGGCATCAATCAGGTACAAGTGACGCCTAAGATCGGCTTTGGATTTGCTGAGGCGCTGCGATCATTTTTACGACAAGATCCTGATGTGGTGATGGTTGGAGAGATCCGTGACTTGGAAACCGCAGAGATCGCGATCAAAGCCTCACAGACAGGCCACTTAGTGCTTTCGACACTGCACACCAATTCTGCAGCAGAAACAGTGACTCGCCTCTCTCATATGGGAATAGAACCCTTTAATCTTGCTTCATCATTAAGCCTGATTATCGCCCAACGACTGGCAAGAAGATTGTGCAACCACTGTAAAGAAACTGACGATTCGCCAGACATATTCCTGCGTCACTCCATTCCCAACAGCCAAACTATCTACAAAGCGAATCCTCAAGGGTGCAATGAGTGTAACCAAGGGTACTCGGGGCGAGTCGGTATTTATGAAGTCATGCCGTTTAGCGACCAATTGAAAAATAGCCTGATCGACAAACCGAACGCGTTAGCCATTGAAAACTTGGCACGTCGAGAAGGCATGAGAACTTTACAAGAGTCAGGGCTAGATAAACTGCTTGAAGGCACCACCAGCTATCAAGAGCTACAACGTGTTCTATACCTATAATTCACGGAGCGAAAATGAGTAGTAAAAGCAAACAATCACAACTAAAAAACTACCATTGGAAGGGAATCAATAGTTCTGGCAAGAAAGTGTCTGGGCAGAGCTTAGCGCTCACCGAATTAGAAGTGCGAGAGAAGCTCAAAGAGCAGCACATTCAGATTAAGAAGATCAAAAAGAAAAGCATCTCAGCAATCACTCGTTTAACCCATCGAGTCAAAGCCAAAGATATCACTATTTTGACTCGCCAACTGGCTACCATGTTGGCGACTGGTGTGCCCATAGTGCAAGCCATCAAGTTAGTGTCAGACAATCACCGCAAAGCAGAAATGAAATCGATTTTATCGCACATCTGCAAAGGTGTAGAAGCCGGCACGCCAATCTCAAAAGCGATGCGAACCGCAAGCCGCCACTTTGATGACCTCTATACCGACTTGGTCGCGACAGGCGAACTCTCCGGCAACCTTGCACAAGTATTTGAACGCTTGGCGACCTATCGAGAAAAGAGTGAGCAACTAAAATCCAAGGTTATAAAGGCGCTCATCTACCCAGCAATGGTTGTAGCGGTCGCCCTTACCGTTTCTTACTTAATGCTGACCATGGTCATTCCTGAATTTGAATCGATGTTTTCTGGTTTCGGAGCAGACTTACCTTGGTTCACCCAGCAAGTGCTTTATCTTTCCCATTGGATGCAGGCTTATAGTTTCTATAGTGCCATCGGTATTGGTTTATTAATTCTGTCTTTTCAGCAGCTGCGTCAGCGATCCTACTCGATTCGACTTTCAACCAGTCGCCTTGGCTTACGCTTTCCTATCTTGGGTGCTGTCATCACCAAAGCATCGATTGCAAAGTTCAGCCGAACACTTTCAACCAGTTTCAGTTCAGGGATTCCTATTTTAACCAGCCTTAAAACAACGGCTAAAACCGCAGGCAACCTGCATTATGAATCGGCCATCATCGAGGTTCACCGTGAAACTGCCGCAGGCATGCCGATGTACATTGCAATGCGCAATACCAATGCCTTCCCGGAGATGGTTTTGCAGATGGTGATGATTGGTGAAGAGTCCGGAAATCTTGATGATATGCTCAATAAAGTCGCTTCCATTTACGAGTTCGAAGTAGACAACACCGTCGATAACCTAGGTAAGATTCTAGAGCCACTGATCATCGTATTTTTAGGCACCGTAGTTGGTGGACTTGTTGTCGCGATGTACTTACCGATCTTTAATCTTATGAGTGTGTTAGGATAGTTAAAAGCAACTAAACACCCATGAGCAGCCAACCTCTGCTCACCTTGATTAAGTGGTAAAGGACACTATGGAAGTATTTCACTACTATCCTTGGCTATTCCCCGTATTAGCTTTCATTTTTAGCCTTCTTATCGGCAGCTTCCTCAACGTAGTCATACACCGTTTACCGATAATGATGGAACGAGAGTGGCAACAAGAGTGCTCGGAGTATTTCTCTCAATATAAAGTTCTAGCGCCAGAGGGAAAGTTCAATCTCAGTATCCCTCGTTCTACCTGCCCGAAATGTAAAACCCAATTAAGAATCATCGACAATATTCCAGTATTAAGTTGGTTGTTCTTAAAGGGCAAGTGTCATAGCTGTGCTAACCCAATCAGCGCTCGTTACCCATTGGTCGAACTGCTTACGGCAATACTTTGTACCGTAGTCGCGAGCCACTTTGGTTTCAGTTACTACGCCATTGCTTTGATTTTTTTCACGTTTGCATTGATTACCGCAACCTTTATCGATCTCGATACTATGCTGTTGCCTGATCAAATTACCTTACCTTTAGTTTGGTCTGGTATCGCGTTAGCTCTGTTTAATATCAGCCCTGTATCGCTTCAAGATTCCGTGGTTGGTGCAATGGCAGGTTATCTAGCGCTATGGTCTGTTTACTGGTTATTCAAGCTACTGACAGGCAAAGAAGGTATGGGTTACGGCGACTTCAAACTTCTGGCTGCGCTTGGCGCTTGGCTTGGTTGGCAACACCTCCCAATGATCATTCTTCTATCCTCACTTGTCGGCTTAGTTTTCGGATTGATTCAACTTCGCTTGAAACAACAAGGCATAGATAAAGCCTTTCCATTTGGACCTTACCTTGCGATTGCGGGTTGGGTGAGTTTGATGTGGGGTAACGACATCATGGGCTGGTATTTCACTTCTGTACTAGGAATTTAACCATGGCAATCATTATCGGATTAAGTGGTGGTATCGCCAGTGGAAAAACCACCGTTGCTAACCTCTTCAATGAGCATTTTAATATTGATATTGTCGATGCTGATATCGTTGCACGCGAAGTCGTTGCAGTGGGCAGTGACGGCTTAAAGCAGATTACTGATCGTTTTGGTGAGACGATCTTGCTTGAAGATGGATCACTTAACCGAAGTAAGCTGCGTGAGCTAATCTTCTCGGATCCCACAGAGAAACAATGGCTCAATGACCTGCTTCATCCCATGATCCGTAACAAAATTGACAGTGACCTGTCTAAAGTCACATCCCCTTATGGTCTATTAGTCGCACCGCTATTGGTTGAAAACCAAATGCAAAGCATGGCCGATCGCGTATTAATCGTTGATGTGCCAACAGAAGTACAAATAGAGCGTACGATGAGTCGTGATAATGTTTCTAGGGAACAAGTTGCATCAATTTTAAAATCACAGGCTTCAAGAGAACAACGCTTAGCAGTTGCAGATGACGTGATTAAAAACCATACTAAAAACCAAGAACTTTTGCCTCAAATCACAGATTTACATCAAAAGTATCTGGCAATCAGTACTGTAGATGGGTCAGAATAGAATAATGTTGAATGAAGGTTTGCTCGATGATCACCCACAAATTTGAACATCCTCTAAATGAGAAAACACGCATCTACTTAAGAGTTGAATCACTCTTGAGGCAGCTGCACTTGTCTTCTACATTTTCCGATGCTCAACAGTATCAACTCTTTTTCCGTTCCATCTTTGATCTGGTCGAAATCTTCGAACAGATCCAGCTCAAGAGTGAACTTGCAAAAGATATTGAGAAGCAGCGTGTAACCTACAAAAGTTGGTTAGATGTTGAAGGTGTCGATCAAGAGATGCTGACTTCACTACTCAACGATATTAGTAACATCTATCGTGAACTGATGCAGGCGGAGCGTTTTGGGCAGTCACTTAAAGAAGACCGCTTCTTGAGTGCCATACGTCAACGCTTTAATTTACCAGGTGGCTCATGCTGCTTTGATTTACCCGCACTGCATTATTGGCTGCATCTTCCTCTCGATAAGAGAATGCGAGATGCCAAAGCTTGGATGGATAGCCTACAGCCTCTGTATGAAGCGCTAACACTATGGTTAAAGCTCACCAGAGAGACTGGTCACTTTAAAGAGCAAATTGCTCGCGCTGGCTTCTTCCAGAGTGATGCTGATGAAGCGAATATCCTTCGCCTTTCTATTCCAATGCAATACGGTGCTTACCCGATGATCTCCGGGCATAAAAACCGTTTTGCCGTTAAGTTCATGAGCTTTGAAACAGGACAAGCCTGTACTCAAGACATCGAATTTGAATTGGCTGTCTGCAGCTAATTAATTTCCTTTTATAGTTTGGCTTGAGCCTTCACTCGAGCCTAAACTCTTTCTTACAATACCCTCTAATTAAGAATCACTATGTCGAAAAAAATCACCATCGTTAAATGCCCTCAATGTAATGCCGACGTTGAATGGGGCGAACAAAGCCCACACCGCCCGTTTTGCAGTAAGCAATGTCAGATGATTGATTTCGGTGAATGGGCAGACGAAGAGAACAGCATTGCTGGCGCACCAGACATGTCAGATAGCGATGGTTGGTCGGAAGACCCGCACTAAGCGAGTAGCGAGTAGCGAGTAGCGAGTAGCGAGTAGCGAGTAGCGAGTAGCGAGTAGCGAGTAGCGAGTAGCGAGTAGCGAGTAGCGAGTAGCGAGTAGCGAGTAGCGAGTAAATTTTGAAGGGTTGGCGTTTAACGTCAATCCTTTTTTATTGCCTATAGCATGGTACGAATAGAGATTCCCTACTCCTTCCTTCGTCAGTCTAGGGAATGCAGTTAAATGTGAGTTTCGTTTAAGTCCGTCATCCCCAAGAGCGAGGAACGAGCGAATTGAGGCTCTCTTACCTACTCAGCTCTAAATAGCAGACACAAAAAAGCGGAGCCAAATGGCTCCGCTTTTATCGATAGAATGCAAAAAGAATTACTTCTTAGTAAGCTTCTCTTTAATACGAGCTGACTTACCAGAACGCTCACGTAGGTAGTACAACTTGGCACGACGTACTGCACCACGGCGTTTAACTTCGATGCTATCAACCATTGGAGAGTGAGTTTGGAACGCACGCTCTACGCCTTCACCGTTCGAGATCTTACGAACTGTGAATGCAGAGTGTAGACCACGGTTACGAATAGCGATTACAACGCCTTCGAAAGCCTGTAGACGCTCACGGTCACCTTCTTTTACCTTAACCTGAACTACAACAGTGTCACCTGGTGCGAATTTAGGAAGGTCTGATTTTAGTTGCTCTTCTTCAAGAGCCTTGATGATGTTGCTCATTTGTATAAATTCCTAGAATAAACTGATACTAAATTTAATAGGTTACTGCTTGCTTTTCGTTAAGAGCGTTGCTCTTTAATGAATTCAGCCAGTAATTGTTCCTGTTCGTCAGTCAGAGCTAGGTTTTCCAGGAG
Organism: Vibrio sp. G-C-1; assembly: GCF_021728015.1. NCBI lineage: Bacteria > Pseudomonadati > Pseudomonadota > Gammaproteobacteria > Vibrionales > Vibrionaceae > Vibrio > Vibrio sp. G-C-1. Next base: position 102,945 of record NZ_JAKKCR010000005.1, on the reverse strand, counting down.
CTCTGGTCTTCTTAGCCAAGTTCGGCCCAACGATTGTTTTAATCGCCAGCGACGAATGTCCTTATGGTTTCCAGACTTGAGTACCGATGGCACATCTTTATCGTCTAGCACCTCAGGGCGCGTATAATGGGGACAATCTAGCAAACCATTTGCAAAAGAATCTTCTTCTGCTGAAGCGAAATCTCCAAGTACACCCGGAACAAACCGAGAGACTGAATCAATCAACGTCATGGCTGGCAGTTCGCCACCCGTCATCACAAAATCGCCAATCGACCATTCTTCGTCGACTTCAGATTGAATAATGCGCTCATCTACCCCTTCATAGCGACCACAAATAAGAAGCAAGTTCTCGTTTGTTGCCAACTCTTCAACACCTTTCTGGTCGAGTTTACGACCTTGAGGTGAAAGATAGATTACTTTCGTCTTTCCCGGTGCTGCTTGCTTGGCAGTTTGGATAGCATCGCGCAAAGGCTGAACCATCATTAACATGCCAGGACCACCACCGTAAGGTCTATCATCAACAGTGCGATGTTTATCATGAGTGAAATCGCGAGGATTCCATGTCTCAATAGATAAAAGACCTTTTTTAACCGCTTGACCTGTTACTCCAAAATCAGTAACAGAACGGAACATTTCAGGAAACAGGCTAATAATGCCAACCCACATGTGTTCTCTCGCTCTGTAATTTGGAGTTAGAATCCAGGATCCCAGTCAACTTCGATCCGGCGAGCTTCGCGATCAACTTTCTTGATCACTTGCTCTTCAAGGTACGGTACTAACCGTTCCTTTTGGCCAAAAGCATCTTTAAGATTTGCTTTAATTACTAGAACATCGTTCGAACCAGTTTCTAATAGGTCAGTGACCTCACCAAGGTCGTAACCTTTAGTGGTAAAAACTTGCATACCGAACAATTCGCGCCAGTAGAATTCATCTTCTGACAATTCAGGTAACGAAGCAGGGTCAATAGCAATTTCAAAGTTAGTCATCAGTTGTGCGTCTTCACGAACATCTAATCCCGCTAGCTTACATACATAACCTTGGCCATGACGTTTCCAGCTCTCAACTTTGTACTCAACCCACTTACCCTTTTGGTTTAAATACCAAGGGCTGTAATCAAATATGCTTTCAGCATTGTCTGTGTAGGAGAACACTTTAAGCCAGCCACGAATACCATAGGTAGACCCAAGTTTACCCATAACAATTCTATTATTTTGCTCGCTCATCGTTTCTTTACCCTTCATCGACATAAGCTATTTCTCTTTAAAAAAGAATTAAGCCGCTTTTTGAGCGTCTTTAACTAGCTTAGCTACACGATCAGATAGAGATGCGCCTTGACCAACCCAATGGTTAACACGATCTAGGTCTAGACGTAGACCTTCTTCTTGACCTTGAGCAGTAGGGTTAAAGAAACCTACTTTCTCGATGAAACGGCCAGTTACAGAGTTACGGCTATCCGCAACTACGATTTGATAAAATGGGCGCTTCTTTGCACCGTGACGTGCCAAACGAATGGTTACCATGTCGTCCTCTTTGCTTTCTTAATAAAATAATTAACCCCAAGTATAAGTAAATAGCTTGGGGTCTCGTGCCAAATTAAAGCCCCGGAATTTTACTCTTATTCCGGTGCAATGCAAGGGCTTTAGCTATTTTTTCACCAACATAGCAACCGGACACTTTCTGTGACACGGCTAACACTATGAAAAGTAACGTAGCTAAAGCTTACATTTGTAGATTATCGACCAAACGGGTTAAAACCACCACCCATTCCGCCCATACCTCCACCGCCGCCCATCATGCCCTGCATGTTGCGCATCATGCCTTTCATTCCACCCTTCTGCATTTTCTTCATCATCTTCTGCATTTGAGTGAACTGTTTAAGCATACGGTTTACATCTTGTACCTGCGTACCAGAACCTGCAGCAATACGCTTTTTGCGTGAGCCTTTGATTAGGTCTGGACGCTGACGTTCTTTCATTGTCATAGAGTTGATGATCGCTTCCATTTGCTTGAACATCTTGTCATCAACTTTATCTTTAACGTTGTCTGGTAGCTGAGACATGCCTGGAAGCTTATCCATCATGCCCATCATTCCGCCCATGTTTTTCATCTGACCAAGCTGCTCACGGAAGTCTTCAAGGTCAAAGCCTTTCTTCTCTTTGAACTTCTTAGCCAGTTTCTCTGCTTTCTCGGTATCAACGTTTTTCTGTAGGTCTTCAATAAGAGACAGTACGTCGCCCATACCTAAGATACGAGAAGCAACACGATCTGGGTGGAATGGTTCTAGTGCGTCAGTCTTTTCACCAACACCTAAGAATTTAATCGGCTTGCCAGTGATATGACGAACAGACAGTGCAGCACCACCTCGCGCATCACCATCAACTTTCGTCAAGATAACACCGGTTAGTGGTAGCGTATCACCAAAAGCTTTTGCAGTGTTCGCAGCATCTTGACCAGTCATTGCATCAACAACGAACAAAGTCTCTACTGGTTTAATTGCAGTATGAAGCTCTTTGATCTCGCCCATCATCTCTTCATCGATAGCCAAACGACCAGCAGTATCGACAATTAGCACGTCGTAGAATTTCTTCTTCGCATGGTCGATTGCAGCGTTTGCAATATCAAGAGGCTTTTGATCAGCTGAAGATGGGAAGAAGTCGACGCCAACATCGCTTGCTAACGTTTCAAGCTGTTTGATCGCCGCTGGACGGTAAACGTCGGCAGACACAACCAAAACTTTCTTCTTGTCACGCTCAGTCAGGAGCTTAGATAGCTTACCTACCGATGTGGTTTTACCCGCACCTTGTAGACCTGCCATTAAAATAACGGCTGGCGGCTGTGCTGCTAGGTCAAGAGCCTCGTTAGACTCACCCATCACAGCTTCAAGCTCAGCTTGAACGATCTTAATGAATTCTTGACCAGGTGTTAGAGATTTAGAAACCTCAACACCCACAGCGCCTTCTTTTACGCGCTTAACAAAATCGCGGACAACGGGCAGTGCAACGTCGGCTTCAAGTAGCGCCATACGTACTTCACGCAGCGTCTCTTTTATATTGTCTTCGGTCAGACGACCTTTACCGCTGATGTTCTTCAGCGTTTTGGATAGACGATCCGTTAAATTATCAAACATAGTTTTCTCTTCGCTCAAAACTGCGACTATTACTGTGAGTATACATTAGCGCGGATTAGAGTCATACCCGTTGTAGAGCGTTAATCATCCACGCTTGTGATGTGAGACATTATTCACTTGGAATTGAATGAGGTTCACCATAGCCCCAAAGAGCGATGCGAGGTATAATTCGCCAATTAGTAATCATTTAAATGGATACCATGGACAGTCTTATTGCGATCGCAGCAGCCTTTCTTTATACAATGGCGATTTCCACGATCATTCCAGGTCTCGTGCACCAAACAGGAATCCGCGTAAAAACGGTGTTTATCAGCGCATTACTTGCTTTAGCTTTCCATGCTTGGTTGCTTGGCGATTTAATTTTTAATGCCAGTGGCCAAAACCTCAGTATCTTGAACGTTGCTTCATTGATCAGTTTAATCATCTCTTTGGTCATGAGCGGTGCGATGCTCAAAACCCGTTTGTGGTTCATCTTGCCGGTTGTTTATAGCTTCGCAGCTCTAAATCTAATGGCTGCCACTTTTCTTTCAAGCACGTTCATCAAACATCTAGAGAATGACCCAAAGCTGCTACTGCACATCTCTTTGGCTTTGTTCTCATACGCGACGTTGACTATCGGTGCGCTATACGCCCTACAACTTGCGTGGCTAGATCACAAACTTAAAAAGAAAAAAGCGTTAGTGATAAACCCTAACCTACCTCCTTTAATGATGGTGGAAAGACAGCTTTTCAAGATCATTCTGATCGGTAATGGCTTATTAACAGGTACTTTATTGACTGGCCTTATCTTCGTACAAGATATGTTTGCTCAAGGAAAAGCACACAAGGCTGTATTGTCTTTTATTGCTTGGGTTATCTACTCCATCCTTCTATGGGGTCACTATCAGAAAGGTTGGCGTGGACAAAAAGTCACTTGGTTCGCACTTGCCGGTGCCAGCATGCTCACATTAGCCTACTTCGGTAGCCGCTTCGTTCAGGAAATCATCCTGAATTAGTCTGTAAAATGAAGGCAATGTCTCACACACCTTGCCTTTAAAATATTGAGTCCGTTAGATTCAATTGACATCTCGACCATGTTCGGTCATAAATTAATCAAGATACACAAATAGGAAAAGAATAGTTTTGGACGACATATCAACGGGTATCTTATTTGCGCTACTCGCGTGTCTCATTGTAATTTCTGGTTATTTCTCTGGTTCCGAAACGGGCATGATGTCCTTGAACCGCTACCGTTTAAAGCACTTGGCCAATACGGGTCATAAAGGTGCCAAACGCGTAGAAAAACTTCTGAACCGCCCAGACAGATTGATCGGCCTAATTCTCATCGGCAACAATCTCGTCAACATTCTTGCGTCTGCGATCGCGACTATTCTTGGTATGCGCATCTACGGGGATATCGGCGTAGCGATTGCTACCGGTGTCCTGACTCTCGTGATCCTCGTGTTTGCCGAGGTAACCCCAAAAACCATCGCTTCTCTGTTTCCAGAGCGTGTCTCTTACGCCAGTAGTATCCTTTTGATAATACTGATGAAGGTACTGTCACCATTGGTGATATTGGTGAACTTCATTACCAACGGTTTTATTCGTATCTTAGGTGTCAAAGCCCGTCACGATGCGACCGACCACTTAAGCTCTGAAGAGCTTAGAACCGTGGTAAATGAAGCGGGAAGCCTAATACCTCAACGCCACCAAGATATGTTGGTATCTATTTTAGATTTAGAACACGTGACCGTGAACGACATTATGGTGCCTCGAAATGAAATCACTGGCATCGACATCAATGATGACTGGAAATCTATCGTTCGCCAATTAACTCACTCCCCTCATGGGCGTATTGTGTTATATCGTGACCAGATAGATGAAGTGGTTGGCATGCTTAGGTTACGAGAAGCTTACCGCTTGATGCTTGAAAAGAACGAATTCAATAAAGAGACACTGTTGCGTGCTGCGGATGAGATCTACTTTATTCCTGAAGCGACACCACTCAATATCCAACTACTTAAGTTTCAGCGCAATAAACAGCGCATCGGTTTGATTGTGGATGAGTATGGCGATATCAACGGCTTGGTTACCCTTGAAGATATTCTAGAAGAAATCGTTGGTGAGTTTACGACCTCAATTGCACCAAGCTTATCTGAAGAGATCACACCGCAAAGCGATGGCAGCTTCTTGATTGAAGGCAGCGCCAATATCCGTGACATAAACAAAGGCTTGCAGTGGACACTGCCTACAAATGGCCCAAGAACACTTAATGGTTTAATACTGGAACACCTTGAAGACATTCCTGAGAGTCACCTGAGTGTTCAAGTTGCGAGTCATCCAATGGAAATTGTTGAACTCGAAGAGAACCGTATCAAGCTCGTTCGCGTGTTCCCGCAGATCGTTAACGGATAAAAGTGGTTTGCTAGACTGGGATAACTAAGTGAGTAATCACAAGCTCACATGAGACAACTGCCTAGCTCTAAAATATGTCTCGTCCTAAAATACATTGACGAAAAAGGCCCGGTTCATTGAACCGGGCCTTTTAGTATCTAACTCGCTCTGTCTCTAGAGTGAAGCGTATTCAAGGTGAACTAACAATGACTAGTCGATCTTAAGCTCTTGAAGCATCGACTCTGGCAATGCCAGTTCATCATTTTTGTTTACAGAGATACCGGCAGCGATGATCGCATTAGCGATATCTTTAGCTTCATCCAAAGAGTGCATTGCCGCAGTACCACATTGATACTCGTTCAGCTCAGGGATCTTATTTTGATTCTCAACTTTCAGCACATCTTGCATTGCAGCCAACCAACCGTCTGCCACTTGCTGCTCTGAAGGCGTACCAATCAGGCTCATGTAGAAACCAGTACGACAGCCCATCGGTGAAATATCGATGATCTCTACATCTGAACCATTCAATTGATTACGCATAAATCCTGCGTATAGATGCTCTAGAGTATGGATACCTTTCTCAGATAGGATGTCTTTGTTTGGCGCAGTAAAACGCAGGTCAAACACAGTGATGGTATCCCCTTTTGGGGTTTGCATTGTTTTAGCTACACGAACTGCAGGTGCGTTCATGCGCGTGTGATCAACAGTGAAACTATCTAATAAAGGCATTGCTCTTCTCCGTGACGGTTGGCTTTAGAAAAACCAACTTCTATTGTCTTCTAGTTCTTTACGACACTGTTTAAGCTGCCATCCATAATCTTTTGCTTGCTGTTCGACTTTGCGCGCCACCTTAATCAACGATGGTTTGCTATTGTATGACTTGCGCTTATAACCACCACGACCTTCATGATAAGCCAAATATTGGTTATACGGATCCCATAGTGAAATACCAAGCTGACGACGCGTCTCGCTGGTGTACCAACCGATGAACATCAATGCATCATCAAAGTTGGTTCTTGAGCCACCGTTATTCGTCGCCTTTTGGAAATCTTCCCAAGCAGGATCTTGAGCTTGTGCATAACCGTAGGCACTACTCACGCGTCCCCACGGAATAAAGCCAAGAATGTAATCTTTAGGCGGGCGCGCATCATGACGATAGCTGCTCTCTTGTTTCACAAAAGCCATTGCTACGTTGATCGGCGTGCCCCACTCTTCTTGCATATCGAGAGCATCTTCATACCACGACGGGTGTTCTCTGAAGATGCTACACAAGTTATCTTGCTGCTTTGGCGGTGGCGTTGCACATCCAACCAATAGGCTAGAGACAATACCAACAGTCACTACTGGCAACCATTTTCCACTTACGCGTTTAGGCTGGCCTAATAAGGCTTGCTTCCTTTCCACCAAAGTCTCGCTATGCTTTTAAATACGAAAAATAATCCGTTAAGAAGCTGTCAAAATCTTGAGTGCTTGCTTCTTCACTTTGTTGCTGAGCAATCACAGAGCGTTGAACTTCCGCTTCCATCAACTCAGCTGAGTAAACTTTATATTGGTGTGCTTTGTGTTGCTGAGCGTACGTTTTTCCTAACGCACAACCCACTTTACCCAAGCCACCTAATTTTTTGGTCTCTTCTAGCAACTGGCCAGAAATGGTCAGCTCTGGGTTATCGATCCAAGTTTCAAGCGTATCGCACGTTTCTTGGTATGCACGACCACCTTGTTCAGCATCCATCAACTCAGCGATAACACGAAGATCTTTGAATACGCGTTTAGCCCAATCTTGCAGAGACAGCCTCTCGCCATCACAACCAATCTTGAGTTCTAAACCAACCTGACGACCTTCTAAGATCACCTTGTTCCAGTTATCGCGCCAGCATTCAAGTTCGCAGTTATCCATCTCAGCAGAGTCAGATAGAACACTCCAAGTTAAGAATAGATCGAGGAAGCGAACTTGTTGCTCATTGATACCAATTGAGCTGAATGGGTTTACGTCCAAAGAACGAACTTCGATGTACTCAACACCAGCACGAGCCAGTGCTTCCGATGGTTTTTCACCACTTTTCGCCACGCGCTTAGGGCGAATTGGCGCATAAAGCTCGTTCTCGATTTGAAGAACGTTACTATTCAATTGACGGTATTCACCATCAACCTTAGTGCCAATCTCAGCAAACTCTTCTGATGGCGTGCGAATCGCTTGGTTCAGACCTTCAAGGTACTGGTCTAGGCTATTGAAGCCAATCTTTAATACGCTTTGAGCACTATTGGTGTAGCCAAGATCACTCAGGCGAAGTGCCGTTGCTTTTGGCAGATATAGTGTCTCGCCAACCTTCTCAAAAGGTAGCTTTGTCTCTCTTCCTTTGATGAAAGAAGGACATAGTGCAGGTGAAGCACCGAAGAAATATGGGATTAACCAACCAAAACGGTAATAATTACGAATCAAACCAAAGTACGCATCTGACTTAGCTTCACAACGCGTTTCTTCTGTTTGCTCTCCAAACAGGCTATCCCAAAAACTTTCTGGGAAAGAGAAGTTGAAGTGAACACCAGAAATAATCTGCATCAGGCTACCGTAACGGCGCTTTAGGCCTTCACGATATAGCGTCTTCATTTTGCCGTTGTTAGAGGTGCCGTATTGCGCTAGCTGAATGTAATCTTCACTGCCTACGTAACAAGGCATAGAAAGCGGCCACATCTTTTCGCCATCTAACTTGGTTTGTGTGAAGTGATGGATATCAGACAACTGATTCAAAAGCGTCGGAACGTCGTTAGAAACAGGCGTAATAAACTCCAGTAGCGACTCGGAAAAATCGGTCGTTACCCATCCGTTCATCAACGCAGATCCCAAAGCCTTTGGGTGCGGCCCAGTAGCAAGATGCCCATCTTCCGTGTAGCGTAACGTTTCCCTTTCAACACCACGACCAAATTGAGAGAAGGTCTTAGGGTTGGTTGCAACTTGCTTTAGTCGCGCAGCAAAATCAGTCAAAATTCAGTTCACTTATCTTATATCGTTCTGATTAGAACTATCATAAATTAGGTTGGAGGAGAAAAATAGAGTCTTTTCCCTCCCCCTTTAATGTGTACTCTAACGAATGATTTCAAGCTCTTCTATTGGAATATCTAACTTTTCTAGTTGAGGACGAAGCGAAGTCGCATCACCAACAACAATTATTTGATAATCATTCGGGTCAAACCATTTCTTAGATAGCTCGTTTAAAGTCTCTTTTGAGACCGTTTCAACTATCTGATTACGTTGTTGCAGATAATCTTCATCAAGGCTCAGCGCAACAATATTACTCAACAACCCAGCCTTTTGACTTGGTGTTTCGTATTTGAGTGCATCTTGTTGACCGACGGCAAGGCGCATAAATTTCACCTCTTCGTCAGTTAATCCACTTTGACTAAATTCATTTAGCTCTGAGATAAACTCTTGAATCGATGGAACCGTCGCATTGGCTCTCACTTGAGCACTAAATACTACCGCACCAGTTTCACGCGTACTCGCGAAGTAACCGCTCGCACCGTAAGTGTACGCCTTGTCTTCACGTAAGTTTTGGTTAATGCGGCTATTGAAGTTACCGGCTAAGTTAAAGTTGGCTAGCTGGCTCAAATACAACTCACCAGTCGCGTCGAAAGGTAAACCTTTACGCACTAAACGAACAATACTTTGCGGTGCACCCGGTTTATCAACTAAATACAGATGCTGTCCTGAAAGCTCTTTGATGATCTGAGGACGCGTTAGTGGTGCCGCATCGCCTTGCCACTGTTCAAAGAATTGTAGCTGTTTCCCCACCTCTTTCTTCGAGATGTCTCCCACAACAACAATATTGGCACCTTCCGGTGTGTAGTGTTGTGCATAGAATTTTTTCACATCATCTAAGGTTAGATCCGATAGAGACGCCTTGGTGCCATCGCTTGCTCGAGCAAAAATACTGTCACCAAATAGCACTTCACGGGTTGCTTGAGAAGCCATCCAGCTTGGTTGTTGATGCTGATAGACAACACCTTCAAGCATCTGCTTCTTAACACGTTCAAAGTCTTGCTCATCAAACTTAGGCTCAAACAGAACCTCTTGTACGATCGCTAAGGTTTGAGGCAGGTTTTTCTCTAGCGTTGAAACCGAGATATCCGTGGTATAACTGCCTGCGCCAATGCTAACGCTACTGCCAAGCTTATCTAAGGTCGCCTGTAGTTCTTCAACCGTTCGTTTAGTCGACCCCTCTTCCATCATCGAAGCCGTTAGGTTCGCTAAGCCTTCTTGACCTTTACGAACATAGCGTTCGCCTGCAGGCAGTTGAATTTGCAGCTGTACTGTCGGCGTTTCACTGGTCACGGTACCAATCAAGTCAGTGCCGTTCGCAAAGTGCATGCGGTACAACTCAGGCATGGTCGCTTCAACACCAAAGTTCACTTCTGGCATCACGCTGCGATCAAATGTGTTTGGCGCCTTTCTGAAATCCAGTTGGTCTTCCGTCACCTTGCTGTATTCAGGAAGGGTACGTGCAGGTGTGATAAAGGTAGCCTCACGAACCGCTAAGTCGAGTTTTTTCTTGGGAACCACACTCAACGTAACCTTGTGCTTGCCTTCGATGAAATCTTGGTATGCCTTACTTACGCTTTCTGGAGTAACCGCTCGAATTTGATCGAGTTGCGATTCAATGCGATCCGGCTGACCATAGAAGGTTTGGTTAGACGCAAGCTGTGAAACCTTGCCTTTAACACTTTGCAGTGCAAAAACTGCATCCGCTTCTGCCATACCAGTGATCTGGTCTAAACGCTCTTGTTCAACGCCCTCTTTCGAGAATTGATCTAAGGTATCCATCAGCTCTTGGTTCAGAACCGTCAAATCGCCTTTTTCACCTGAATTACCCATCGCATACACATACATGGTACATGCAAGCTCAGCACAATCATGGAAAGATCCTGCGCTCACCGCTTTTTGCGTTTTTACGAGGTTTTGATACAGGTAGCTGTTGGTGCCAGAACCTAACACATTGGACAGTGCATTCAATGAAGCCTGCGTCTCTTCACCACGATACGTTGTTGGCCAACCAACAAGCACCATCGGCTGACGAATATTATCTTTTAAGGTGATGAACTTGTCTTCAGTCAGCACTGCAGGTTGCTTCTCTGCCGCCTTAACTTCAGGTCCTTGAGGGATAGGGCCAAAGTACTTGTTAACCCACTCTAGCGTGTCATCAACGTCGATATCACCACCGATCGTTAACACGGCATTGTTTGGGCCATACCAACGTAAGAAAAATGCCTTAAGGTCATTCACATCAACACGATCTAAGTCTTCAACATAACCGATTGGTTGCCACGAGTAAGGGTGACCTTCTGGATACAGTGCTTCTCCCATGCGCTCCCACATCAAACCGTAAGGGCGGTTTTCATAGCTTTGCGCTCGCTCATTCTTAACCGTGCCTCTTTGCACCTCAAATTTCTTTTGAGAAACTGCATCTAACAAGAAACCCATTCTGTCCGATTCTAACCACAACATTTTTTCGAGTTGGTTAGAAGGAACGGTTTCAAAGTAATTAGTTCGGTCACGGTTGGTGGTGCCATTTAACGAACCACCCGCTTCGGTGATGATCTTGAAGTGCTGTTGATCACCGACGTTCTCAGAGCCTTGGAACATCATGTGTTCAAAGAAGTGAGCAAAGCCTGATTTACCAATCTGTTCACGAGCAGAACCCACATGATAGGTCACATCAACATGAACAAGTGGATCAGAATCATCAGGAGAAAGAATAACGGTCAAGCCGTTTTCAAGCTGATACTTCGCATAAGGAATCACGACTTTATCTTTAGAAGGCTTAACCTCTTCTAACAGAGTGACGCCTTCCGGTAACGAGGAAAAGAAGGGTGTTGAGCTAGGTACATTGTAAGAACAGCCAGCAATGGCGATAAGAGAAAATGTACCAAGTAAAACCTTTTTCATAGGTTCTCCTTAGAAAAAACCGAAGTAGATAGCAGCAAGTAAGCTGTAGCGAGCGGCTTTGCCAATCGCTATCAAAATAACGCTAGGGATAAATTTCATTCTCAGCCAACCCGCAGCCAGACACAAAGGATCACCAATGATGGGTAACCAACTGAATAACAATGTCCAGTAACCATAGCGACTCAGCCAAGCCATAGCCTTATGACCATGCTTTTCAGATTGAGTTCGATTAGGCAACCATAAACCAATCCAATAGTTGGTCAGCCCGCCTAAAGTATTACCGAGTGTCGCGAGAAGAATGATCGATGATGTTGAAAACTGATCTAAGCTCAAGGCTGCCACAAGGCTCGCTTCTGATCCCCCGGGCAATAATGTGGCACTCAAGAAGCCACTGATGAAGAGTACCCACAGCGCCGAGTCAGAGAACCACAGCGCTATATTTTCGAAAAGAGAATTAAAAAACTCTAGCACTGCATATCAACCTTCTTGCATTTTAAGTAGTACCTTGCCTCTGGTGTGTCCGGTTTCAACCTGTAGGTGAGCCGACTGCGCTTCATCTAATTGGTAGATACCTTGAATTTCGGTCTTGAGCAATCCGACACTAACCATGTAAAGCATGGTGTCCATTTGTTCTGGGTTTGGCGCAACCAACATACCTGATGCAGTAAAACCCAGTAGTGTGGCTTTTTCACAGATCAGTTCTGCAGACAAGGTTGGGACTGTCACGACTCTCGCGCCATCTTTCAGGCACTTCAATGCATCAAGTGCCGTATCGCCACCGACCAAATCAATCAGTACATCAACATCGGATACTCTTTCTGATGCTGGAGCAAACCTATAGTTAATCGCATGAGCGCCTAACGTTGCTAAGTAATCAAGATTGGCTTCGCTACACGTAGTGTAAACCTCGGCTTTCGCTGCCACGGCAATTTGAACCGCTAGATGACCAACGCCGCCTGCGCCCGCCAAGATGAGTACGCGATCGCCCTCTTTCACTTCAGCTTTGTTGAGCGCTTGCGCTGCCGTTTGGCTGGCTAATGGTAATGCTGCGGCCGCTTCTAGAGTCACCGAATCAGGAACCATGCTTAATGCCGCTTCTGGGACACACACATATTGGCTGTAACCGCCACCTTGCAGTGGGAAACCAATAAAGCCGGCAACGTTATCACCAACAGTAAAACGCTCTGCCTGTTCGCCTAGGGTGACAATTTGCCCTGAAATGTCATAACCAGGTACCCAAGGCAGGTTATCTTTGTTCTGTGCTGCAGCCCAACCTAGACCAGCACGGGTTTTAACATCAATCGGATTAATGCCCGAAAAGGAAACTTTAACCACGACTTCTCCAGCCTTAGGCTCAGGAATAGCACGGGTTTGAATACTGAGGTTTTCGACACCGCCGAATTGAGTAATCGCTATCTGTTTATTTTCCATTTCCACATTTCCTTGATTGATAAAAGCCCTGATGAGCAAGCACCCTAATTGATAAAAAGAAAGGGATGCGAAAGCATCCCTTTGACTATAAACCATTTAATAAGGCTAAGTTAACCGCTCATTCGTAAATTGACGACCAATTAACGTAACGATACGTGACCTAGGAACCTACTAACCCACTAGAGCTAATAGAATACCCGCCGCAACCGCACTACCAAGTACACCTGCCACGTTCGGGCCCATCGCATGCATCAACAAGAAGTTTTGAGGGTTTGCCTCAAGACCAACCTTGTTTACAACACGAGCCGCCATCGGAACCGCTGATACACCGGCCGCGCCAATCAATGGATTGATGTCTTCTTTAGAGAAGCGATTAAGCAACTTAGCCATTAATACGCCACCCGCCGTACCAATACTGAATGCCACCGCACCTAAACCTAAAATACCCAGCGTCTCTAAGTTCAAGAACGTATCCGCTTGAAGCTTAGAACCAACACCTAGGCCAAGGAAAATAGTTACGACGTTAATCAGTTCGTTTTGAGCTGTTTTTGAAAGGCGATCAACCACACCCGCTTCACGCATTAAGTTACCCAAGCAGAACATACCTACTAGAGGTGTTGCTGAAGGTAGGAACAGAATCGTCATCAGTAGTACAGCAAGCGGGAAAAGGATCTTCTCGGCTTTACCAACGTGACGTAACTGCGCCATCTTAATCTTGCGTTCTTCCGGCGTCGTTAGCGCTTTCATGATAGGTGGCTGAATAATAGGAACTAAAGCCATGTAGCTATAAGCCGCAACTGCAATGGCACCTAGTAGGTCAGGAGACAACTTACTCGCCAAGAAGATCGCGGTTGGGCCATCGGCACCACCAATGATCGCAATTGACGAAGCATCTGCCATTGAGAATTCCATTCCTGGAACATAGTTCAGCAAGATCGCACCAAATAGCGTTGCGAAGATACCAAACTGAGCCGCAGCCCCTAGCCATAACGTTTTAGGGTTAGCAATCAACGCACCGAAGTCCGTCATTGCACCAACACCCATAAAGATCAGCAGTGGGAAAATACCCGTTTCAATACCAATGTAGTAAACGTAGTAAAGCAAACCACCGGGATCAGTAAACCCAGCATTTGGAATATTTGCTAATACAGCACCAAAACCAATCGGTAATAAAAGTAACGGTTCAAATCCTTTACGAATTGCCAAAAACAACAATAAGCAACCGACCAGCATCATACAAATCTGGCCGAACTCAAAGTTAGCAATCCCTGTTTCAGACCATAAGGTCATCAATCCTTCCATGGTACTCCCTTACGCTAAGCTTAGTAGTGGAGCGCCTACAGTAACTGCATCGCCTTCTTTAACATTCAATTCCTGAACGATACCACCACGAGCAGCACGAACTTCCGTTTCCATTTTCATCGCTTCCAAGATCAGTAGCACATCGCCTTCAGCCACTTCAGCACCAGGCTGAACGATCACTTTGAAGATGTTGCCAGCTAATGGAGCTGGAACTGCTTCTGCATCAGAAGCCGCAGCTGGTGCTGCTTGAGACGCTTGTGCTGGTTTCGCTGATGGAGATACCGATGTCAGTTCACCTTGAGGGCCAACTTCAACATCATAAACTTGACCATCAACCTTCACGCTGTAGCTTTCAATGCTACCTGCAACAGGCTGTGGTGCCGCAACAGGAGCTGCCGTTTCTGCAGTTGGTGCAGGTTCAAATGCTTCAGGGTTACGACGGTTCTTAAGGAACTTAAGGCCGACTTGTGGGAAAAGTGCGTATGTCAGTACATCATCAACGGTATCTTCAGCGAGTGAAATGCCATCTGATTTCGCTTTTTCTAAAAGGTCTGTCGTTAACGTATCCATTTCAGACTTAAGTAAATCAGCAGGACGACACGTGATTGGCTCTGCACCATCTAACACTTTCGCTTGCAGTTCAGCATCAACCTCAGCAGGCGCTTGACCGTATTCACCTTTCAGTAGACCTGCAGTCTCTTTAGTGATGCTCTTGTAGCGCTCACCCGTTAGAACGTTGATAACCGCTTGAGTACCAACAATCTGAGAAGTAGGTGTTACCAAAGGAATGTAACCCAGCTCTTTACGTACGCGAGGGATCTCTTCGAGCACTTCGTCCATACGATCGGCTGCGCCCTGTTCTTTAAGCTGGCCTTCCATGTTGGTTAACATGCCGCCAGGAACCTGAGCAATCAAGATACGTGAATCAACACCTTTTAGCTGACCTTCCCATTTCGCGTACTTTTTACGTACATCACGGAAGTACGCCGCGATAGGTTCGATCTGATCAAGCTTAAGATTGGTATCACGCTCTGTACCTTCTAACATCGCAACAACCGTTTCGGTTGGCGTGTGACCGTAAGTACAGCTCATTGAAGAAATAGCGGTGTCTAGAATATCGATACCCGCTTCAACGGCTTTAACCGCTGTTGCTGTCGATAGACCTGTTGTCGCGTGGCTATGCAACGCTAGAGGAACGTCACACGATGATTTGATACGTGTAATCAGCTCTTCCGCTTCATACGGCTTTAATAAACCTGACATATCTTTGATACATAGTGAATGACAACCTAGATCCTCTAGGCGTTTAGCCAAATCAACCCAAGTATCTGAGTTGTGAACCGGACTGGTTGTGTAAGACAACGTACCTTGAGCGTGACCACCAACATCAATCGTTGCTTTCACTGCTGTTTCAAAGTTACGTACGTCATTCATCGCATCAAAAATACGGAATACGTCCATGCCGTTCTTATGGGCACGTTCAACAAATTTTTCTACTACATCATCCGCGTAGTGACGGTAACCCAATAAATTTTGACCACGCAGTAGCATCTGCATTGGTGTGTTTGGCATCGCTTTTTTCAGCTCACGCAAACGCTCCCACGGATCTTCTCCTAGAAAACGAATACACGAATCAAACGTTGCGCCGCCCCAAGTCTCTAAAGACCAGTAACCGACTTTATCCAGTTCTGCCGCAATTGGCAGCATATCTTCGATACGCATACGAGTAGCAAATAGTGACTGGTGCGCGTCACGAAGTACCACATCTGTGATAGCTAGTGGTTTAGACATGCTCATAAACTCCTTTTTAATCCTTTAAATGCTACTTAGCAGTAGACGCACGGTATTGATGAACCGCGGCCGAAATTGCTGCCACTACCTGTGGACTAACAGCTGAAGGGTTTGATTGTGATTTTTTAATTTTTTTAGGTGCTGCGATCGGCTCTGGTACTTCTTCTGGTACCAGTTTTGACATCAACCGAACGAGGTAAACTAGAATAGTTAGGAAAATAAAGACAACGGACATCCCCGTTATCATTAGAGTCGCCGCATCTCCTAGCAGGCTTCCAATATTAGTCATGTTGCTTCCTTTCTTCGTCATCCTGACATACGTACAGGATTTCAGCGAATAGTGATCCCGACCCATGGATTATCTCGATTGGTAAAAGTTTGTCAATTTTGTTTAAGGTTCTGTTACGGATAACGCACACATAAGGTTAATTATTCGCCTATCAGATCACATAAATCTGTCAAATACGTCATTTATAGATATTTAAACTGTGACTTAAACGGGGCTTTTCTTAGAAATGATATGAGAAAGGTAGAATAACAAAGAAGCAATCAAGAATTACTTTAAATACAACAGGTTAAACAACGACAAAATTTAACATTATCGCAACAAATTTGCAGCAGACATAAAAAAAGCCTCGTATAAACGAGGCTTTCTTTAATAAGGTGGTGCGCCCTGGAGGATTCGAACCTCCGACCGCCTGGTTCGTAGCCAGGTACTCTATCCAGCTGAGCTAAGGGCGCAACGGTTTCGATATTAAGCTGTTAGTTAAGGCAATAAAGTAGTTAAGACTATAAAGCAAAACTAAGCGTTCAACATCAGGATTACTAAAAACCCTAAAAGTGGTGCGCCCTGGAGGATTCGAACCTCCGACCGCCTGGTTCGTAGCCAGGTACTCTATCCAGCTGAGCTAAGGGCGCAACGGTTTCGATATTAAGCTTTTAGTTAAGGCAATAAAGCAAAACTAAACGTTCAACATCAGGATTAATGAAAACCCTAAATAGTGGTGCGCCCTGGAGGATTCGAACCTCCGACCGCCTGGTTCGTAGCCAGGTACTCTATCCAGCTGAGCTAAGGGCGCAACGGTTTCGATATTAAGCTGTTAGTTAAAGCAATAAAGCAGTTAAGGCAATAAAGCAAAACTAAACGTTCAACATCAGGATTAGTGAAAACCCTAAAAGTGGTGCGCCCTGGAGGATTCGAACCTCCGACCGCCTGGTTCGTAGCCAGGTACTCTATCCAGCTGAGCTAAGGGCGCAACGGTTTCGATATTAAGCTTTCAGTTAAGGCAATAAAGCAAAACTAA
>NZ_JAKKCR010000005.1:0-85576 GCF_021728015.1 Vibrio sp. G-C-1 | reverse complement strand
AAAGCAAAACTAAACGTTCAACATCAGGATTAATGAAAACCCTAAATAGTGGTGCGCCCTGGAGGATTCGAACCTCCGACCGCCTGGTTCGTAGCCAGGTACTCTATCCAGCTGAGCTAAGGGCGCACGGTATCTTCAAGTGAAGAAGTTGTGAAATATATCACATTCTTGTTTCTACGAAACAAAAAAAAGGCCATAGGCCTGTAATGAATGGCGGTGAGGGAGGGATTCGAACCCTCGATGCGGCTACAAACCACATACTCCCTTAGCAGGGGAGCGCCTTCGGCCACTCGGCCACCTCACCTAATTCATTATTCTTATCCATTACTTCTTAACAAAGTAATCTAAAGAATGGTGCGCCCTGGAGGATTCGAACCTCCGACCGCCTGGTTCGTAGCCAGGTACTCTATCCAGCTGAGCTAAGGGCGCACATTGTTACTTCTGTGTTTGCTTGCAAATTCAAACGTGCAAGAAATGGCGGTGAGGGAGGGATTCGAACCCTCGATGCGGCTATAAACCACATACTCCCTTAGCAGGGGAGCGCCTTCGGCCTCTCGGCCACCTCACCGTCTTGCGGAGGCACATATTACGTTTTACCGAAAATATGTCAAACACTTTATTGAAAAAAACCGGACAAAAACATTCAACCGTTTGCAATTTAATCAAAGCGCTTGCAAATTGAACTTATAACATCCAATTAGCGCTTTTTCCCTTAAAAATTAAGGTGAAAGATTGGCAATAATTAACTGCGGAAAACAATTATCTAATTTATCTCGCAGTAAGTGTCACTGCTGATTGCACCATACTACGGGATGCTCTATTTCGCCATAGGGTAAGTCAGTAAAACTTGAACTATGGCAAACAAATATCATGATGCTTCAATAAGAGTTAACTCTGGTGGCTTGGCTTTTCTATATCAAGCACTCCATCCAGCATCTAAAACTAAACCAGCTAATGAATCAACCTATTGCTAAGTTGTGATTATGTGCACCCCAAGATCAAAAAAGGCTAGCAACAATGCTAGCCCCTCTTCTACGCAAAAGTATTAGTAGTTGCCAGATGCAACGTTACCATTACCTTTTTCAGCTTGAATGCGCATGTAGATCTCTTCACGGTGAACAGATACTTCTTTAGGTGCGTTAACACCAATACGTACTTGGTTACCTTTAACGCCTAGTACAGTAACTGTTACTTCATCACCAATCATCAGTGTTTCGCCAACACGGCGAGTCAAAATTAGCATTCTTTGCTCCTTGAGTAATCTCTAAATTTATCTAGCTACGAGAGCATTATCCAACAAAAGTTATATTTTCGTAAACTATCGATTGAGTTTATTTAACCAAAATGCACTTCTTTTTTAAGATAACCCTGTGTTTCACGCGCTACGATGTATGCATTGTGTAATATGTTAGCAGCTATATCGACTTGCGTTGGTGATATCACCAAAGTTAAAGACTGCTGCTGCAATAAGTGATGTTGTACATCAATTTCGCCTTCAGACAACAATCCATGTGAACTGACCACAATTTCTTGCGTTCGGCTTCCTACCACAGTTAACAAACTAACATATTCACTATTACGGATTTTTTCAGCAAAAACTAGTTTTAATTTAGCACTTATGTCCGGTTTGATAATGAGCGCTGCCCGTTCTGTTTCCTCGATCACACTACAGACTTCGATCCCTAACAACTGGCAATGCGACATGAGAGACGGTAAATCTTGATTCAAACACTCGATGCGAAGCATATCTCTTTGAATGGCTATCCCAGCAATATCATTCAAACAATCATTACCCGCGATGAGAGTGCCCTCGCCTTCTTCAAAACTCGAAAGTACTCTCAGTGGTACATTGTGTCGCCACGCATGCTGAACACATGGAAGGTGTAAAACCTTAGCGCCTCTGCGAGCCATTTCTTCCATAGAGGGAAAGTCTAAGGTATCTAATTTTTTAGATTGCTTAACCACTCTAGGGTCGCAGGAATATACGCCATCAACGTCGGTATAGATCTGACACTCTTTAGCTTGAAGCGCGCCCGCTAATGCAACGGCCGTGGTATCTGAACCACCTCGCCCTAAGGTTGTGATATCACCTTTCGCATTAACACCTTGAAAACCCGCAACAATGACAATCTGATCATCATCTAACAGCGCTCTAATAGGAGCGGTATCAATACGCTCAATCGTCGCATTATTATGATTAGAATCGGTGTGTATCTTGGCTTGATACCCAGTCATCGATGTCGCTTCATAACCCAACTTGTGCAACGTCATCGCTAACAAAGCCATGGAAACTTGTTCTCCAGCCGTTAACAGCACATCCAACTCTCTAGCATTTGGCACGCTATCAACTTGTGAAGCTAAGTTAACTAACCGATTTGTTTCACCTGACATAGCAGAAACGACAACCACGATCTGGTTCCCTTCATTTTTCGCTTCAATGATTTTTTCTGCTACATGATGGATCCGCTCTATTGAACCCACCGACGTTCCACCAAATTTCTGCACGATAAGAGGCATTTTCACCCGTCCTCACCTTCCCAAGACCAATGTCTATATATGACAAAAAAACACATACTCCGCGTCAGGGCGAAGCAATAAAAAATTAACCAAGGAGTCTAACGCCACCATTAGACTTCTTGGTTAATCTCAATCAAACCTTGTTTAAACACACTTCCAATAGGCAAAATAAAAGATGCCCAATCAACTGATTGGGCATCTTTGTATCAATTACTTAAGCTTAAAGACGCTCTTCTAGCCAAGTACGCACAGATTTAAGTGCTTCTGGCAGTGCTTCAACGTCGGTACCGCCCGCTTGAGCCATATCTGGACGACCGCCGCCTTTACCGCCAACTTGCTCAGCAACCATCTTAACGAGGTCACCCGCTTTTACTTTGCCGATAAGGTCTTTGGTTACGCCAGCAATCAAGCCAACTTTACCGTCTGCGATATTCGCAATCAGGATGATGCCGCTACCTACTTGGTTTTTAGCGTTATCAACCATAGTACGTAGGTTCTTGTTGTCTGCGCCTTCAATTGCAGCAACCAAAACTTTAGTACCAGAGATGTCTTCTACTTTGCCCATGATGTTTGCGCCTTCAGCTGCAGCCATCTTTTCTTTAAGCAGTTGGATTTCTTTCTCTAGCGATTTCGCTTTCTTAGCTGATTCAGCCAATTTCTCTTCGTAAGCGTTAGCCTGAGCTTCTACTGCATCTAGAGCAGCTTCACCCGTTACCGCTTCAATACGACGAATACCCGCAGCAATACCACCTTCAGAAGTGATCTTGAATAGGCCAATATCACCCGTGTTGCTTGCGTGGATACCACCACAAAGTTCAGTAGAGAAATCGCCCATTGACAGAACGCGAACTTCATCATCGTACTTCTCGCCAAACAGTGCCATTGCACCTTTTTCTTTCGCTGACTCGATGTCCATGATGTTGGTTTCAATCACGTGGTTCTTACGAACTTGTGCGTTAACCAAACGCTCTACTTCTTTAATCTGTGCCGGTGTTACCGCTTCAAGGTTAGAAAAGTCAAAACGTAGGTTGTCTGGCTTAACTAAAGAACCTTTTTGAGCAACGTGCTCACCTAGAACTTCGCGTAGTGCAGAGTGAAGTAAGTGAGTTGCAGAGTGGTTTAGTGAAATAGCAGCACGACGCTCAGCGTCAACAATAGCTTCTACTTTATCGCCTTGAGCAAATACACCTTCAACTAGCTCACCGTGGTGCGCAAATGCATTACCTAGCTTCTGAGTGTCTTGTACTTTGAATAGACCAGATGCTGTTTTTAGCGTACCAGCGTCACCACATTGACCGCCTGACTCAGCGTAGAATGGTGTCTCTTCAAGGATGATGATTGCTTTGTCGCCAGCCGATAGTGAAGATACTTCTTCGCCGTCAACAAATAGCGCAGAGATTTCACCCGCACCTTCAGTCGCTGTGTAACCACAGAACTCAGTGTTCGTGTCTACTTTGATCGTCGCGTTGTAATCAGTACCGAATTGGCCTGCTTCACGTGCACGCTTACGCTGTGCTTCCATCGCCTTCTCAAAGCCTTCTTCATCGATAGTAAAGTCGCGTTCACGAGCTACATCGTTAGTAAGGTCAGCAGGGAAGCCGTATGTATCGTAAAGTTTGAATACTGTTTCACCGTCAAGCTCTTTGCCTTCAAGTGCGTCTAATGCGTCGTTTAGGATAACCATGCCGCGCTCTAGAGTACGACCAAAGTTCTCTTCTTCGATGCGAAGTACTTTTTCAACAAGCTCTTGCTGTTTCTTAAGCTCTTCAGCCGCAGAACCCATCACTTCAGCCAGTACACCCACAAGTTTGTGGAAGAACACGCCTTGTGCACCAATCTTGTTACCGTGACGAACTGCACGACGAATAATACGACGTAGAACGTAGCCACGACCTTCGTTTGAAGGCATTACGCCATCAGCGATTAGGAATGAACAAGAACGGATGTGGTCAGCAATAACGCGCAGCGATTGGTTAGATAGGTCGTCGTGACCTACTACTTCTGCTGTCGCCTTGATTAGCTTTTGGAATACATCAATTTCGTAGTTAGAGTGAACGCCCTGCATGATTGCAGAGATACGCTCAATACCCATACCAGTATCTACAGCTGGCTTAGGTAGCGGTTCCATAGTGCCGTCAGCGTGACGGTTGAACTGCATGAATACGTTGTTCCAGATCTCGATGAAACGGTCACCATCTTCTTCAGGTGTACCAGGACGGCCGCCCCAAATGTGCTCACCGTGATCGTAGAAGATTTCAGTACATGGACCACAAGGACCTGTGTCACCCATCGTCCAGAAGTTATCAGATTCAAACTTCTTGCCGCCTTCTTTGTCGCCGATACGAACAATCTTGTCAGCTGGAATGCCCACTTTCTTGTTCCAGATTTCGAATGCTTCGTCATCTGTCTCGTAAACCGTTACTAACAGGCGATCTTTTGGCAGACCTAGTGTTTCAGTCAGGAATTCCCAAGCAAACCCAATCGCTTCTTCTTTGAAGTAATCGCCAAAGCTGAAATTGCCTAGCATTTCGAAGAATGTGTGGTGACGAGCCGTGAAACCTACGTTTTCAAGGTCATTGTGTTTACCACCCGCACGTACACAACGCTGAGCCGTAGTTGCTCGAGAGTAGGCACGCTTTTCGGCGCCTAGGAAGCAATCTTTGAATTGGTTCATACCTGCGTTAGTGAACAGCAGGGTTGGATCGTTATGTGGAACTAACGATGAACTGTCTACGATTTGGTGTTCTTTGCTCTCAAAGAACTTAAGGAACGCGTTGCGAACCTCATCAGTGCTCATGTACATGCAGCTCTTCCTGAAAATAGTCGAGTTAGAATTTTGCCGTATTGTAGATCATGGTTAAGGCTTCGACTAGTTTTCTTGTAGAAAAGACACCCTTGGGCAGGATTTTAGTTGGAAATCGATAAAATGAAGAATATTCCACTAGCTCAGATAGGGAACAAACAAAAAATTGGCAAGCTACCTCAAACAACCAAATAGATCTAGCAAGGCGCTGCAAGGATGGGGACAGATACTTTGACAAAAAAAGCCCCGCATAAAATATGCGAGGCTTCCTATTCTTTCAAAGCGGATGTTCCTTTCAAACACCCGCTCTATAAACCGTTAGCTTATAGCTCTTCGTTTTCTTCTTCTTTCTCTGCGCCTTTCTCTTCAAGAACAGCAGGAGTCAGTAGCAATTCACGAAGCTTAGTGTCAAGTTCCAGAGCGATCTCTGGGTTTTCACGTAGGTGCTTACAAGAGTTCGATTTACCTTGGCCGATCTTGTCGCCTTTGTAGCTGTACCAAGCGCCCGCTTTCTCAACTAGCTTATTCTTAACACCTAAATCGATAAGCTCACCTTCGCGGTTGAAGCCTTTGCCGTAAAGGATTTGAGTTTCAGCTTGTTTGAATGGTGCAGCAATCTTGTTCTTAACAACCTTGATACGAGTCTCGTTACCAACAACTTCATCACCATCTTTGATTGCACCAGTACGGCGAATATCAAGACGAACAGATGCGTAGAACTTAAGTGCATTACCACCTGTTGTTGTTTCTGGGTTACCGAACATTACACCAATTTTCATACGAATTTGGTTAATGAAGATAGCCATACAGTTAGACTGTTTAAGGTTACCTGTCAGCTTACGCATTGCTTGAGAAAGCATACGCGCTTGAAGACCCATGTGGCTATCGCCCATTTCGCCTTCGATCTCAGCTTTAGGTGTTAGTGCAGCAACCGAGTCAATAACAAGAACATCGATAGCACCTGAACGAGCCAGTGCATCACAGATTTCTAGAGCTTGTTCACCGGTATCAGGTTGAGATACAAGCAAAGCATCGATATCAACACCCAACTTTTGAGCGTAGATAGGGTCAAGTGCGTGTTCCGCATCCACGAATGCACACGTTTTACCCACTCTCTGCGCTGCAGCAATAAGCTCAAGCGTTAGCGTTGTTTTACCTGATGATTCTGGACCGTAAACTTCAACGATACGTCCCATCGGTAAGCCACCAGCACCTAGTGCGATATCTAGAGATAGAGAACCTGTAGAAATAGTTTCTACGTCCATTGTGCGGTTATCACCAAGACGCATGATAGAACCTTTACCAAATTGCTTTTCAATCTGACCAAGGGCTGCAGCTAACGCTTTTTGTTTATTCTCGTCCATTTCTATCTCCACATAATCGGTTGTTTCAACAAGCGACTTAGAATCTATTTCTAACCCACAAAGGGGTGACTAATTGGCTTTTATTATACTGTTGATTCATACAGTGTCTATACCTGTATGAAAATAATTTGTACAAATGTTACTTGTCTTCCATTGATAGGTAATCATAAATAACTTGTAAGGCATGGTACGTAGCTTGTTCGCGTACTTGTGATCTATCGCCTGTAAATACATGCGTTCCTACTTTGTTCCACCCATTTACTGCTTTCCAAGCAAAACACACAGTCCCTACCGGTTTATCTTCCGTGCCGCCGCCCGGGCCAGCAATACCGCTGATAGACACAGAAATAGTGCCGTTTGAATGTTGCAGTGCCCCGTGAGCCATTTCTATAACCACTGGCTCACTCACAGCACCAAACTCAACTAAGGTTTCAAGCTGAACACCGATCATCTCTTGTTTCGCTTCATTACTATAGGTCACGAAAGCACGGTCAAACCAAGCCGAGCTACCAGCAATATCCGTTACCGCGCTTGCAACGCCACCGCCAGTGCAAGATTCAGCCGTCACTAATACATGTTTATGCTTCGCAAGTAAGTGTCCGAGTTTTTCACTAAGAGCTTGAGTCGTCTGCATCTTTGGCTTCCCTTAATCTAGATGTATATCATTTGGATTTGCATCTTTTCGCATGTGTCGCTTTTCGCACGAAACGCTTTCACGTATCCTAAGCCGCAATAGAAATAAACGAAAGAAGTTAACTGTGAAAGCCGATCAAAAACATACTCCTATGATGCAGCAGTACCTAAAACTAAAAGCAGAAAATCCAGAAATTTTGCTGTTCTACCGCATGGGAGATTTCTACGAGCTTTTCTACGATGACGCTAAGAAAGCCTCTCAACTCCTCGATATTTCACTAACTAAACGTGGCTCTTCAAACGGTGAGCCTATCCCTATGGCGGGCGTTCCATACCATGCCGTGGAAGGTTATCTTGCGAAGTTAGTGCAGTTGGGCGAGTCCGTAGCAATTTGTGAGCAGATTGGTAATCCAGCAACTTCAAAGGGCCCGGTTGATCGCGCTGTCGTAAGAATTGTGACACCGGGAACTGTAACGGATGAAGCACTGCTTTCTGAGCGTGTTGATAACCTTATAGCCTCCATTTACCACCACAATGGTAAATTTGGCTACGCGACGCTTGATATTACTTCTGGTCGATTCCAACTATGTGAGCCGGAAACCGAAGAAGCAATGGCGGCAGAGCTACAAAGAACGTCACCGCGTGAACTGCTATTCCCTGAAGATTTCGAACCTGTAAATTTGATGGCAAGTCGTAATGGCAATCGCCGTCGCCCGGTATGGGAATTTGAATTAGATACAGCGAAGCAGCAACTGAATCAACAATTTGGTACTCGTGACTTAGTTGGTTTTGGTGTTGAAAGCGCAAAACTAGGTTTATGCGCTGCGGGTTGTCTGATCCAATACGTTAAAGATACGCAACGTACTGCCCTTCCGCATATCCGTTCACTCACAATGGATAAGCAAGATCATTCTGTGATCCTTGATGCGGCTACTCGCCGTAATTTGGAGATCACCCAAAATCTTAGTGGCGGCACCGATAACACCCTATCTGAAGTGCTTGACCACACCGCGACGGCTATGGGTAGCCGCATGCTTAAGCGTTGGTTACATCAACCCATGCGTAATATTTCAGCTCTTGACCAACGCTTAGATGCGATTGGTGAAATGAAAGATCTTGCTCTATTTACAGAGTTACAACCAACGCTGAAACAGATCGGTGATATCGAACGCATTCTTGCTCGTCTTGCTCTTCGTTCTGCACGTCCTCGTGATATGGCACGACTTCGCCAAGCGATGGAATACCTACCAGAGCTTGCTGAAACGCTGACGCAACTTAAGCACCCATACCTAGCTCAGCTTGCTCAGTATGCTTCTCCTGTGGATGAAGTATCTGAACTGCTTGAGCGTGCGATCAAAGAGAACCCACCCGTGGTTATCCGCGATGGTGGTGTGATAGCAGAAGGCTACAACGCCGAGCTAGATGAATGGCGCGACCTTGCTGCAGGTGCAACCGAGTTTCTGGATAAGCTTGAGCAAGAAGAGCGTGAACGTCACGGTATCGACACGCTAAAAGTTGGCTACAACAACGTCCACGGTTTCTTCATTCAGGTAAGCCGCGGACAAAGCCATCTTGTGCCACCACACTATGTTCGCCGCCAAACGCTGAAAAATGCAGAACGTTACATTATTCCTGAGCTGAAAGAGCACGAAGACAAAGTTCTCAGCTCTAAATCGAAAGCCCTAGCTATCGAGAAGAAGTTGTGGGAAGAGTTGTTTGATTTGTTACTGCCTTATCTAGAGCGACTACAAAACATTGCATCTTCAGTGTCTCAGCTTGATGTTCTACAAAACTTAGCTGAACGTGCAGACACCCTTGATTACTGTCGTCCAACCATGACAGAGTCTGCTGGTGTACAAATTCAGGCTGGTCGTCACCCCGTTGTTGAACAAGTGATGGACGAACCCTTTATTGCTAACCCTATCGACCTCAACGATCAACGTAAGATGCTGATCATCACTGGTCCAAACATGGGTGGTAAGTCGACCTACATGCGTCAGACCGCACTCATTGCGCTGATGGCTCATATCGGTTGTTATGTACCAGCAGAAAGCGCGACGATTGGCTCTATCGACCGTATCTTTACGCGTATTGGCGCATCGGATGATTTAGCTTCGGGTCGTTCAACCTTCATGGTTGAGATGACAGAGACCGCGAACATTCTGCACAACGCGACACCAAATAGCCTTGTATTAATGGATGAAATCGGTCGTGGTACCAGTACTTACGATGGTCTGTCTCTGGCTTGGGCAAGTGCTGAATGGCTAGCCAATCAAATCAATGCGATGACACTATTTGCAACGCACTACTTTGAGCTAACTGAACTACCAAACCAAATACCAACCTTAGCGAACGTACACTTAGATGCGGTTGAACATGGCGACAGCATTGCCTTTATGCACGCAGTTCAAGAAGGTGCAGCAAGTAAATCTTACGGCCTTGCGGTTGCTGGATTGGCTGGTGTACCTAAAGCGGTAATCAAAAATGCACGCGCGAAGCTGACTCAGTTAGAGGCATTGAGTATCGACTCTCCGACATCAAAGCCAAGCGGCGTTGATATCGCTAACCAACTGAGCCTGATACCTGAACCGAGTGAAGTAGAACAAGCACTTGCGAATGTTGATCCAGATGATCTGACACCTCGCCAAGCATTAGAAGAGCTCTACCGTTTGAAGAAGTTGCTTTAGTCCCTTTCCAAGTAGCTTGCTATTGTCGTTTTGTACTGTCGCTTAAGTCAGCAGCATAAAATACAAAAACCACAAACAAAAAAACGCTGACTTAAAGTCAGCGTTTTTATTTGTCTTCTATTCAAAGAAACATCATCAGTTCATTTAGTCGTTTTCTACATTGAATAGATTTTCCATATTAAGACCTTGCTTGATAAGAATCTCACGTAGACGGCGAAGGCCTTCAACTTGAATTTGACGAACACGTTCGCGAGTCAGGCTGATTTCACGGCCTACTTCTTCTAGTGTTGACGGTTCGTAACCCAGTAGTCCAAAGCGACGTGCAAGCACCTCTTTCTGCTTAGGATTCAGTTCATCAAGCCAGAAAATCAACGAGTTCTTGATATCGCTATCTTGAGTTGAAACCTCAGGATCTGAATTGTTGATGTCTGGAATAATATCCAACAGTGCTTTCTCACCGTCACCACCAATTGGCGTATCAACAGAGCTCACTCTTTCGTTTAGACGAAGCATCTTACTCACATCACCAACAGGCTTATCTAGCTTAGAAGCAATTTCTTCCGCCGTTGGTTCATGATCAAGTTTTTGTGATAGCTCTCTTGCGGTACGCAGATAGATGTTCAGCTCTTTCACAACATGGATTGGCAAACGGATAGTGCGAGTCTGATTCATTAACGCACGTTCAATGGTTTGACGAATCCACCATGTCGCGTAAGTTGAGAAGCGGAAACCACGTTCTGGGTCAAATTTCTCTACTGCGCGAATCAAACCTAGGTTGCCTTCTTCAATAAGATCAAGAAGTGCAAGACCACGGTTACTATAACGACGTGAAATTTTTACCACTAAACGCAGGTTACTTTCGATCATGCGTTTACGTGCTGCTTCATCACCGCGTAGAGCTCAACGTGCATAAAGCACTTCTTCTTCAGCGGTTAGTAGTGGTGAGAAACCGATTTCGCCTAAATAAAGCTGAGTAGCATCTAAACTTTTAGACGTAACTTCAACTTCTTCTTTCGCTTCGGTTTTCTTTTTGACTGTTCGTTTTGCTTTTCCAAGAGCTTCCGGTTCCGTGGTTGCTTGGTTAAGATCGAACTCTTCTTTGGTTACTGCATTGCTTATACTCATAACGCCTCCCCCTGGCGAAATTAGCATGACATCACAACTTGATATGTCGCTAAATGACTATGTCACTCCATACAATACGTAATTTTTGCATATTGTATTTAAGGTAAATATCGTTTTGGATTAACCGATTTACCTTGGTAACGAATCTCAAAGTGCAGCCTAACACTGCTGGCTCCAGAGCTTCCCATAGTTGCAATCTTCTGCCCTGGTTTCACACTTTGCCCTTCAGATACTAATAGTCGGTCGTTATGCGCGTATGCACTTAAGTAATTATCATTGTGCTTCACAATCACTAGATTGCCGTAGCCTCGTAGTGCATTACCCGAATAAACAACCGTTCCCCCTGCAGTAGATACTATTGGCTGACCTCGCTGTCCTGCTATGTCGATGCCTTTATTTCCTTGTTCGCCTACAGAGAAATTCTTGATTACTCTCCCTTTAGTTGGCCATAACCATTTGGATACTTTATCACTTGTTGGTTTGGTGGACGGTGTAACATTCTGTTTACCTTTAGAACCAACATACTCCTTTGATTTGGATTGTTCAACCTTCTTTGGTGGATCTTTTTTCACCACTTTGGTGGTAGTTTGAGCTGGAGCAGGTTTAGAGTTTTTACTCTTCTGTGGCGTAGTTTTCGGTTTACTTGCTGTCGATGACGTAGTGGATACCGATGAAGTTGTGGATGCCGCGACAGGCGCAGCAACGGCTGCAACCGCTACTGTTGATTTACCATACGCTGGCGCATTGGAACTCGGGCGCCACAACTTAAGCTTCTGCCCCGGGTGGATAGTGTAAGGAGCAGCGAGTTTGTTATAACCGATGAGGTCTTTAACGTCTTTATTGGTGACATAAGCAATGAAGTAAAGGGTGTCGCCTTTTTTTACTTCATAGTAACTGCCGCGATAACTACCACGATCAATCGATGAGTAATTCTTGTTTAGGCTTGAAACGGGCGCAGGTGAATTCGCCGCACACCCAACAAGTGCACAACTAAGCAATAAAGTACTTCCTTTTAACAACTTCGAACGCATCGACTCTCTATCCACCTACACCATTAGTCTTTTATTAAGCTAGCTCACCAGGGACGAGAGGTACAAATCTCACCATCTCGATAACACTCGATAAAAACTCGTCACCATGGCGAACAATCTTCAACAATTGCTGTTCGTCATCACCGACAGGAATCAATAAGCGACCACCATCTTTCAGCTGTTGCAAAAGCGCTTGAGGAATCGACTCTGCAGCAGCAGTTACGATAATCGCATCAAAAGGGGCTTTCGAAGACCACCCTTGCCAACCATCACCGTGCTTGGTTGAAATATTGTAGAAATCGAGTTGTTTAAGACGACGCTTGGCATCCCATTGCAATGATTTAATTCTTTCAACCGAATACACATGATCAACCAGTTGAGCCAAGACCGCCGTTTGATAACCTGAGCCGGTTCCGATTTCTAAAACACGGCTATTTTGCTGTAATTCTAGCAACTCTGTCATCTTAGCGACAATGTAAGGCTGAGAAATCGTCTGGCCCTGTCCGATAGGAAGCGCATTATTATCATAAGCTTGATGATACATCGCCTGTGATAAAAAGCTCTCTCTCGGCAGTTGATAAATAGCATCAAGAACCTTTTGATCCTGAATGCCATTTTCAATCAGAAAAGTAATTAAGCGCTCTGCATGCGGATTACTCACTTACTTCTCCTCTAACCATGTTGTCATCGCACCCAACGACTCGTGCGCAGTCAGGTCAACTTGTAATGGTGTTACCGATACAAAGCCATGCTCGATAGCGTAAAAATCCGTGCCTTCACCGGCATCTTGCTCTTTTCCCGGAGGACCAAGCCAATAGATATCATGACCTCGTGGGTCTTTTTGCTTAATCATATCTTCAGCATGATGACGAGCACCTAAGCGTGTTACCTGAGTACCAGACAACTGCTCTAACGCTAAATCAGGGATATTGACGTTTAACAGGCGATTGGTTGGGATTGGGTTTGCTAAATGTTGTTCGACGATACGACGAGCAATGGCCGCCGCTGTCTTAAAATGTTTTTTACCCACCAGAGAAAACGCCACCGATTGAACGCCTAAAAAGTGCCCTTCCATTGCGGCTGCCACTGTGCCTGAATAAAGCACATCGTCACCCAAGTTAGCACCATGATTAATGCCCGTTAATACCAGATCAGGCATATCATTCTTTAGCAGTTCATTTAACGCAAAATGTACGCAGTCGGTCGGTGTTCCTTGTACCGAATATGTATTTTCGGTAATTTCTTGAACACGTAAAGGCTGTTCTAAAGTTAATGAATTTGAAGCGCCCGAGCGATTACGGTCAGGTGCAACAATGATAATTTCAGCAAGATCACGTAATTCATTGGCCAGCTCATGAATACCTTGAGCGTGCACACCATCATCGTTGCTGAGTAAAATCTTCATCTTGTATCCTTTCTTTTGTTCCAATGCCAAGTCACTTAATTTCCGATATCAAGTGACTTCGCTCCAAGCAGAATCGTTATTGCTCGTAGCTTCTCTCTACGTGAACTTCTTCAACCAATTCACGAACAATAGCGGTTGCGAAACAACCTGCATCGAGAGAGAACTTGAGAGTGACATTGTCTTCGTTCACTTCCCACGCTAAACCCATCGGTTTCAACGAAGCTTCACGGCGATCATGGCGCATACGGTTGCCACAAATCAGAGCCATTAGATCCGGTTCAGCATCAAGGTGTTTCTGCTCTAAAGCTTGAGAGGCATCCGTCGTCGGTAACGCATTATCTCCAGCTAAAGCAACAGTAATAAACGCAGAGCCGTTCGCGATGTCTTGGTTTACCGCTTCGATGTTATCCGCTGTTACCGCTAATTGAGCGCCGTCTTTCACGACAATATCGCCAACCAATACCGACGCAAACGCATCTTGCTCAATACGGTCAGAAAGAATTAAGTTGTAAATCCAAGAACGAGCCGCAGAAAGATACAAGCTGCGCTTATTCTGATTACGCGTACGAACGTTTTCACGCCCCCAACGACGAGCTTCAGATAAATTGTTACCTTCATTACCAAAGCGCTGAGCACCGAAATAATTTGGCACGCCCACTTGAGCGACTTTTTCTAAACGCTTTACCACATCATCACAATCCGTTACTTCAGACAAAGTTAGCTCGAATTGGTTGCCAATTAAATCGCCTGGACGTAACTTTTTGTTGTGACGTGCTGTCGCCAAGATCTCAATGCTTGGGTATTGTGCGAGAAAAGCAGAAAAGTCAGGTTCACCCTTTGGTAAGTGCACGCTTAACCACTGCTCAGTCACAGCATGACGGTCTTTCAAACCAGCCCAGCTAACATCTTTCGACTTAACACCACACGCTTTAGCCAGTTCGTTTGCTACGAAGCTCGTGTTCTCACCAGTTTTACGAATACGCACCATTAAGTGCTCGCCTTCACCAGTAAACTCAAAACCCAAGTCTTCATTAACGACAAAGTGTTCGGCTTTTGCTTTTAGTTTTGCTTTCGCAGTTGGTTTACCGTTTAGGTAAGCCAATGAAGATAAAATATCTGACATGCTGTTCTTTTCGTGTTGGTGCTTACGCACTTTTAGTAATTAGGACCACCGCTTCACATGCGATGCCCTCTTTGCGACCTGTAAAACCTAAACGCTCGGTAGTCGTGGCTTTTACATTCACATTGCTAATGCTTGTTTCTAAATCTTGAGCAATGGCTTGGCACATAGAGTCTATATGAGGAGCCATCTTTGGAGCTTGCGCCATGATAGTAATATCCGCATTACCAATCACATAACCTTGCTCTTTTACTCGACGGTAAACATCTTTAAGCAATTCGCGGCTATCTGCGCCTTTCCACTCATCATCCGTATCAGGGAAATGACGACCAATATCACCAGCTGCAATTGAACCCAGTAAAGCATCGCATAATGCGTGCAGGGCAACATCACCGTCTGAGTGTGCGATAAGACCCTGTTCATAAGGGACACTCACGCCACCAATAATTACCGGGCCTTCACCACCAAATTTGTGTACATCAAAGCCATGGCCAATACGAATCATCATTATTCCTTATTCTGACTTAAATAGAACTCAGCCAAAGCCAAATCTTCAGGCTGAGTAATCTTAAAATTATCTGAACGCCCAGCAATCAGTGCTGGTGATAAACCTTTCCACTCAAACGCAGACGCTTCATCGGTAATTGAAACACCTTGTTGCAAGACTTCACTCAAGACTTTCCGTAAAGGCTTAGATCGGAACATCTGAGGGGTAAGCGCATGCCAGAGATCGACGCGATCGACCGTGTGTTCAATTTGTCCTTGAGCACCACGCTTCATTGTATCGCGGACCGGCGCAGCTAAAATCGCGCCGACATCATGGGTCATAGCCCCAGAGATCAGTTTGTCGATATCGCTCAATTGGATACAAGGCCTAGCGGCATCATGCACCATCACCCAATCACTGAGTTGCTGTTGGGTAATATAGTCCAGAGCAGAAAGCACTGAATCGGCTCTTTCCGTTCCGCCGGAAACTCTGATCACCTGTGGATTAAGGTTAAGCGGTAATTCAGGGTAGTAAGGGTCATCGTCGCTGACCGCTACCACAATTTTAGACACTTGAGGGTGAGACAACAGTTTCTCAACCGTGTGCTCTAAAATCGTTTTACCGTGAATTTGAAGATATTGCTTGGGACGGTCTGCCTTCATTCGGCTGCCGACGCCCGCAGCGGGGACCACTGCAATAACGCTTTGAAGTTGGTTCGACATTAATGAGATTCCTCACCAATAATACGATAAAACGTTTCGCCTTCTTTCACCATTCCCAGCTCATGACGTGCGCGCTCTTCTATCGCGTCTAAGCCTTGGCGTAGATCGTCGATTTCCGCAAACATCTCAGCATTGCGAAGGTGAAGCTTTTCATTTACTTGCTGCTGAACTTGGATTTCGTTGTTCACACCGTAGTAATCAGAAATACCATTTTTACCGAGCCACAGTGTGTGTTGTAGCCAGCCAAACACTATGAGCAGTACTAAAGCAAAAATTCGCATAACACCTTTCGCCGGTTGAAAAAGAAGGAACTAGAATAAGGCACATATATACCATAATGCGCTTATGGGTGCGAGATATGTGGTGTCAGGGAATCAATAAGTCGGGGAATTATTGGACAGAATAGTGAGTGGTAACAATGAAGCTCCCTACTCCTTTCTTTGTCAGTCTAGGGAATGAGGAATTTGAGGCAAAAAAATGCCCCGCATAAGCGAGGCATTTAAAGTTTAGATTAACAATTCCGTTGGTTTAAAACCAAGAGTGAATTATTGACCTTTAACTTCTTTAAGACCGTTGAAAGGAGCTTTAGAACCTAGAGCTTCTTCGATACGGATAAGTTGGTTGTACTTAGCAACACGGTCAGAACGGCTCATAGAACCAGTTTTGATTTGACCTGCAGCTGTACCTACCGCTAGATCAGCGATAGTTGCATCTTCAGTTTCGCCAGAACGGTGAGAGATTACTGCAGTGTAGCCAGCGTCTTTAGCCATCTTGATAGCAGCTAGAGTCTCTGTTAGAGAACCGATTTGGTTGAACTTGATAAGGATAGAGTTAGCTACGCCTTTCTCGATACCTTCAGCAAGAATCTTAGTGTTTGTAACGAACAGATCGTCACCAACGATTTGAAGCTTGTCGCCTAGAAGTTCAGTTTGGTGCTTGAAGCCATCCCAATCTGACTCGTCAAGACCGTCTTCGATAGAAACGATTGGGAAGTTGTTAGCTAGTTCAGCTAGGTAGTGGTTGAACTCTTCAGAAGTGAAAGTTTTACCTTCGCCCTTCATGTTGTAGATGCCAGCTTCTTTGTCGAAGAACTCAGATGCTGCACAGTCCATAGCAAGAGTAACGTCTTTACCTAGTTCGTAACCAGCAGCTGCAACAGCTTCTGCGATAACTTCTAGAGCTTCAGCGTTAGATTTAAGGTTAGGAGCGAAACCACCTTCATCACCAACTGCAGTGCTGTAGCCTTTAGACTTAAGAACTTTAGCTAGGTTGTGGAATACTTCAGCGCCGATACGCAGACCTTCTTTAAGAGTTTTAGCGCCAACTGGTTGGATCATGAACTCTTGGATGTCAACGTTGTTATCAGCGTGCTCGCCACCGTTGATGATGTTCATCATAGGTAGAGGCATAGAGAACTGACCAGCAGTACCGTTTAGCTCAGCAATGTGCTCGTATAGAGGCATGCCTTTCGCAGCAGCAGCAGCTTTAGCGTTCGCTAGAGAAACAGCAAGGATAGCGTTAGCACCGAACTGAGATTTGTTCTCTGTTCCGTCTAGGTCAATCATAACTTGGTCAACGTCAGCTTGTGCTTTAGCGTCTTTACCAACTAGAGCGTCAGCGATTGGGCCGTTTACAGCTTCAATTGCTTTAAGAACACCTTTACCTAGGAAACGTGATTTGTCGCCGTCACGTAGCTCAAGAGCTTCGCGAGAACCAGTAGATGCGCCAGATGGAGCAGCAGCCATACCTACGAAACCGCCTTCTAGGTGTACTTCAGCTTCTACAGTTGGGTTACCACGTGAATCGATGATTTCACGACCTAGAACTTTAACGATCTTAGACATTGAATGTTTCCTTCTCGTTGAATATATAAATGTCAAATTTAAAGGTAGCAGCACAACTTACGCAACTACCTGGATTCCTTTTTACTTTTCTAATTCGCCGCGCTGGAATTCACCAGCCGCTTTAACGAAACCTGCAAACAATGGGTGACCATCGCGAGGTGTTGAAGTGAACTCTGGGTGGAACTGAGCAGCAACAAACCATGGGTGGTTCGGGTTCTCAATAACTTCAACCAGTTTCTTGTCCGCAGACAGACCCGATACTTTTAGGCCCGCTTTTTCGATTTGTGGACGAAGATTGTTGTTCACTTCGTAACGGTGACGGTGACGTTCATGGATCGTCGCGCTACCGTATAATTCGTAAGCTTTCGTCCCTTTCGCTAGGTGACAAAGCTGTGAACCAAGACGCATTGTGCCGCCTAGGTCTGATTTCTCAGTACGCTCTTCAACTTTACCTTCGCCGTCAATCCACTCAGTGATTAGGCCAACAACAGGGTATTTAGTCTCTTTGCAGAATTCAGAAGAGTGTGCACCTTCCATCTTCGCAACGTTACGAGCGTACTCAATAAGAGCAACTTGCATACCTAGACAGATACCTAAGTAAGGTACTTTGTTTTCACGAGCGTATTGTGCAGCAAGGATCTTACCTTCAACACCACGATCGCCAAAGCCACCAGGAACTAGGATTGCATCTAGGCCTTGTAGAATTTCTGTGCCTTTAGACTCAACATCTTGTGAATCTACATATTTAATTGTGACACTTAGGCGGTTTTTCAAGCCTGCGTGCTTCAGCGCTTCATTTACTGATTTGTATGCATCTGGCAGTTCAATGTACTTACCAACCATACCAATCGTTACTTCACCCGTTGGGTTAGCTTCTTCGTAAATTACTTGTTCCCATTCAGACAGATCAGCTTCTGGAGCATCGATACCGAAACGCTTACATACAAGATCATCAGTACCCTGTGCACGGATTAACTGTGGGATCTTGTAGATTGAATCTACGTCTTTCATAGAGATAACTGCTTTTTCTTGTACATTACAGAAAAGAGCAATTTTCTTACGTTCGTTTGCTGGGATAACACGATCTGAACGACAAACTAGAATGTCAGGTTGGATACCGATAGACAGTAGCTCTTTTACAGAGTGTTGCGTTGGCTTAGTTTTAAGCTCACCCGCTGCACCTAAATAAGGAACAAGAGTTAAGTGCATGAACATCGCGCGTTCACGACCTAGCTCTACAGCTAACTGACGAATCGCTTCCATGAATGGTAGAGATTCGATATCACCAACAGTACCACCAACTTCAACAAGCGCGATATCGTGGCCTTTAGCGCCAGAGATTACGCGTTCTTTGATAGAGTTAGTAATGTGAGGAATAACCTGGATTGTTGCACCTAGGTAGTCACCACGACGTTCATTACGTAGAACGTCAGCATAAACACGACCTGCTGTGAAGTTGTTACGCTTAGTCATCTTGGTGCGAATGAATCGCTCATAGTGACCAAGGTCAAGGTCAGTTTCAGCGCCATCTTCCGTAACGAACACTTCACCGTGCTGAGTCGGGCTCATAGTGCCTGGATCAACGTTGATGTAAGGGTCAAGCTTCATCATAGTCACTTTAAGACCACGAGCTTCTAAAATAGCCGCAAGAGATGCTGCTGCAATACCTTTACCTAGAGAGGATACAACCCCGCCAGTAACAAAAATGTAATTTGTCGTCATGTTTAACCTGAAATTGGTTGAATGAGGGAAATGGATTACTTCTGGACGGGATGAAAATATACCAGAAGCCCCTTATCGCCACAACGTGAAATCTATCACACTGCAATTTTTTATTTTTTGCTTCAAATCAATTCATGATAAAAGCTTTGATGATCTTTTCTCCGCCACTTTGACTTCATCCCACATGGAATCAAGCTGTTGTAGAGAAAAGTCGGTCAAAATTTTATCTTGCTGACGAACTTTTTGTTCCACACCTTTAAAGCGGCGTGAAAATTTCAGATTGGCTTTATTGAGAGCCGTTTCTGGATTTTTACCCAAATGTCGCACTAAATTGACGGTAGCAAACAACAAATCACCCAGTTCTTCTTCAACTAAATCTTTGTTTGGCGTTACTTGAAGTGCTTCTTCTAGCACCTCATCAACTTCCTCTAAAACCTTATCGGCGACCGGGCCGATAGAGTCCCAATCAAAGCCAAATTTCGCGACTTGCTTTTGAATCTTTGTAGCACGCGAAAGTGCGGGTAGAGAGTTTGGTATTGAGTCTAGAATACTTTCTTGAGTTTTGCCTACCTGTGCTTTTTCTTTGGCTTTTTCAGCTTCCCAGTTGGCATTAATTTCTTCATCACTGGCAAACTCAGTATCAGAGAACACATGCGGATGGCGGCGCGTTAGCTTCTCATTGATACCGTCGACCACATCAGAGAACTCAAACAAGCCCTGCTCTTTCGCCAGTTGGCTGTAGAAGATCACCTGAAACAGCAGGTCGCCCAACTCTTCTTGTAGATTCGGCCAATCTTTGTTGTGAATCGCGTCCACCACCTCATACGTCTCTTCGATAGTATGCGGCACAATTGTTTCAAAATTTTGTTTCAAATCCCAAGGACAGCCACCTTCAGGATCGCGCAGCTTAGCCATAATCTGTTCAAGTTGTTCAATCGGGTGATTCATCGTTTTCTTCCTATTCACTGTCTTTGATTTTTAAATTTAAAACTTCACTAAAACTAAAAAAGGTGAGCAGTCAAAACCACTCACCTTTGTTGATGCTGTCTAATTCTCTAAATTACGCATCTTTCACTAAGCAGTTGTTACTTTAACAAGGCAACAAGCTTTCGCGATTCCTGAGCATAGCTCGCCTATGTGATGGAACAAGAAAGCGCAGTTAACGCAGTAAAAGTGACTAATGCAACGTGAAAGTTAGCCTAGGCGTTTAACCGACATGACATCTTTGATTTGCTCGACACGGCTCGTTACTCGACTCAGAATCTCAATATTGGTCACTTCCAAATCGAAATCCATCACCGATAGCTGACGTTTATAGTCAATACGGCTCTTCATTGTCGTCACACTGACTTTTTCGTTTAAGAACAGGGATGTAATGTCTTTCAACAAACCGGTACGTTCTAGCGCCTCTACACGCAGTGTTAAGATATACGAGCCGACAAAACCATCGCCCCACACAGTATCGATGATTCGTTCGGGTGCATGTAGGTTAAGTTCACTTAACTGTTCGCAATCGCTACGGTGCACTGAAATACCGCGACCTTGAGTTATGTAACCTTTGATCACATCGCCTGGGATTGGCTGGCAACAACGAGCTAAGTGCGTCATTAGGTTATCGACACCTTCAACGACGACGGCATCCTTTTTCGGACGACTCTGATGAGCGGGCTTATTGTCAGACTCAAGCAACTTTTCGAGCGCTTTTTTATCTTCTTCTTCCGCTGTCGGCTTGTTGACCAAAGCATTGATGTGATTAACGACTTGGTTGATACGCATATCGCCGCTACCAATACCCGCATACAGTTCATCTGGAGTATTGACGTTGAATCGTTTCAGCGCGTATTGCTCGGCATCTTTCAGCGTCGCTCCGACTCTGCCTAGCTCGACTTCTAGAATATCTCGTCCGGCTTCAAGGTTTTTCTCACGACTCTGAGCACGGAACCATGCGTTAATTTTTGCACGAGCTCGACTCGAGT
The DNA here is from genome assembly GCF_021728015.1 of Vibrio sp. G-C-1. Lineage (NCBI taxonomy): Bacteria > Pseudomonadati > Pseudomonadota > Gammaproteobacteria > Vibrionales > Vibrionaceae > Vibrio > Vibrio sp. G-C-1. The sequence continues at coordinate 64,140 of NZ_JAKKCR010000005.1, read as the reverse complement.
GAACAAAGCCTGTGGTCGGGTTTAACCAATCACGTGATGGGTTCGGTTCTTTTTGAGTGATGATCTCAACTTGATCGCCCATCGCCAGCTTATGAGTAAACGGGACGATTCGACCTGCTACTTTGGCACCGATACAACGGTGTCCAACCATCGAGTGGATGTGGTAAGCAAAATCCAGCGGTGTTGCACCCATTGGTAAATCGACCACATCACCACGAGGTGTAAAGGCATAAACACGGTCATCAAAGACTTGGCTACGCACTTCATCCAGCATTTCACCAGAATCCGACATCTCTTCTTGCCAGTCGATAAGCTTACGAAGCCAGGTGATTTTCTCATCGTAGCCACTGCGTACGCCGCTTGAAGCACCTTCTTTGTATTTCCAGTGCGCTGCAACGCCTAATTCAGAGTCTTCATGCATCTGCTTGGTACGGATCTGAATTTCAATGGTCTTGCCTTCAGGGCCAAGAACTACGGTATGAATCGATTGATAACCATTGGGTTTAGGGTTCGCCACATAGTCATCAAATTCACTTGGGAGGTGTTTATATTTGGTGTGAACCACGCCTAAACCGGCATAACAGTCTTGCAGTTGGTCTGCGATAATACGTACCGCACGCACGTCAAAAAGCTCATCAAACTCTAAGCCTTTTTTCTGCATTTTGCGCCAGATGCTGTAGATGTGTTTTGGTCGACCGCTAACTTCAGCATTGATGCTTGAGCGGTTCATTTCTGACGTTAAATCGTCAACAAAGTCAGTGATGTATTGTTCGCGCACGATACGGCGCTCAGACAACTGTTTAGCAATCTGCTTATAGATATCTGGTTGTTGGTAGCGGAAAGCGTAGTCTTCAATTTCCCACTTTAGCTGACCAATACCTAAACGGTTTGCTAGAGGAGCATAAATGTTGGCACACTCTTTTGCTGCCGCACGGCGCACAGCATCAGGGGCCTTTTTCACTTCGATTAGGTTGCAAATTCGCTCTGCTAGTTTGATGACGACGCAGCGGAAGTCATCCACCATCGCAAGCAGCATTCGTCGAACATTATCGACTTGACCCGAGGCAGCGCTGCCTTCAAGGGTGACGTTTAGCTGGCCCAAAGCCGCCATTTCTTCCACGCCATCAATCAGTTTTACGGTTTCCTTTCCGTAACTTTCTTCAAACGCTTCACGCTCAAAAACACCGCTCGATACGACAGGGAAGAGTTGCGCTGCCACTAAAGTTGCGCGATCCATAGACAAGGTGACCAAGATCTCGATCATCTCGCGCCCACGCCAAAGCAAAAGCTCGCCTTGCTCGTGATCTTTTAATAGCTCTTCACAGTGACGATAAACTTTGGTCAGTTTATTCGAGGTTTTTGCGTCTTGATTCAATGACGCAATCCAATTATCTAGCTCAAACTGTTCGCTTGGGTTTAAATGTGCGCTTCGTACCGCAACCATCATGCCTTCCTAGTTATTATGTTTTATACCCAATTCAATATGACTAACTGATTCCAAGTTAGTTCGACTCATATTGATATCAGCGCAGGCTTCCCTGCACCCTTGTGATTCATTTTTAAGCCTTGTTTAAGGGCCTCTAAGCCTTGATAAAGAGAGCCATCGATTCTAGATGACTGGTGTGTGGGAACATGTCCAACATACCAAGCTTGGCTAGTTGATAGCCTTGTTTTTCTAAGCTCTCTGAATCTCTAGCTAGAGTAGCAGGATTACACGAAACATAAACCACACGCTTCGCACCTAACCCTGAAATTTGATCAACGATCCCACTCGCTCCTGCACGTGCTGGATCAAGTAAGATTTTATCAAATCTTTCTTTTGCCCAAGGCTGTGAAGACAGCTCTTCTTCAAGGTTCGCTTGGTAGAATTCTGTATTACTCAATTGATTCAAAGTCGCGTTAGACGTGGCCTGTTGAACCATTTCATCGACACCTTCAACACCCACTACAAACGCAGATTGTTGTGCAATAGGCAAACTGAAGTTCCCTAAGCCACAAAACAGGTCGAGCACTCGCTCATCGGCTTGAGGCTCTAGCCACTCAATCGCTTGAGCAACCATTTGCTGGTTCACTTTCTGGTTAACTTGGATAAAGTGGTTTGGCTCAAAAGGTAAAGTCACGCCTGTTTCGCTATAAGCTGGCGCATCACCGACCAAACGAACGAGCTTGTCCGTTTCAGGCATACTATACAACGTGGCACCTTCCGCTTTAGCGAGTGCAATCAATGCTTGCTCATCTTTCTCAACCAAAGGCTTAAGGTGACGCAGGACCATCACAGGGCCAGTATCGCCCAACACCAATTCAACGTGTCCTAAAGACGTAAGGTTGCTGAAAGTATTGAGTAAACTTTTCAGTTTCGGCAGCAATACATTGAGGCGAGGATCCAGCACGGCACAATCGGTGATGTTTTCAATCTGCTTACTTTGCTTCTTACGGAAACCGAACTGAAGCTGCTGTGTCTTCTTATCAACAAACAGGCTAATACGCGCGCGACGTCGATAACCGGTTTCATCACCCACAATCGGCTCAACAACTTCGGTGTTAGCCGTTTGGTATTGACTCATCAGGTGCGTCAAAGATTGCGATTTATGCTCAACCTGAGAAGCGTAACCAAGGTGTTGAAGGTGACAGCCTCCACACTGATTAAAGTGCTTACAAAATGGCTTTAAACGCAGCTCACTCGGTTTAAGTAATTTGATGAGTTTTGCTCGCGAAAACTTACTTTTGCTCTCAGTAAGTTGAATAACCACCTGCTCACCGGGCAATGCGCCATCAATGAAAACAGGTTTATTCTTCTGATAAGCGATGCCAGCGCCATTGTGATCCATTCGTTCAACCAAAACCGATTGATGCTTGGTCTCGAGTTGAGTTTTCTTTTTTGGTTGGAAAAAACGTGCCATTGCTTGTGCCTAATGTATCTTTTAATAAGTAATTGGTATCCAGGACTCACTATTATGTCTTGGAATCATTGTCGAACGTCACGGCTTTGATTAAGCTTACCGTTCACTTAACCGCCATTGTGTGCGTTATTTTCCCATATCCAGACCTCGATGTAATTAAAGAACATGACCAGATATGGCTTAAGAGCCCGTGTAATTACCTTAACTCTAGCTCCAACCTTGATTATTGGGTTGCTATTGAGTGCATTTTTCTCATTTAACCGCTATCAAGACCTTGAGGGCCAAGTGGTTAATACTGGTACTAGCATCATTGAACCGCTGGCAATTGCTAGTGAGTCAGGCATGAAGCTCGAAAGTCGAGAGTCTGTTCGTCAGCTTATTAGCTATGCGCATCGAAAGAACTCTAAGCTGGTGCGTAGTATCGCGGTGTTTGATGAACGTCATGAGTTGTTTGTAACCTCAAACTTCCACCCTGATTTTGAAAGCCTGACCTATCCGAAAGATAAACCCATCCCGCATTTAAGCTCATCGAACCTGCTCGATAATACGCTGATTCTTCGGACACCTATCATCGCTGAAGGTCAATACATCAACTCAGCCAATGGGCAGTCTCAAGCCAACCAAGCGATCGGCTATATTGCGATAGAGTTAGACTTGTCGTCACTTCGATTGCAGCAGTATCAAGAAGTGTTCTCTGCCTTCTTGGTGTTGATTTTGGGGCTGGGACTTTCTGGTGTATTTGCTTTTCGCTTGATGCATGACGTCACCCAACCGATCACACACATGAAAAACATGGTCGACCGAATTCGTCGTGGTCATCTCGATGTGCGTATCGAAGGAAAAATGCACGGTGAGCTAGACTCACTGAAAAACGGTATCAACGCGATGGCGGTATCGCTATCAGAATATCACGTCGAGATGCAGCACAGTATCGACCAGGCTACGTCTGATCTGCGTGAAACCCTAGAGCAATTAGAGATTCAAAACGTTGAGTTAGACATTGCGAAAAAACGCGCTCAAGAAGCGGCTCGTGTTAAATCTGAGTTCTTGGCTAACATGTCTCACGAATTGAGAACACCGCTTAACGGTGTGATTGGCTTTACTCGTCAAATGCTTAAGACCCATCTATCGACCAGTCAAACAGATTACTTGCAAACCATTGAACGTTCAGCAAATAACCTACTCAGTATCATCAACGATATTCTTGATTTCTCGAAACTGGAAGCCGGTAAATTAGCGCTCGAGAACATCCCATTCGAGTTCCAAGCTAGCCTTGAAGAGGTTGTGAACCTTCAAGCGACCAACGCCCATGAGAAAGGTCTAGAGTTAACTCTTAAGATAGACCCGAAAGTGCCACCAGGCGTTGTTGGTGACCCGCTACGTATTCAGCAGATCCTAACCAACCTTGTTGGTAACTCAATCAAGTTTACTGAACGTGGCAACATTGATATCAGTGTTGAACTTCGTTCACAAAGCGAAGACAGCATCGAGTTACAATTCATGGTTCGCGATACAGGTATTGGTATCTCTGAGCGTCAACAAGCTCAGCTATTCCAAGCCTTCAGCCAAGCCGACGCAAGCATCTCTCGTCGTTATGGCGGTACGGGGCTAGGTCTGGTTATCACCCAAAAACTGGTCAGCCAAATGGGCGGAGAGATCAGTCTTACCAGTCGCCTACACCAAGGTTCAACCTTCTGGTTTACTTTGAGACTATCAACGACTGATATGCCGATGACTGAGCTGATTGAGACTCAGTGTCTGCAAGACAAGCAGCTGCTGCTTATCGAGCCAAACATGCAAGCAGCGTCGATTACTCAGCAAATCTTAACCCAAGAAGGCTTGGTGGTAACGTATCGTTCGGTGATGCCTGACGAGTCGACCTCATATGACTACGTTCTACTCAACCTAGCCGCGAACCAAGAGTATCAATTTGATACCGTGAGTGGTTGGGCGATTGGCGCGAAGAAAATCGCTCAGAATGTAATTATTGGTACGCCAAGTACCGAGCTAGCACTGGGTGAACAATTGATGAAAGAGGTTGATGTCCAATGCATCACTAAACCTCTCTCTCGCAAAAAACTGCTGCAAACTCTCATATCTAATCAAGCACCAACCTTGATTGCACCAGCCATTGAAACGCACTCAGAAGAGAAGCTACCGCTCACTGTATTGGCGGTCGATGACAACCCAGCAAACCTTAAATTGATCACCGCGCTACTAAAAGAGCGTGTAGAGACGGTCATCAGTTGCACCAGCGGACAGAAGGCCATAGACAAGGCGAAGGAGACCCCATTTGATATCATCTTCATGGATATCCAAATGCCGCAAATGGATGGTGTGACGGCCTGTAAGAATATAAAGGAGCTAGCGAATAATGCGAATACCCCCGTCATTGCCGTCACAGCACACGCGATGGTTGGCGAACGGGACCGTCTACTTGAAGCCGGCATGGATGACTACCTAACCAAACCGATAGAAGAGCACGTGTTACAGCAGGTTCTGATTCATTGGAGCCCTACCTCTGAGGTTGAGTACATTGAAAAAATAGACCCAGCCCACCCAGCAGTCTCTGCGGAAGTAGACAATAGCTCAGTTTCAGATTCTGAGGCTAACGTGCATAAGAATATCATCATTGATTGGCAAGCAGCTATGAAGCAAGCCGCCAACAAAGAAGACCTCGCACGCGATATGCTGCAAATGCTAGTCGACTTTATTCCTGAGGTTTATGAGGCCGCAGAGAAAGCGATCGAAGACAGTGACTACCCCGTTGAAGCACTGACACACATCATTCACAAGATGCATGGCAGCAGCTCATACAGCGGTGTACCAAGGCTGAAGTCGGTGTGTGCGACGATAGAGAAAGAGCTGCGTTCCGGCACTTCCGTTGAAGACATTGAACCTGAACTTTTTGAACTTCAGGATGAATTAGATAAGGTTCAAGCAACCGCGATTCATTATTTGAAACCAGCCAAGACCTAGCGAACATTTCTGACTCACAAATATTCGTTAAACGGTTTACCAGCCAATAAAAAAGCAGAGCTCATGAGCTCTGCTTTTTCTATCTAGTGCCTAGAGCACCAGATATAATACCAATCACAGTAAGTAAGTGATCAAAAATAGCGTAGGAAAAAAGCTTGAGAACAAGGCAGGATTTTTCGATAAATAGTTATTCTACAATCAAAAATTCTAACGAAGTTATCGAGTTTTTTAACAAGCTAGGGTGAACAGTTATTTACTACGATTGGTATAAAGTAACGGTAATCTATTTACGACTCGAGTAGTACCGTCGCCACCGCATAATGGCGCTCATCTGAGATAGTCAGATGAATCGACTTTGTACCACTCGCTTCTGCGATTTCACGCGCCTTTTTATGTAGGCTTAGAACTGGCTTGCCATGCTCATCGTTTGAAATCTCGAAATCGTGAAAGGTCACACCCAGCGCGATACCCGTGCCCAACGCCTTAGATGCAGCTTCTTTTGCAGCAAAGCGTTTTGCAAGGTAACGTCCTTTTTGCTTAAGTTGCTGAAATACTTCAAACTCAGAGTCGGTCAAAATACGCTGAGCAAAAGCATCGCCACTTCGTGACAGTGCCTTTTCAACACGTTCGATTTCTGCGATATCTGTACCTAATCCAACAACAGCCATGTTTACCCTACTACCAAACTTCTATCTATTAACTTTATCGATTCTACTGATTAACCGCTTAACGCTTACTACTAAACTAATGACGAGTTAAAGAACTAAGCGTTGTTGCGTGCTGTTTCCATCACGGCTTTCATGTCTGCAACGGCTTTATTCAAACCATCAAATACTGCGCGTCCCATGATCGAGTGACCAATGTTCAACTCGTAAATTTCAGGAAGTGCCGCAATTGGCGCTACGTTGTGATAAGTCAGACCATGACCAGCATTCACTGTGATACCAAGATCGTCTGCGTAGCTTGCGCCTGCAGCAATCTTTTTAAGCTCATCCTGCTGATCTTCTTCTGTTTTCGCATCAGCGTAATGACCAGTATGAAGCTCAATGAACGGTGCGCCACACGCTTTTGCTGCATCAATTTGCTCACGATCTGCATCGATAAACAGAGATACTTTGATACCCGCAGTCGACAGTTTTTCCGTCGCTGCTTTGATCTTTTCAAGTTGACCAACCACGTCCAAGCCGCCTTCCGTCGTCAGCTCTTCGCGCTTTTCTGGAACGAGACAAACGAACTCAGGATTAGTATCGAGTGCAATTTGAACCATCTCGTCCGTCACTGCCATCTCTAAGTTCATGCGAGTCTGGATTGTCTCAGCAAGAATACGTACATCGCGATCAACAATATGACGGCGATCTTCGCGCAGGTGAATGGTAATGCCGTCAGCACCCGCACGTTCAGCAATTTCAGCTGCGTGTACTGGATCTGGGTATTTAGTACCACGTGCATTACGTAGTGTAGCAATATGGTCGATATTAACGCCTAAAAGGATTGAGCTCATTTTCCAATACTCCGTGCTCTAGAGAGGGCTATTGTTGGCATAAATAGCTCTCTACTTTTTAATGGTTTGCCGCCAAGATACGGCTTTAAGGCTATGCGTGTAAAGCGTTTTGCTGCTTTTAACTGCTCTTTAGTGATAAACCTACGTTCACTAATTGCGATAAGTTCATCGCCCATAAATGTCAGGTTATCTCGACGTACAGAAGCGATGAAACCTTTCTGCTCTCGATAGCGATAAGTCATACTTGGATCGATCGCTTCACCTGTACCAGCACAATGCAAAAAGTCGACGCCATACCCCAAAGCAGAAAGTAGAGCCAATTCAAAACGACGTAGCGCTGGCTCAGGGTTCTCATTATGAGCGAGTTCTGTTAAAGCATGAAGATAGTCGTGAAAAAATGCGGGCATGGCTACTTCGGCCATCAACACACGGCCAACTAGCTCATTGACATACATAGCGGAATACAGATTAATACCGGCAAGAGGAAGCCCCAAGCTGATGGGTTCAGCTTGGCGTAACGTTTTCATTGAACCATTGCCAGACCACTTAAGCAGCAGAGGCGTAAAAGGTTGCAATGCACCTTTCAAATTAGAACGCTTACTCCTTGCACCTTTAGACATCAACGTCACCCTTCCGTACTCTTCACTGAAGACGTCCAGAATTAGGCTCGACTCACTGTATGGTCGACGGTGCAACACAAAGCATCGCTGTAACCCTTCGCTCAATCACTTACCCTTCTTACAGATACAAAAAGAGAGAGTTCGCACTCTCTCTTGAAATTATATTCAGTTCAACTTTCTTAATCTCAGAAAGTGACGTTCAATATATTATAAATCGTCGATGTAGCCTAACGAGCGAAGTGCACGCTCATCATCAGCCCAACCAGACTTAACTTTAACCCAAGTCTCTAGGTAAACCTTACGACCGAACAGTTCTTCCATGTCGATACGAGCTTCACGACCAATCGTTTTGATCTTCTCGCCCGCTTTACCAATCACCATCTTCTTCTGACCAGTACGTTCAACAAGAATCAAAGCATTGATGTGGAAGCCATCGTTATCAGGGTTGTAATCGAAACGCTCGATTTCAACCGTTACTGAATAAGGTAGCTCTTCGCCTGTGAATCGCATCAGTTTTTCACGGATGATTTCAGAGGCCATAAAGCGCTGTGAACGATCCGTTACGTACTCTTCAGGGAAGTGATGCGTCGCTTTAGGTAAAGAGTTACGAACGTGCTTACGCAGTACATCGATATTCTTACCTTGCTTTGCCGAGATTGGTACAACATCAAGGAAGTCCATCTTCTTAGACACTTCCATCATATGTTGCATCACGTCTGTACGGTCTTGAACGTTGTCTACTTTGTTAATACAAAGGACGACTGGGAAATCTGTTTTTCTCAGCTTGTTCAGTACCATTTCATCGTCGTCAGTCCAGTGAGTACCGTCAACAAGGAAGAATACTAGGTTCACATCGCTCAGTGAGCTGTTCGCCGCACGGTTCATCAAACGGTTGATTGCACGCTTTTCTTCGATGTGAAGTCCAGGAGTATCAACGTAGATCGCTTGGTAATCACCTTCAGTTTCTACGCCCATAATACGGTGGCGTGTCGTCTGAGGTTTACGTGATGTGATCGAGATTTTCTGACCCAAAATATGGTTCAGAAGCGTCGATTTACCTACGTTTGGTCGACCCACGATAGCGATGAAGCCACAATGTTGGTTTTCCGGTAGGCCCGTTTTTTTGCTATCAGATGAAAAGAATGCATCGATATCGAAATCTTGATTGTTATCAGACATTGCTTAGTTGCTCTAATGCTGTTTCAGCAGCCGCTTGTTCTGCCTTGCGGCGGCTAGTGCCTTTACCGATAACAGGTTTATCCACACCTGCCACTTCACACTCAACCGTAAACTCTTGGTTGTGTGCTTCACCTTTAATATTAGTCACTGTGTAGACAGGTAGGGGATTTCTTCGACCTTGTAAAAACTCTTGTAAGCGAGTTTTCGGATCTTTTTGAGATACACCAGGCTGAATAGACTCTAGGCGAGATTGGTACCAGCTTAAAATAATGCGGCGAACAACCTCGGTATCACTATCTAAATAGACAGCACCGATGATCGCTTCTACTGCATCCGCTAGAATAGAATCACGACGGAAACCGCCACTCTTCAACTCACCTGGACCTAATTTTAAGTAATCTCCTAGTTCGAATTCACGACCTAGTTCTGCCAATGTATGACCACGTACTAATGTTGCGCGCATGCGGCTCATATCACCTTCGTTTACCTTAGGGAAACGGTGGTAAAGATCATCAGCGATAACAAAACTTAAAATTGAATCGCCCAGAAACTCAAGACGTTCGTTGTGTTTACCTGCGGCGCTACGGTGAGTCAGCGCCAAATGGATAAGATCGGCATCATTAAACTGATAGCCAATCTTTCTCTCTAGTTTATCAATTGGAGAATTCATGCTCTCTCGATGTGTTATGTGATCGATTAGTGAATCCCACCGATGCGATTAAAACGCACACCAGTAGGAATCCATGTTGGAAGTACACTGTCTGAACCGCGTTCGAATTCGAAGCTGATCCAAATAGCAACGGCCTTACCAACAAGGTTTGCTTCAGGGACAAAGCCCCAGTAACGGCTGTCAGCACTGTTGTCACGGTTATCACCCATCACAAAGTATTGGCCTTCTGGAACGATCCACTCGTTAACACCATTGCGAGGTTGATATGCTTGCACACGATCACGGCGTAATGGGTTAACTAAAATTTGGTGCTCCACATCACCCAGCTGTTCATTCAGCTGAATCAGAGGCACACCATCTTGAATAAATTGGCTTTCTTCAACGTTACTTAACTTCACTGGTTTACAGCTACTGCCACCCTTCGCTTGAATGCAGACTTCTTTATTGCTGCTGTAGCGAATGGTATCACCCGGCATACCAACAACACGCTTAATGTAGTCGATATTCGGCTGAGGTGGGTATTTGAATACGATTGAATCACCACGTTCTGGTTTGCCCGTTTCGACTAGTTGAGTGCGCCATACCGGGTCTTTTAGACCGTACGCGTACTTCTCTACTAAGATGAAATCACCAACCAAAAGGGTTGGCATCATCGAACCAGATGGGATTTGAAACGGTTCATAAATAAATGAACGCAAAACCAAAACAAATGCAATTACAGGGAAAATGGACACACTGTTCTCAACCCACCAAGGCTGAGCCGTAACTTTTGCGCTGGTTGCAGCGTCTAGGCCATTCGATTGTGCTTCAACGTCAGCCAGTTTTTGTTGGCGTTTCTTCGCCCACACAAACTTTTCCAACGCCCATACAATGCCGGTCACTAGAGTTACGATCACTAAAATAAGCGAAAATGTATTAGCCATTGATATCCCTTAAATTTCATTTCTTTAAAAATAACGAAAGTGAAAGAGTATAACCCTTTCACTCTGCTTAATATTTCTAATCTGTATCAATCATGCTGACTAAATGCTGGGGAGATTACGCAGGAAAAATCGTTGAGTTCGAGGCGCAAAGTGCAGTGACTAGTGGGCCTAATTGCAATCTTTGCAACAAAGAAATAAACGATTTTAACCAGTAATGTTCAGCAGATAGTTAGTGCGATTGATACCTAGTCTTTACCAACATGAAGAATCGCTAAGAATGCTTCTTGAGGCAGTTCAACGTTACCGATCTGCTTCATACGCTTCTTACCTTCTTTTTGTTTCTTAAGAAGTTTCTTCTTACGACTGATATCACCACCGTAACATTTTGCGATTACGTTCTTACGCAGTTGTTTCACTGTAGAACGAGCAATGATGTGGTTACCAATCGCTGCTTGAATCGCGATATCAAACATTTGACGAGGGATGAATTCTTTCATCTTCTCAACCAGTAGACGACCGCGAGACTGTGCAATGTCTTTGTGCGTAATGATTGCTAGTGCATCAACCGTTTCGCCATTAAGCAATACGTCTACACGAACCATGTTCGACATTTCAAAACGTTGGAAGTTGTAATCCAGTGACGCATAGCCACGAGATGTTGATTTCAAACGGTCGAAGAAATCTAGAACCACTTCAGCCATTGGCAAGTCGTACGTCACAGCAACTTGCTTACCGTGATAAACCATATCCACTTGAACACCACGTTTTTCTACACATAAGGTAATTACGTTACCTAGGTAGTCTGACGGTACAAGGATATTACAACGAGCGATAGGCTCACGAATTTCTTCTACATCATTAGTCGCAGGCAATTTAGCCGGGCTATCAACGTAAAGAATGCTGCCATCCGTTTTTACAACTTCGTACACTACGGTTGGTGCCGTTGTGATTAGGTCTAGGTCGTATTCACGCTCTAAACGCTCTTGAATGATCTCCATGTGAAGCATTCCTAAGAAGCCACAACGGAAACCAAAGCCAAGTGCTGCTGAACTTTCTGGTTCGTAGAACAGTGATGCATCGTTCAGGCTTAATTTGCCTAGTGCGTCACGGAAGTTTTCGTAGTCATCAGACGATACTGGGAATAGACCTGCGTATACCTGAGGCTTCACTTTTTGGAAACCAGGTAGACGTTCTGTGCTACCGCCTTTTGCAAGCGTCAACGTATCACCAACAGGTGCGCCAAGGATGTCTTTAATACCACAAACAACCCAACCAACTTCGCCAGTATTTAGCTCTGTTGTGTCGATTTGCTTAGGTGTGAAGATACCTAGACGGTCAACACCCCAAACTTGGTCTGTCGACATTACTTTAATCTTGTCGTTCTTCTTCAGCTTACCGTTCTTGATACGAACCAAAGAAACAACGCCTAAATAGTTATCGAACCAAGAGTCAATGATCAACGCTTGTAGTGGCGCGTCTGGATCACCTTCCGGTGGTGGGATAGCTGTTACGATGTTTTCAAGAACGTCATCAACACCGATACCGGTTTTTGCAGAACAACGAGTCGCTTCCATCGCATCGATACCAACGATCTCTTCGATTTCTTCAGCAACACGCTCAGGTTCAGCAGCAGGTAAGTCAATCTTGTTCAAGATTGGCACTACTTCCAGTTCCATTTCGATCGCGGTGTAACAGTTTGCTAGAGTTTGCGCTTCAACACCTTGGCCAGCATCCACTACAAGAAGCGCGCCTTCACAAGCGGCTAGAGAGCGAGATACTTCGTAAGAGAAATCTACGTGTCCAGGGGTATCGATAAAGTTTAGTTGGTAAGTTTCACCATCTTTCGCTGTATAATCTAAAGTCACACTTTGCGCTTTAATTGTAATACCACGCTCGCGTTCTATATCCATAGAATCGAGGACTTGAGCTGCCATCTCACGTTCACTTAACCCTCCACAAACTTGGATTAAGCGGTCAGAAAGGGTCGACTTACCGTGGTCGATGTGGGCGATAATCGAAAAATTACGAATGTGCTTCATAGGCTTGGTGTGACTAAACTCTTTGAATAGGGATAATAAGAAAGCCGCGACGCGTCCAATCTACAGTCAGCATTGGTGGCGGCATTTCAATCAAGTTGGCAGATTCTACCCAATTTAAGGGCAAGAAGCATCATAAATTAGACGAGAGGCTCACCTAGGATTCGAATCAAGACGACTTCTTGCTTGGATTTGTCTTCCATTGGTTTGGCTAACCGCTTCGCTAAGGCAATACCACCAGCAGTAAACAGCGCTGCACTTAAGATAACAATGCCCTCGCCCCCTTGGAGCAAGGGTTGCAACAAGAGTTGTCCAAAACCAGCACCAATCATCAACATGAAAAGTGGAATGAGGTAAACAATAGCCGCAGACTGCAGTAAGCTTTTTTCTGGAAAGCCAATTTCCACGACCTGTCCGGCTTTAACTAAACTTTTGGTTTTAAGCTGCCAAAACAAGGATTTATTGCCAACGGCCTTGGTAACAATACCCGTTCCGCAGCTTTTTTGAGAAGAACAACTGCTGCAACTGGTTTGTTGTTCGCAGCTCAGTTGAACAAAGTATTGTTGACCGCTTTGCTCAACCGAGCTAACGGTTGCCAGCGCCGTCATCATTGCGCTGGTACCGGTTTATTGAACGTAACTGATTGCGCAATACGTTTGGCGGTTGCTGGCGGAATATCACCCACCACAGAGATCTCTTTGTCACCAATCACTAAGCTGTGTAATGTTCTGCGTCCTTGGCGTACCAACTGCCCTTTCAATGAATGTTCGTCTTTATCGGCGATATAAACTGAAAAGCTAAACAACCCATCACTGAAAAGTTGGCTTTCAACCATTTTATCGGTCGCAGCCATTGGATAACGACTAAGCTCTTTTGACTTAAATCCTTCAGGAATCCAAGAGGCTTGCCAGTTAGTTTCACTCACTAAGCCTTCCGGCAGCGATAAGACTTTCGGCAGTTGAGCGCTATTCAAGCCCCCCATTGCCTCAGCAATCTTATCGTTCACCACGTAAGAGATAGTGCGATACTGTTCAAGCACTTCGCCGTCACGATCCAACAGATCGGCACGCAAAGGAAGACTCGTTTTTTCATCTACCCAAACGACGTAAGAGTAACGAAGGCCATCTTTCGGCACCACGCGCAATACTTGCGTAGTACTTCCAGCTTCACGAGCACGACCAACTTTAACGAAATCGTAATAGTCGTTGAGCGCGTCAATATCTCGATTAATCATCGGAATAACAGGGGCAACCATACTGCCAGATTGAATGGTAAACGGCTCTGTGCCCGGTTCAATATAACTGACTTCATCACCACGTCGAATAACTTCACGGATAGGCCCGCTCAAGTAAACAAGGTGTGCAAGTTGTTGGTCGTCGTTAACCGCATGGCGATAAACAAGAGGTTCAATACTGCTCTTCTTGATCAAAATGTAGGAGAGTTCGTAATTTAGATGCTGACTGGCCTCGTTCATTTGATGTAACAACGCCTTTGCAGTGGGCTCCTCTGCAAAGGCTGTTGGAGACATCAAGCTGAACAGTGTCAGTGCACTGACCAGGATTTTCTTCATTCAATGTCCGATTCTAGATGTGCATCTTGCATTGGCGATGCATCACTGTTTAATCTTAGCTGCAGCTCATAATCTTCTAGCATTGCATGAACGCGTTTGCGCTGCTCTTGCAAGTTAGCTTCAGATGCTGGCTTCTCAACAGAGTCACGCGTTAAGCTTACTGGTTCCGCAGAACCCGCAAATGGAATCGTCTGGAGTACAGGCAACTGCTCTGGCGCAGCAGGGTCGCTGCCACCATATTGTTGAACACCTAGTACAACGACTAGTGAGACACACGCTGCCACGGCAACTTGTCCAAACTGTTGTAACCACGCCGGAAGCTGACGCTTCGCTTGTTGAGGTTTAGGCTGCTCTTCAATTGGAGCAACAGTTGGTTCAACATGCACTTGGTGCAGGTTCGGCATTGCACTATGTGCAGGCTCATTATCAAGCGCTGCCGCAACACTGTTAGCAATGTTCCACTCTGGAGTTTCTGGCGCATCCCCACGCATAACATCACCAATTAGATGGTAACTCTGCCAGGTATCCATGCTTTCTTGATCAGATTCGAGATCTACAATGAGAGCTTTATCGATCGTTTCACCATCCATGAGTGCCGAAAGCTTTTCTTTATCAGCCATTATTTTCACCATAATTATTACAAGTTCTAGCGTTGCAAAAGAGGCTTAATTTTCTTTTCCACCGCTTCACGAGCTCGGAAAATACGCGAACGTACGGTTCCTACAGGGCAATCCATTACTTCTGCAATCTCTTCGTAGCTCAAACCTTCGAGCTCACGCAACGTCATTGCAGTTTTTAAGTCTTCTGGTAGCGCTTCAATCGCTCCAAAAACAACTTGTTTCAATTCGTTTGACAGCGTTAAGTTCTCAGGGTTCGATATTTCTTTTAACGCGCTGCCTGTTTCGTAATATTCTGCATCTTCTGCATCTACATCTGTTGCTGGCGGCCTACGGCTCTGGGCAACGATATGATTTTTAGCGGTGTTCACGGCAATTCGGTACAACCATGTATAGAAGGCACTCTCGCCACGAAAGTTAGGTATCGCGCGGTAAGCTTTAATAAAAGCTTCTTGTGCTACATCAGGTACATCACCGGAATTATTCACGTATCGAGAGATAAGATTACAAACTTTATTTTGGTACTTAACCACTAGTAAGTTAAAAGCCTGCTTATCTCCACTCTGAACTCGCTCAATCAACACTTGATCGGTTAGCTGCTCGTTCATTCGAGCGGGTACTCCTATTGTTATAACCCTTACCTTCACAGATATGGGTACTAATTATGCGAAATGTAGTATTGACACCACCGTCTACAAGAGCACTATTGTGACTAAGCCAAATACCGAAAGTTCCAACTTTCTTAAAATTATTTGCCATTATTGTTTCACAATGTGATGTAATAAAAATAGCTATCCCTATCAATTTGGGGAAACTTGAGCAAAAGCAATGGTATTGAGCAATTAAATATTTCTAGATAGCTGTCTGTACATTGATTTTGTGTAGCGTTTTAGGATGACTCTGGAGAGATTATAACAGTCTTAGCCAAACTCCTAAAACAAGACAACGTCAATTGAGAGTGGACAACTCGACTATAGCCCGGGATTTAATAAGTTTTATGAACGCAAACCGTGAACATCAGTGTGATGTATTAGTGGTAGGAAGTGGTGCGGCAGGCTTGTCATTAGCCTTACGTGTAGCAGAACATGCAAAAGTAATTGTATTAAGCAAAGGACCACGCAGCGAAGGATCGACGTATTACGCACAAGGTGGTATCGCCGCGGTGTTCGATGAGTCGGACAGTATTGAGTCTCATGTAGAAGATACTCAAATTGCTGGGGCTGGGTTATGCGAAGAAGATACAGTTCAATTCATTGCTGAAAATGCTAAAGAGTGTGTGCAATGGCTGATTGATGGTGGTGTTCCATTTGATAAAGATGAGAACAGCACGGAAGGCCAACCAAAATATCACCTCACTCGTGAGGGTGGCCACAGCCACCGCCGAATTCTGCACGCTGCCGATGCAACTGGCATGGCAATGCAAACCTCACTGCAAGATAACGTCAACAATCACCCAAACATCGAGATCTTCGAGCGCCACAACGCACTAGATTTGATCACAGAAGATAAGGTCGGTGGTTCGAAAGACAAAGTTATCGGTGCCTACATTTGGAACCGTAACCAAGAACACGTTGAAACCGTGCGCGCTAAATTTGTTGTGTTAGCAACAGGCGGCGCTTCCAAGGTTTACCAATACACCTCTAACCCAGATGTCTCTTCAGGTGATGGTATTGCTATCGCTTGGCGTGCGGGTTGCCGTGTAGCCAACCTTGAGTTCAACCAGTTCCACCCGACTTGCTTATTCCATCCAGAAGCGCGTAACTTCCTACTGACGGAAGCACTACGTGGTGAAGGTGCCTACCTGCGTCGTCCTGACGGTTCTCGCTTCATGAAGGACTTCGATGAGCGCGGTGAATTGGCTCCACGAGATGTGGTTGCTCGTGCGATTGACTTCGAAATGAAGCGCCTAGGTGCCGACTGCATGTATGTTGATATCAGTCACAAGCCTGAAGAATTCATCACAACGCATTTCCCAATGATCCACACGCGTTTGATGGATTTAGGGATTGATATGACCAAAGAGCCTATCCCGATAGTACCTGCAGCGCACTACACCTGCGGTGGTGTCATGGTGAATAAGCAAGGTCAAACCGACTTAACTAACTTATATGCGATTGGTGAAGTGAGTTACACCGGCTTACACGGTGCAAACCGTATGGCGTCAAACTCACTGCTTGAATGTGTTGTTTATGCTTGGGCAGCAGCAAAAGATATCGTTGAAAACATCGACCAATCTCAACTGTGCGCTGAACTGCCTGCGTGGGACGAAAGCCAAGTCACCAACAGTGATGAAGAAGTGATCATTCAGCACAACTGGCACGAGCTAAGACTGTTCATGTGGGATTACATGGGTATTGTTCGAACGGATAAACGTCTAGAACGTGCAATGCGCCGTATTCAGATGCTGCAGCAAGAAACTCATGAGTACTACAGCTACTTTAAGGTTTCGAACAACCTATTAGAACTGCGTAACTTGCTACAAGTAGCTGAGCTAATGGTTCGCTGTGCGATGCAACGTAAAGAGAGCCGCGGCTTACACTACACGTTGGATTACCCAGAACTTGCAAAAGACAGTGGCCCAACGATTCTGACGCCAGAGAGAAACCAGTCGTAATCATTATTTGAAAGCTATTAGCTAATCAACTAAACGCAATCAAACGAAAAGGAGCCTAGTGCTCCTTTTTCTTTTATCTCGCGTTCTCATTTGCCTCGTGCGATCGTTGTAAGTTCACCAGAAAGTGGCGATATTCACGCTCACGACAACTATCACGCCAAAGCATTACCGAATGCCCACATTCGAATTTTAGTTTGACGAAAAACTGTGCCCAGATCTTATCAACAGACTTAAGTGTGTAGGATTGGTCATTGAGTCGAATCTCGCCATCTTCTTTATAATCAAAGCATCCATGTGCTGTATTCAAGATTACCTGATTGGCTTTAAACAAACTGAACATTAAAGCTAAACAATAGAGGGCAACAACGAGCGGGATAGAAGAAAAGACGATGAAAAACAAAAGGCACCCAGAAACAGTGCCTTTTGCAAATAATGCGGAATATGAAGGTTTAAGCTGAAGCTTAACGAACCTTGCTGAGGTTATGCGCGACAATTTTATCAACCATTGAAGCATGGCCTAGATTTTCACTGCGCCCATGTCCCATAACCCAAGTAAACAAATCTGGGTCATCACACTCAAGTAGAGAAACAAACTCACGCTGTTCCTGCTCTTGCAATGAATCAAAACACTCTTCAAAAAATGGCATGATGACTACATCAAGTTCTAACATGCCACGACGGCAACCCCATTTAATTCGTGCTTTCTGCTCTGCAGTGTACATTGGCTATCCTCACCTATAATTTTTCTTTCTCGGAGTGTAACAAGTCATACGCTCTGCAACTACTATGTGAGTCACAGTCCCTATCTAAGCTCACAAAAAAACCTAGGCTGACAAAAAAACAGAACCGGATTAACATAGAGCCAAATAAAATTCTTAGGAAAGATAAAATGGATTGGAAAAACACATTTCAGCCGCTCGCTCATACGCAAAATGAATCGCTTCCAGAACTGATGATCACACACGTGTCAGACTGGAGCGCAATCACCATGATAGGCGATGACAAAAAGTCGTACCTACAAGGTCAAGTAACGTGCGATGTCGTCACTCTTCCTAATGATGAATCTACATTAGGCGCGCATTGTGATGCGAAAGGAAAGGTTTGGAGTATCTTTCGTTTGTTCCACCACAATGGTGGTTACGCACTTATGCAGCCGAAATCGGCAATTGAAGTCGAGTTAGTTGAAATCAAGAAATACGCCGTGTTCTCTAAAATTGATATCGAGCAGACGTCTGACGTTGTTATCGGAATCATGGGCACTTCAGCGAACCAATACGTTGATTCGATTGCAGAGGGTCAAGGTAAAGTGCGTACTATCTCTGGTGGTACAGCCGTTCAAGTCTCAGACAATCGTTGGGCCCTACTTGTTACTCAAAAAGCAGCCGAAGCCCTGGTATCAGGCAGCTCAGCTGAAAAAGTATCGGAAGCGCTTTGGCAGTATCATGAAATTCTTGATGCTCAGCCTAACCTATCAAAAGCAGAACAAAACGAGCACATCCCTCAAGCTCTTAACCTACAAGCCATTGGCGGTATCAGCTTTTCAAAGGGCTGCTACACAGGTCAAGAAACGGTTGCTCGTGCTAAGTACCGTGGCATGAACAAGCGTGAGATGCGCATTGTTTCTGGAACAACTTCAGACGTGCTGTCTCTAGAGAATACGATTGAACTTGAACGTAGCGTGGGTGAGAACTGGCGTGGTGCAGGCCGACTATTAAACGTCTATCAATTTGCTAATAACCAAGCGATGGGTTTGATGGTACTGCCAAACAACCTTGATGACGATGTTCAGCTTCGACTGACCGCGCAGCCTGATCAAACATGGAATATCCTGCCACTGCCTTACAGCCTTGACGACGAGTAACCACGTGGAAACACTGATTACACAATGGCTGGATCAACAGCAGGTGAACTATCGCCTGCTGATGCAAAGTAAACCAACCACCAGCATCGAAGAAACAGCTCAAGAGCGAGGCATCGACGCCTCTCAAATGGTGAAGTGTATTTTGCTCAAGGATATGGGCAACCAATATGCGTTGGCCTGTACTGCTGGTGATCGCTCTGTCGACCCCAAGAAAGTACGCTCGGTACTGAATTGCCGTCGAATGACCTGTGTATCACTCGCTGATGTTGAAACGATCACAGGCTTTAAGGCTGGATGTGTTGGCCCTCTTGCTCTAAAGAGATACATGCCGATCATTTTTGATCCTTCAATTCAAAAAAACTCGACGGTTACTATTAGCTCGGGTGATCGAATGGCTGGTGTTGCGCTGGATCCCAATGATCTTATGGCCCTTTGCGCACCAATCGTTGCTGACATCAGTCGATGATCTTTTCGATCGCGTCATCGTTCGCAAATTTCAGTACAACTTTTCATTGAATACATTTTTAGTGTGAAGTTCGTCATAAGAAGAATACGCCAATAATAAATAGTTACTCAAAATAAAAGCATAAGTAGTCACAAAGGCAAATTTACGTTATTGTGAATTTACTGACTAGCTTTTAAGCAAATCAGTACAAGTGAATCCACTGAGTAACATCAGTATCCACTTTTGTGTAATGCATCTGTGACTATTCGCCCGTTTTAGACGGGCTTTTTTTTGTCAAAAATTTACAATTTGATTACACAAACAAAAAAATCCCGCCTATTCTTATACTTGTAACATTATCACTGCTTAATACCGGACAGGAAAGTTCACAGCAGTTCACTACTCAGTATTATTTTGGGGAGGAGCTCACGTAAAAATAGATATTTACTGAAGAAAGTGCTTAGAACAGCACAAATATCTAATTCACGTCAACTCTACTGCATATTACTCCATGCTTATCACAATTATTATCTCGGAGTTTTTCTATAATATGCAGGCTAGGTAAATATAAGGATAATTAAAATGAGACTGTTTAAGCGCTATACACCGAGTATGATTGCTAAACATGTAAGTCGACTTTTCAAAGGACGAATCTACATTTACGGCGTAGGAAAATTTGAGTTTGATAACGGTAAACTCGTGCTGCCAGACCGAGCAGAAAGGCGTCACTTTCAAACGGTAAAAGAAATAAATAGTGAAATCATGAAACTGCGCTGCGCATACGCATGACCTGATTATCTACAGAATTAAAAACAAAAAGGGTTGGCATAATGCCAACCCTTTTTTCGTGTTCAGATTGAGTCAATGGCAATCAGCTCCAGCTGCTGACCATCAACAACGCCTCACCCGTGCGCGACTATTGATTTGCGATTGTTGATTCACGATTATTGGTGCGTAACTGGACGCTTGGCTAGATCAGGAAGATTGCCTGACAAACCCAGAGCTCGCTTCATGATCTCATCTTTCGCACCCGGTAATTGACCTGCGAGCTTCATACCGATACCACGAATCAGCTTCTTGGCTGGGTTATCGCCTTCAAACAGATCTTTAAAACCCTGCATTGAAGCAATCATCTTCGCCGCCTCAGCTTTTCTCCAGCGTTCATAGCCACGAAGGTTACGTTTAGTACCAATGTCCTCGCCAGCAGCCCATAGCGTTAACAGCTCTTGCGCTAAGCTTGCTGCGTCTAATAGGCCAAGGTTCACGCCTTGCCCTGCTAACGGATGAATCGTATGAGCAGCATCACCAACCAAAGCGACACGCTCTACAACAAAGTCACGTGCATAGCGCATACGTAATGGGAAGGCAAAACGCTCACCAACCACTTCACATAAACCAAGTTTTGAGTCGAACTCTGCCGTTAGCTGCTTATTAAAATCAGCATCCGACATGGATACAAGCTTCTCGGCACGATTAGGCTCCGTAGACCAAACTATCGAACTCATGTGGCTTGGCTGCATTGGTAGGAATGCCAATGGCCCTTGTGGTGTGAATATCTGACGAGCAACGCTGTGATGCGGCTCTGTGGTCTTGATATTCGCGACAATCGCGCTGTGTCCGTAATCCCAATGTGTTAATGGGATATCTTGTTGTTTGCGAACCCAAGAGTTTGCGCCGTCCGCTCCAACAACCAACTTAGCGGTCAGTGCTTGGCCATTATCTAGCGTTAGCCATGCTTCGCTTTCACCAATCGCCATCGTTTTGCACGTCGCGGGCATGTACAGGCTGACATTATCTTGCTTCTTCACCTGATCAAGCAGTGCGAGTTGAATCACACGGTTCTCAACAATATGACCGAGATTCGGCTGAGCCAAACGTGTCGAGTCAAATTCAATACGAGCAAAGCTATCTTGTTCCCACACCTCCATCGCTTGGTAAGGTGCAGCACGTCTTTGTTCAATGCCTTGCCATGCGCCTAGGTTACGAAGAATCACTTCACTAGAGCGGCTCAATGCCGACACACGCACATCAGGCAATTCGCTAAGCCCTTCACTGGGTGCCCTGCCTTCAATGACGGCGATTCTTAGGTCACTGTCTTTCAACGCAGCAGCAAGCGCTAGGCCAACCATGCCTCCACCAACAATCGCGATATCAACACTTTGCATCATTATTTTTCTACCTTATCTTTCTACTAGGCCAAGCGTATGACGCAAAAGTGGACCTTTAAGTGGTGGAAGGTTATCAATTACGGCTAACCCAAGATTACGCCCAATGCGAGCAGTCAAAAAATCGTTTGAGAATAAATGGACTAGGCTTGATGTCAGCGTAATCGTCGTGTCTCTATCTTGTTCTCTACGCTTTCTAAAGTTAACAAGACCATTGTAACGCCCAACATCATCGAGTTGGGTACACAACTCTTCCGCCAAGGAAGCCACATCACGAATGCCAAGATTAAAGCCTTGTCCCGCAATGGGGTGAAGCGTTTGAGCGGCATTACCAATAATCGCAAATCGATGAGAGATATTTTGCTGACGATGACGAAGAATCAGTGGGTAACTGGCACGCTTGCCTACCTTCTCGAGTCGGCCAAGTCGCCAACCAAAGTCATTCTGCAACTGCTCAAGAAATTCATTGTCGTTTAGGGTCATCACTTTTTGCGCTTGCTCCGGTGACAAACACCAAACTAGCGACAAACGGTTGTCACTCATCGGTAATAGAGCGACAGGCCCATGATGAGTAAAACGCTCAAATGCGCGACCTTGGTGAGGTTCGCTAGCCACGATATTGGCAATCACAGCAACTTGTTCAAAGTCATGCTCATTCAATGAGATATTGAGTTGCTGACAACAGATTGAGATAGCACCGTCAGCTGCAACCAGTAACTTAGTCGTTATGGTTTGCCCACTTGTCAGCTCAATCGTCGTTAGCGAGTCTTCACGTTCGACTTTACTGACAGACTCAGGGCAAAGCATCGTAATTGCAGCTTCGGACTCAAGCTTCTGCTGATAGATTCGCCCCACACCCGCCAACTCCACCACATAGCCAAGCGCATCAACAGCAAGCTCTTCACTGTAGATGTCCGTCATTCCGGCATGCCCTCGATCCGAAACATGGATATCTTTAATTGGGGTCGCTACCGGAGCGATAGATTGCCAAAGGTGCAAAGAATCGAGGATCTGCACCGTGCCATAGGACAAAGCGATCGAACGAGAATCAAAACCAGGGTGAGCTTGATGATCAACCTGATAAGGCTCTACTACCGCGATCGACAGTGAACCTTGACTGAGGTGATTCAGAGCAATGGCTAAGGTCGCCCCTGCCATTGCGCCACCAGCAATTACAACATCATACTGAGCCATTATAACCTCAAACCGACAAACGGATTAATGAATGGTTGGAGCCGCATCTTCAGATGGGCGAGCACCGAATTCAGCATGAATCGTTAGCGCACACGCTTTTACGTGTTCAATAACGTGCTCTAGAAGCTGCGCCTGCTCTTCCATATCATCTTCTTCATCGATACCCAGCTTTGCCATCTCTTCAAGATCAGCCAAAGCTTCTTTGGTACCGTCAGACGCTTTATTCAATTGAGCGCCAACCAAGCCTAAGCCAGAAATGAAGTGGTTAATCCAATCAGACACACCGTCCGCAAGATCAAACAGGCTTGCGCTTGCGTCTTCGTCCGGCAACAACATAGACAGCTCCATACCTGAACCTGTGATTTCGCTGGTCGTTACTTTTAGCGTTGCTTCCGCAAGCGTTAATGCGCGATCTGGCCAGCCCATACCTTCATTGGTGTAATCAAAGATCAGTGGTTGCCAGCTTTTATCTGCCAGGTTTAAGCCTCCGCTCAACATACCCGTTAATAAACCATGCATCTCAGCAGGGTTTACGGCTAGGCTTGCCGATTGAAGTTCAGTCGCAACCGTTAGGTAGTCAGGTAAAGTAGTTTCGCTCATCAGATAGCTCGCTCAGTTATTCTTTATATCGATAGTATAATCGTACCACTTCACCCCAATTCTGATAAGCATCGATCCTGAGCAATTGAAGGATGACTGACTACCAATTGTTCAATTTGCTGAATTACTGTGTGCTCAAGCTCTCATTTACAAACAGTCACTCTGAAAAGCTTGAATCTTAATAGCGGTTTACCTATAGTTTCTCCCTCAGAGGAGATTGCTTCCTCATCGGTACTTGCACTTTTTCTTTGTAAAAATATGATAAAGGGCAACAGCCTTAAATAGTGCGTTAAAGAGTTCATCCATCATGAGTAATCAAGCGGTAGACGTTGAAATATTAGGAAAACTGACTCGAGTGAATTGTCCCCCAGGGCAAGAAGAGTCATTGATTGCAGCGGCGGCCGATCTTGATAATCGATTGAAAGAGATGGCTGAACGTACTAAGGTAACCAATGAAGTGAAGCTGCTAACGATCGCAGCTCTGAACATTTGCTATGAATTACAAACGAAGAAGTTTGAAGCAAATGATGAACAAAACGCACTGACCGAGCGAATGGAACAGCTCACGACATCACTTTCAGATGTCCTCAGTAAAGTTAAGCACGGACAGCAATAGCGTACACAAAATTTACCCTGGAGTGTTTGTCAGAGGATTCACGTCCCCGAGCCGATAAGCAATCCCTAAGGGTTAGTACTTGAGTGCTATTGAGCATGCTCGGTCCGCCGAGAAGCCTACGGTAATCATTGCTGATCCGCCTTGAACTCGCTGGTTCAAGGGCCATCTATTCTCAACGGCACTTTGGGGTATCCCTTCTTATGAAGACGCTCACACGCAGCGAATTTCGCAAACAGATCCGTATCAAACGTAATGCCTTATCTGGCGACCAACAAACTCAATCCGGTATAGACTTAGTTAAGCAGTGTTCTCAGCTTGATGAGATTCAGTCTGCTCAACATATTGCCCTCTATATTTCTATTGATGGCGAACTCGATACCCAGCCTTTAATTGAATGGTTATGGGCGCAGGGTAAGCAAACTTATTTACCAGTATTGCACCCCTTCTCTGCCGGACACCTGTTATTTCTTCATTATTCTCCAGACACACCGACCGTCCTTAATAAATACGGTATCGTTGAACCTCAGCTGAATCAATTGCTCGTCAAACCATGCCAACAACTCGATCTTATTCTCACACCATTGGTGGGCTTTGACTCTCAGGGGCATCGCTTAGGCATGGGCGGTGGATATTACGATCGTACCTTGGCTCGATGGTTTGAGACTGGCGAAGGCGCAACGCCAATTGGTTTGGCGCATGATTGCCAACATGTCGATCGCTTACCTATTGAAGATTGGGACATTCCGTTACCTAAAATCGTGACTCCGAGTAAAACTTGGCAATGGGAAAACAGCCATTAAAGCGCTATAATCGCGCCGCAAACGTTAACCTCGATATCCAAACGTTAACCCAATACCCAAACGTTAACTTCAATACGCGAACGATTAATTCACAGCGCAAGACCTTATTCAGGAGAATGGCATGACTCAAGATGAAATGAAAAAAGCAGCCGGCTGGGCAGCACTTCAATATGTTGAAGAAGGCAGCATTGTAGGTGTAGGTACTGGCTCTACAGTAAATCACTTCATCGACGCACTAGGCACAATGAAAGAAAAAATCAAAGGTGCGGTTTCAAGCTCTGTAGCCTCTACTGAAAAACTAGAAGCGCTAGAAATCAAAGTATTTGAGTGTAATGACGTATTCAAGTTAGACATCTATGTTGATGGCGCAGATGAGATCAACGGTTCACGCGACATGATCAAAGGCGGCGGTGCAGCTTTGACTCGTGAAAAAATCGTAGCGGCTATCTCTGATAAGTTTATTTGCATTGTTGACGGTACTAAAGCCGTTGATGTGTTGGGTAAATTCCCACTGCCTGTTGAAGTTATCCCAATGGCACGTTCATATGTTGCACGTGAACTAGTAAAGCTTGGTGGTGACCCAGTTTACCGCGAAGGTTGCACAACCGATAATGGCAACATGATCCTAGATGTATACGGCATGGCGATCGAAAACCCGAAACAATTAGAAGATATCATCAACGGTATCGCTGGTGTGGTTACGGTTGGTCTATTTGCTCACCGTGGTGCTGATGTGGTTATCACAGGCACACCTGAAGGTGCAAAAATTGAAGAATAAATAATAGAAGATTGAGTTTTTCTGTTACTTCATTACATACGGTGCCCAAGGGCGCCGTTTTTTTTGCTTTTCGGCTGTAAAATTATGTCTTATTCCGTAATTTTCTTACCCAAAACATTTTTTTTTTGTTACTTTATTGTTCAGAAGACGCACAGGGAAAACGTTTGTCTCCTGACAAAATGGTGAATAAGTTCCTCTTTTAGCCGTTTTGTAGCACGTGCGCCGCATTTGCCCAACCTTTCCATTTTAAGGACGAGAACAATGGCCAAAGTTTCACTGGAAAAAGAAAAAATTAAAATTCTACTTCTAGAGGGTCTTCACCCTTCTTCTGTAGAAGTACTGCAAGCCGCTGGTTACACAAACATTGAGTACCATAAAGGCTCACTACCTGAAGATGAACTTCTTGAAGCAGTGAAAGATGCTCATTTCATTGGTATCCGTTCTCGCACCAACATCTCCCAAGAAGTTATTGATGCAGCTGAAAAGCTAGTTGCAGTCGGTTGTTTCTGTATTGGTACTAACCAAGTTAACCTTCAAGCGGCAGCAAAACGCGGTATCCCTGTTTTCAATGCACCGTTCTCAAATACTCGAAGCGTTGCTGAGTTAGTTCTTGGTCAAGTTCTATTGCTACTACGCGGTATCCCAGAGAAGAATGCTCTTGCTCACCGTGGTATCTGGAAAAAGAGTGCTGACAACTCTTACGAGGCTCGTGGTAAGCGTTTAGGTATTATTGGCTACGGTCACATTGGTACTCAGCTAGGTATTATTGCTGAAAACCTTGGTATGCGTGTTTACTTTTACGATATCGAAAACAAGCTGTCTTTGGGTAACGCAACTCAAGTTCATACTATGACTGACTTGCTGAACAAGTGTGACGTGATCTCTTTGCACGTACCTGAAACCAATGAAACGAAGAACATGATGGGTAAAGAAGAGTTCGAGCGCATGAAGCCTGGTTCTATCTTTATCAATGCAGCACGTGGCACGGTAGTAGATATCCCAGCTCTGTGCGGCGCCCTAGATTCAGGTCACCTTTCAGGTGCAGCAATCGATGTATTCCCAACGGAACCAAAAACCAATGCTGACCCATTTGAGTCACCATTGATGCAGTTCGATAACGTGATCCTAACGCCTCACGTGGGTGGTTCAACTCAAGAAGCACAAGAGAACATCGGTGTTGAAGTAGCAGGTAAGCTTGCAAAATACTCTGATAATGGCTCAACGCTATCAAGCGTTAACTTCCCTGAAGTATCATTACCACTGCATACAGGTGCTTCTCGCCTGCTGCACATTCACGAAAACCGTCCGGGTATCCTAACTCAAATTAACACCATCTTCGCAGAGGAAGGGATTAACATCGCAGGTCAGTACTTACAAACTGCAGCAGATATGGGTTATGTGGTTATCGACGTGGAAGCGAATCGTTCAGAAGAAGCTCTGCTTAAACTGAAAGAGATCGAAGGCACAATTCGTGCTCGTCTACTTCACTAATCATCGAATTAGATCATAAGTAAAAATAGAAAAGGCTCTCGTAATGAGAGCCTTTTTAGTATTTGGCCTACTGTAGGTAAATAGATCATGATGATCTAATCCCTCCCTGAGGTATGTTCACTACTCTTCTAGTTGGTAGATCACATTCACTCGATCACGAATGGTGATCGTCGAATCTTCATAAGAATTCGACTCGGTTCTCGCATCCATCGCCATTGAACGCATCAATACAGGCTGAGAAGATTGTGCGTTGTAATCTACGCGCCATACATCACCTAGCTCGCGCTCAAAACCACTCGCCAATGATTTAGCTTTTGATGTCGCATCTTTAATGGCCTCCAAGCGCGCTTGCTCCTGATACTTAGCTTGGTCACGAACCTGAAGTTGGATATTATCGATCTGGTTAATACCCTGCCCGATGGCAATATCCATGTAGTCATTTAAGTTGGCTAGCTCATTCACTTGAACAGTCACATTACGTGATGCACGGTAACCAACCAGTTCAGGTTTACCATTTTTCGGGTAATGATATTGAGGAGATAAATACAGGTTAGAGCTGTGTACATTCGCCTCATCAACACCCGCTTGATGTAGCTTATTTAGAAAGCCAGTCACCACTTTATCAACTGTGTTTTTAGCCTGCTCAGCAGTCATCGTCGATTCCACGACTCTAACAGAAAATGTCGCCATATCTGGTGTCGCGATCACTTCACCATAGCCTGTCGTTGAAATATGCGGAAAAGATGGCGAGTCAGCCAATGATGGAAAACTCACAGCACTCAATGCTGCAGTAAGAGTAAGAGACGTTGCTAACATCTTTGGTACAAACTTCATTAGGTAGACCTATGCTGAACAAATGTTCTTTTATCATAGAGCAATTTGTCACATAACCAATCCCGCGACAGGACTTCTAACACAACTTTGACGCTGCAAAAACCAACAGCTTACTGAGGTAAGTGGTTGTGGGCATAATTTAATATCGCTTGAGATATCTCTTTTAATACCCCGCTCTCTAATTGCCAATGGTGCCAATAGATTCGATAAGACAACAAAAAGCCGGGCGTAATATCAATCAAAGCACCAGACTCTAGCTCCTCGATAATCTGCAATCGAGGAATCAAACAATAGGCAACGCCCGACAATGCCAAGCGTACAAATGCTTCTGAGCTGCCGACAGTATGATTGATCACACTATCTCTCGGGACGTTAAAATGATCATGCAAAAACTTCTTATGCAGATCATCGTATTGGTCGTACGAAACCGCTGGGGCTTTGGTTAGTGTCGAATAGTTCACTCCATCAGAGAAGTAACGTTGATGGAAGCTAGGGTTCGCCACACACACATAATCCATTCTTCCAAGATAGTCCGCACTGCAACCCGGAATAGGTTGAGGTTCGAGGCTGATTGCCCCGGCAACCTCACCACTTTTAATCTTCTCAATGGTTCTTGATTCACCATGAATCGCGAGGTTCAACTCAACTTGACGTGAATTCATCACATCAGATAACGCAGGAAGTAACCATGTCGCCAAGCTATCAGCATTGGTCGCAATAGACAGAGAAAGAGGCTGAGTTCCCTCTTCGTTCATCAACTCTGGGACAAGCTCGTGCTCTAACAAGCGAACACGACGATACAAACCCAACAGTTTTTTTCCTGCTGGTGTTGGCCTTGGTGGGCTCTCTCTTACCAGAGCAGGCTGTGCTAACCATTTTTCCAGTTGTTTGATGCGTTGAGACACCGCAGACTGGGAGATATATAACTGCTCGGCTGCCCTTTCAAAACTGCGTTGTTTCACCACAGCATCCAGTGCTTCTATCCATTTATAATCCAATCCACGCATCAACTTGCTTCCTTTTTGACCTGATCACCGCTCACATTAGCAACTCTTATAATAGATTAAAATCATTAATTATACTTATTTAAGGGGTCGGAGTATCTTCGCCATATAGCACGTAAATATCGTTAATTAAGTGGAGGTTAAAATGAATTTTTGGGTTTTATTACAAGGTTTTGGTCTAGGGGCAAGCATGATCATCCCTATTGGCGCTCAGAATGCGTACGTCTTAAATCAAGGGATAAAACGCAATCACCACCTAACCACAGCGACGATTTGTAGCCTACTCGATACCTTGTTCATTTCATTGGGTATCTTTGGTGGCGGAGCGATCCTGTCGCAAAATGAATTACTGCTCACCTCAGTGACACTGGGTGGTATCGCATTCCTAACCGTTTATGGTTTATTGTCATTGCGCAGTGCGTTCAGAACACGTACTAGTGATGAATCAAAGGGTGAGATACTGGCTCGTGGCAAGCGCACCGTTGTTTTAGGTGCATTGGCAGTAACCGTATTAAACCCGCATCTTTATTTAGACACTGTAGTGATTCTTGGATCCATAGGCGGGCAGTTTGAAGGCAACGATAGAATAGCTTTTGCTATGGGGACTATCTTAGCTTCATTCGTGTGGTTTTACTCTTTGTCATTAGGCGCTGCAAAGCTAGGCCCAACGCTATCGAAACCCAAAGTTAAGAAAGGCATCGATATCGCGGTAGCAACCATGATGTTCGCTATTGCCCTTGTGCTCGCCAATGGACTCATTGAGCAGTACGGCTAAATCCGTTCATATTGAGTCATCCACAAACTTAACCCATCAAAAAAAAGGCGGATAACCTAAGTTATCCGCCTTTCCTTATAAAAGCTTATAGCTAGAAAAACTAACTAGAAATTAAGCTTCTACTTTATTCATGTGTACATCCACTTGCGGGAATGGGATTTCGATACCTTCATTATCCAAGCCTTCTTTGATTGCTTGCATCAGGTCGAAGTAAACATTCCAGTACTCTGCAGTGCTAACCCATGGACGAACGACAAAGTTAACTGAAGAATCCGCTAGTGTGTGAACACCAACTTGAACGCCAGGCTCTTTCAGTACACGCTCATCAGATTCACAGATCTTAGTCAGTAGCGCTTTTGTCTTTTGAAGATCGGCGTTGTAAGAAACACCAATCATTAGATCAATACGGCGCGTATCATGACGAGAGTAGTTAGTAATTGGGCTACCGATAACACTACCGTTAGGTACTACAACCATTTTGTTATCTGGTGTTGTTAGAACGGTTTGGAAGATCTGAATTGAATCAACTGAACCTGCTACACCACCAATTTCCACGTAGTCACCAGACTTGAATGGACGGAATGCAACGATAAGTACACCCGCAGCGAAGTTAGATAGTGAGCCTTGTAGTGCAAGACCAACAGCCAAACCAGCCGCACCAATAACAGCGACTACAGATGCAGTTTGAACGCCTAAACGACCAAGTGCAGCAATTAAAACAATAACAAACAACAAGTAACGAACTAAACCATGGACGAATTCCACAACTGCTCGGTCCATTTTCTTCTTCTGAAGAACCTTAGACACGCTATTCGCTACTGCTTTAACAATAAGATTACCAATAAATAGAATTATCAGTGCTGAGATAATGTTTACACCGTATTGAATAAACAGATCTGAGTTATTTGTTAACCACTGCTCTGCGTGAGACAAACCATCCACAATTGGAGTCTCAAGCGCTGTCGAACTATCAGCCATAATGTGCATCCTCTATATAATATGCTATGAGCTAAACTGTCTTAAGCCAAAATTACTTAACAATAAGAAACAGTTCAAATCCTGTTAAGTCATTGTGTTAAAAGTAAATTAAAGCTAAGTCCTTTTTATAAACTGAACCAAGTCCAATTTTTCGGCACGATATCCTATCTTTGACAGATTGCAAAGTCATATTTATGTAAGCTTTTGAATTAATAAAACTTACTAATAAACACAAATACCGATAACTAAAAGACTACGAAATTTATTCACCGCACGCTAGGTTTTTCACATATTTAGTACAAGTTTTTATCAGACATAAAAAAAACCGCTCAATGAGCGGTTTTTTAAAACTTAAAGAGTACTTAATTCAAAGAATTACAGTACGTCTACAGCGTTAAGGTCAGCGAATGCTTTCTCAAGACGAGTAACCATTGAAGACTGACCAGCACGTAGCCATACGCGTGGATCGTAGAACTTCTTGTTTGGAGCAGCTTCGCCAGTTGGGTTACCGATTTGACCTTGTAGGAAATCACGGTTCTCAGCTTCGTAAGTACGAACGCCATCCCATGAAGCCCACTGAGTATCAGTATCGATGTTCATTTTGATAACGCCGTAACCGATAGACTCTTGGATTTCTGCTTCAGAAGAACCAGAACCACCGTGGAATACGAAGTTAAGAGCGTCAGCTGCAATGCCAAACTTCTCAGCACAGTATGCTTGAGAGTCACGCAGGATAGTTGGAGTAAGTACAACGTTACCAGCTTGGTAAACACCGTGTACGTTACCGAAAGAAGCTGCGATAGTGAAACGTGGGCTAACTGCGTTTAGTTTCTCGTATGCGTATGCAACATCTTCAGGAGAAGTGTAAAGCTCAGATGCGTCCATATCAGAGTTATCAACGCCGTCTTCTTCACCACCAGTACAACCAAGTTCGA
Source organism: Vibrio sp. G-C-1 (assembly GCF_021728015.1). Classification (NCBI taxonomy): domain Bacteria; kingdom Pseudomonadati; phylum Pseudomonadota; class Gammaproteobacteria; order Vibrionales; family Vibrionaceae; genus Vibrio; species Vibrio sp. G-C-1. The sequence goes on along the minus strand of NZ_JAKKCR010000005.1, from coordinate 32,055 downwards.
TCTCGATTGTCATGTTTAGTTTAGCCATGCGAGCTAAGTAAGCTGCACATGTTTCGATGTTCTCTTCTAGAGACTCTTCAGAAAGGTCTAGCATGTGAGAAGAGAATAGTGGCTTACCAGTTTGTGCGAAGAACTCTTCACCAGCGTCTAGTAGACCGTCGATCCATGGAAGAAGTTTCTTAGCAGCGTGGTCAGTATGAAGAATAACTGGAACACCGTAAGATTCTGCTACTGCGTGAACGTATTTTGCACCAGCTACAGCGCCAAGAATTTGTGCGCCTTGACCTTCAAGTTTAACGCCTTTACCAGCGAAGAAACCAGCACCGCCGTTAGAGAACTGAACAACAACTGGAGCTTTTGCTTTAGCAGCAGCTTCAAGAACAGCGTTGATAGTATCAGTGTTGATTACGTTTACTGCAGGAAGAGCAAATTTGTTTGCTTTTGCTACTTCAAATACTTTCTGTACGTCATCGCCAGAAATCACACCAGGTTTTACAAAATCGAAGATCTTAGACATGGAAATAGTCCTATTTATTCTATCGTTTTAAGATTAAAAAACTTAAGTTTAAAAATTTGCAATCGTTTGCTCACAACTTATGCCATTCTAGCAAAAAAGTGTGATATGCAGCAAACGTTAAAAGGCGAGATTCACATCTCGCCTTTCTAAATCAATTACGCTTTAGCACGCTCTTCAAGCATTGCTACTGCAGGAAGTACTTTACCTTCAACAAACTCAAGGAAAGCGCCGCCGCCAGTAGAGATGTAAGAAACATCTGCTTTGATACCGAACTTGTCGATAGCTGCTAGTGTGTCACCACCGCCTGCTACTGAGAAACCTTCAGAGTCAGCGATTGCTTTAGAAATACCCGCAGTACCCGCTTCGAAGTTTTTGAACTCGAATACGCCTACAGGGCCGTTCCAAAGGATAGTTTTTGCGTTACCGATGATTTCAGCTAGAGCTGCAGTTGAATCTGGGCCAAGGTCGAAGATCATGTCGTCGTCTTGAACTTCAGAAACGTGCTTGATTTCAGCTTCTGCGTTTTCGTCGAATGCTTTAGCACATGCAACGTCAGTCGCTACTGGGATAGCACACTCTTTCATTAGCTTCTTAGCTGTTTCCACTAGATCAGCTTCGTATAGAGACTTACCTACGTTGTGGCCTTCAGCAGCAATGAACGTGTTCGCGATACCACCACCAACAACAAGTTGGTCAGCGATTTTAGAAAGAGATTCTAGAACGGTTAGTTTAGTAGAAACTTTAGAACCACCAACGATAGCCACTAGTGGGCGAGCTGGGTTGTCCATTGCTTTACCAAGAGCTTCAAGCTCAGCAGCTAGAAGAGGACCAGCACATGCTACAGGAGCGTAAGTACCAACGCCGTGTGTAGAAGCTTGAGCACGGTGAGCTGTACCGAATGCGTCCATCACGAAGATGTCACATAGTGCAGCGTACTGCTTAGAAAGTGCTTCTTCGTTCTTCTTCTCGCCTTTGTTAAAGCGAACGTTTTCAAGAACAGTTAGCTCACCAGCGTTTAGCTCAAGACCATTTACGTAATCTTTCGCTAGTTTAACGTCGCAGTCTAGTGCGTCGTTTAGGTAGTTAACTACAGGAGCTAGAGAGAACTCTTCGTTGTATTCGCCTTCAGTAGGACGACCAAGGTGAGAAGTAACCATAACTTTTGCGCCAGCTTCTAGGCAAAGTTTGATAGTTGGTAGAGATGCAAGGATACGTGCATCTGAAGTTACTTTACCGTCTTTTACTGGTACGTTTAGGTCAGCACGGATGAATACGCGTTTACCTGCAAGTTCCAGGTCAGTCATCTTGATCACAGACATGATTTGTCCTCTCAAATTTAAATAAAAATAAAGTTTTGGAAACTCAGCAACCCTGCTAAGCCTATAAATTATTCAACTGGTAATTCTTTAACTACTCATAATATGTGGACACTTAGTATTTATTTCAAGCTAAAAAATAAATAATCCACACATTTGCTTCTAGGTCTTACTTCTTGCCTTCAGAAGCTTGCATTGCAAGAACCGTATCCAGCATCCGGTTCGCAAAGCCCCATTCGTTGTCACACCACACAAGCATTTTTACTAAGTGGCCGTTGCTCACTCGAGTTTGTGAACCATCAACAATTGCGCTATGGGGATCGTGATTAAAGTCGATGGAAACGAGCGGCGCTTCAGTATAGTCAACTATATTGTGTAATGTACACTGGGATGCATTAACAATGGTTTGATTTACGTCATTAACTTTCACATTTGCATTAATTGTGACACTTAAATCCATCGCAGTGACGTTTACCGTCGGCACACGCACAGATATAGCTTCAAATTTGTTAGAAAATTTCGGGAAGATTCTTTCAATACCTTTATGCAGTTTGGTATCGACAGGAATGATAGATTGGCTTGCAGCTCGAGTACGACGCAAATCGCTGTGGTATGCATCAATAACTTGTTGATCATTCATTGAAGAGTGAATGGTCGTGATGGTACCAGACTCAATACCAAAGGCATCATCAAGCACCTTAATGATAGGGACAATACAGTTGGTGGTACATGAACCATTGGAAACGATTCGATGATCGGCTTCGATAGTCTCGTGATTCACACCATAGATAATGGTGTTATCAAGGTCATTAGCACCAGGATGCGAGAACAGCACCTTTTTCGCCCCAGCAGCGATGTGTGCTAGGCCGTCATCTCGGCAACCGTAAACGCCGGTACAATCGAGAACAATATCGACTTCAAGGTCACGCCAAGGCAACAACTCAATATCAGCAAGATGTAAGATACGAATCGTATCGAACTCTCCTTTATCTTCAGCACCAATACCATGATGAACATAGATGTGCTCTTGATCGTTTGAGATTTTCTTGCCGAAGCGGCCGTGACTGGTGTCGTACTGCAATAGGTGAGCCATAGCGTCAGGCTGAGCAAGCTCATTGACCGCTACTACTTTGATTTGTTGGCTTTTGCCACTTTCATAGACAGCGCGCAATACATTGCGCCCTATTCGTCCAAATCCATTTATCGCGACTTTTAGCATAGTTCCGTACATCTAACCAAAATTTCGTGCAACAGATGATAACTGAATCCTACCTAAAAGGCATTACTTGAATAACTCAGCTTACTTATGACAGATTGATCTATTGCTTGTAAGCCTTAGTCTAAGTGATAACAAACCCCAGATACAAAAAAACCGAGCTTAAAGCTCGGTTTTTTCATTCATTTCATTGTTCACACAAGGCTAGTAATCAATGATTAAGCAAGAAGTTCTTTCGCTGTGTTTACTACGTTTTCAGTAGTGAAACCGAACATCTTGAATAGCTCGCCTGCTGGTGCAGATTCGCCGAACGTTGTCATACCGATGATCTTGCCACCGAAACCAACGTACTTGTACCAGAAGTCAGCGATGCCAGCTTCTACAGCAATACGTACTGTTACGTCAGCTGGAAGTACAGACTCACGGTATTCCGCGTTTTGCTTATCAAACGCATCAGTTGCAGGCATAGAGACTACGCGTACCGCTTTACCTTCAGCGGTTAGTTCAGCAGCAGCGCTAACCGCTAGCTCAACTTCAGAACCCGTTGCAATGATGATTAGCTCTGGCTTGCCAGCACAATCTTTCAGGATGTAACCACCCTTCGCGATGTTTGCTACTTGCTCAGCGTCACGATCTTGTTGTGCAAGGTTTTGACGAGAGAAGATAAGTGCAGAAGGACCATCTTTACGCTCGATTGCCAGTTTCCAAGCAACAGCAGACTCAACTTGGTCACATGGGCGCCATGTGCTCATGTTTGGAGTCAGACGTAGAGATGCGATCTGCTCAACCGGTTGGTGAGTAGGACCATCTTCGCCTAGGCCGATAGAATCGTGCGTGTAAACTTGAATGTTCTGAATTTTCATCAGAGCCGCCATACGCATTGCGTTACGCGCGTATTCCATGAACATTAGGAACGTTGCGCCGTATGGTACGAAACCACCGTGCAGAGCGATACCGTTCATAATAGCCGTCATACCGAATTCACGTACACCGTAGTGGATGTAGTTACCTGAGAAATCGTTAGCTTCAAGAGACTTAGAACCAGACCACATAGTCAGGTTAGAAGGCGCAAGGTCAGCAGAGCCGCCCATGAATTCAGGTAGCATAGCACCAAACGCTTCTAGTGCATTTTGAGATGCTTTACGTGATGCGATGTTTGCTGGGTTAGCTTGAAGGTCAGCGATGATTGCTGATGCTTTCTCTTCCCATTCAGCTGGAAGCTCGCCGTTAGTACGACGTTTGAATTCTGCTGCTAGCTCTGGGTGAGCGGCTGCGTATGCGTCAAACTTAGCATTCCAAGCCGCTTCTTTCGCTGCGCCCGCTTCTTTCGCATTCCACTCAGCTGCGATATCAGCCGGGATTTCGAAAGGACCGTGTTCCCAACCAAGCGCCGCTTTAGTTGCTGTGATTTCATCAGCACCTAGTGGAGCACCGTGACAGTCGTGCGTACCCGCTTTGTTTGGAGAACCAAAACCGATGATAGTTTTAGTACAGATAAGCGTTGGACGAGGATCCGCTTTAGCCGCTTCAATAGCCGCGTTGATAGCGTCAGCATCGTGACCATCAACGGCTGGGATTACGTGCCAGCCGTAAGCTTCAAAACGCTTAGGTGTATCGTCAGAGAACCAACCTTCAACTTCGCCATCAATAGAAATACCGTTGTCATCCCAGAAAGCAACCAACTTACCAAGACCTAACGTACCTGCTAGAGAACATGCTTCGTGAGAAATACCTTCCATCAGACAGCCATCACCCATGAACGCATAAGTGAAGTGATCGACGATGTCGTGACCTTCTTTGTTGAACTGTGCAGCCAATGATTTTTCAGCCATCGCCATACCAACAGCGTTGGTGATGCCTTGACCTAGAGGACCCGTCGTTGTTTCGATACCAGGAGCGTAACCGTACTCTGGGTGACCTGGAGTCTTAGAGTGCAGTTGACGGAAGTTTTTCAGGTCTTCAATTGAAAGCTCGTAACCTGCAAGATGAAGCAGAGAGTAAATCAACATTGAACCATGGCCGTTAGACAGAATAAAACGGTCTCGGTCAGCCCACTCTGGGTTTGCTGGGTTGTGGTTCAAGTGACCACGCCAAAGAACTTCAGCGATGTCAGCCATACCCATAGGTGCGCCAGGGTGGCCTGAATTTGCTTGTTGAACGCCATCCATGCTAAGTGCGCGAATTGCATTGGCTAGATCTTTACGAGAAGGCATGTCTGCTCCTGAGTACATAAGCGATTTAAAAAAGAGATTGATGCTAAAATTTTCATTTTTATTAGCGCGGGTATTCTCTCAAACGACTTTAGCGACTGCAAACGTTTTACTGGCATTTTAACGGTCATTTTTCGCAATTTTCGAACATTTACATCACTTAGCAATGCCTTATCTCGACCGATACGCAAACGTTTAGTTATGACATATCATAAAAAAGAGCTTGTAATTCGACCGCTGGAATTTAGAATAGCCGTCTAGATGTAGAAACACCTACAAAATATACTGTATTTAATGGCGGCGCTTCCTAGCTTGCGACGCCTGAAATTATTTGCATTTAACTATTTGCAACTAAAAACTAAACTAAAAGTGGAGCTCTCATGGCTAAGCACCTATTCACTTCTGAATCTGTTTCAGAAGGCCATCCAGATAAAATTGCAGACCAAATCTCTGATGCTGTTCTTGATGCCATCTTGGAACAAGATCCAAAAGCACGTGTTGCTTGTGAGACTTACGTAAAAACCGGCATGGTTATGGTTGGCGGTGAAGTAACAACGTCTGCATGGGTTGATATCGAAGAAATCACTCGTGAAACAGTTCGTGAAATTGGTTACGTTCATTCTGATATGGGCTTTGACGCTGACTCTTGTGCAGTACTAAACACAATTGGTAAGCAGTCTCCAGACATCAACCAAGGTGTTGATAAAGCCGACCCTAAAGATCAAGGCGCAGGCGACCAAGGTATCATGTTTGGTTACGCGACTAACGAAACACCAATCCTAATGCCAGCTCCAATTACTTACTCTCACCTTCTTGTTAAGAAGCAAGCTGAAGTACGTAAGAGCGGCAAGCTTGATTTCCTTCGCCCAGATGCGAAATCTCAAGTTACGTTCCAATACGACCAAGGTAAGATTGTTGGTATCGACGCAGTTGTTCTTTCAACTCAACACTGTGATTCAGTAACAACACCTGACCTACGTGAAGCGGTAATGGAAGAGATCATCAAGCCAGTACTTCCTGCTGAATGGATCAACAAAGACACTAACTTCTTCATCAACCCAACAGGCCGTTTCGTAATCGGTGGCCCAATGGGTGACTGTGGTCTAACAGGTCGTAAGATCATCGTTGATACGTACGGCGGTGCAGCTCGTCACGGTGGCGGTGCATTCTCTGGTAAAGATCCATCAAAAGTTGACCGTTCTGCAGCTTACGCAGCGCGTTACGTTGCGAAAAACATCGTTGCTGCTGGCATGGCTGACCGTTGTGAGATTCAACTGTCTTACGCTATCGGTGTTGCAGATCCAACATCTATCATGGTTGAAACGTTTGGTACTGAGAAAGTAGCTCACGAGATCATCATTGAAGCTGTTCGTCAAAACTTCGACCTACGTCCATACGGTCTTCAAGAAATGCTGAACCTTCTTCAGCCTATCTACAAAAAGACGGCTGCATACGGTCACTTCGGTCGCGAAGAGTTCCCTTGGGAAGCGACGGACAAATCAGCAATCCTTGCGGACTTCGCTGGCCTAAAATAATTTAGCCACTGCGATTTGTTTCTTTAAAGCCCTTACTTCTTAGTAAGGGCTTTATTTTTATGTACTTACCAAACCTTTCCCTACTAGAACACCCTGTCCAAGTCTTCTTTACCGTTAACCACTTAGTATAAAAATCCGCTGATAATTTGTGTTTTCTAACACTACTGACAATAGTTAAGGTAACTCCTAGGCGATCAAGCTCACATTTAACTTAAATTAATTCAGTCTGATAACGCTCGTTAAATGTACGCAAGAACAATAACTGGGATGACAAAGAGCAGTTTAGCTCAACACCATAACGCTCTCGTAAGCGACACCTCAGAGCCTTGTGGAATTATAACTAGGACGTTATTCAACTAGGGGGATCTATGCCTCGTACCGTGCACCCATCCGAACTAAACGATAAGAAACACAAGGTCAGCGATCAGGATTACGCTCGCACCATTCCTTGTAACCAAGTAAGCATATCAGCCCCATTCCACTGGTTATCGCTTGCACTGCATGACTTAGTGAAGATGCCAATAATCAGCGCATTTTACGGATTGTGTTTCATGGCTGCGGCCATCGCCATCGTGCAATTAGTCCAATGGCAAGGAACACACCTAGTCGTCATGCCAAGCTTGATAGTCTATATGTTGATAGGACCCTTTCTTGCTCTAGGCCTATATGACGCAAGCTGGGAAAGAGAGAAAGGACATTCACCAAGTTTGTTCCACTCAATGAAAGCAATTACTCGCAACTCCACCCACCAATGGGCCTTTGCGATTGTGTTAATGGTTGCAATGATCTTTTGGATGCGGATTGCTGCGTTATTGCATGCGCTCTACCCTTCCGTACAAGGAGCACCATTAAGCGAGTTTGCACCATTCCTGATTACGGGTTCGGTGATTGGATTGGTTATCGCTAGCATGATATTTAGCATCTCAGCATTTTCGATTCCATTGATGATGGAAAGACGTGTAGATGTAATGAGTGCCATTTTTACTAGCTTCAACGCTGTTAAATCAAACATCCCTGCGATGGTCGTTTGGGCTGGTATCATTGGTACAGGTATCTTAGTCGGCTTCGCGACCTACGGTGTCGGTATGATTGTAACGATGCCATTGCTCGGTTACGGAACATGGCATGCTTACCACGAAATCATCAAAAAGAAACATCACGTTTAAATCGTTTCACGATCGATGAGCAATGTTATGATGAGGCCTTAGCTTAAACGCTAAGGCTTTTTTTGGAGTTAACAACGCTTGTCTTACACCCCGCAACAACATCGAGTAAATAAAAAACTGGGCGAATGCCTAGCTATCGCTAATCAACATTTTTCTCGTGAATTTCCATGCCCAACCGTCACTTACAAGTTAAGAGGAAAGGCAGCGGGAAAAGCCTACCTCCAGTTAAACGAGATAAAACTCAACCAAGTGCTATTCAGCGAAAATGAAGATGCCTTTATTAACGAAGTCGTGCCTCATGAACTCGCACATCTGATCACACATCAGGTCTTCGGACGAGTTAGGCCTCACGGCAATGAGTGGAAATACGTGATGGAAAAGGTATTCAATGTACCGGCCAGAACCACCCACAGCTTAGAGATAACCTCAGTTCAGGGAAAAACCTTTGAGTACCGCTGTGATTGCACTACTTATCCCCTGTCGATTAGAAGACACAACAAAGTCATCCGTAACCAATCAACTTATCGTTGCCAACAATGTCAGCAAACCTTAGCTTTTACCGGCCTTCAATTGAGCTAAGTCTTAATCTCACAAGTTAACGCGAATAAATGTAATAGAGAGAACTAACATTTGAGTGCTAGACTGTTGTTTATCATACTTTCATCAGTCTTTTTCCATGCAAAAAACCACTCAAAAAGCATTTGGCCTATCGGTGTCTTTCTACCTATCAATAGTATTTGGCCTACTAGTAACCCAAAGCGTTTTCGCCGCTCCACCAAGCTCATTCTCTAAAGCAAAAAAAGAAGCAGTGAAGATTTATCTCGATCACCCGACTTCATTTTATTGTGGTTGTGACATCACTTGGAAAGACAAAAAGAAAGGTATCCCCGACCTCGACGGCTGTGGTTATCAAGTGAGAAAACAGCAAAAACGCGCTTCCCGTATTGAGTGGGAACACGTGGTACCAGCTTGGCAATTTGGCCACCAGCGTCAGTGCTGGCAAGATGGCGGACGTAAGAACTGCACTCGCAATGACAGAGTATTTAAATCGATGGAAGCCGACCTTCATAACCTGACTCCGGCAATTGGCGAGGTTAACGGTGATCGCTCCAATTACAATTTCAGTCAATGGAATGGAATGGATGGTGTGAGTTACGGTCAGTGTGAAATGCAGGTCAACTTCAAACAGCGTAAAGTTATGCCACCAGACAGAGCAAAAGGTTCTATCGCGCGTACTTATCTTTACATGAGCCAAGAGTATGGTTTCAAACTCTCTAAGCAGCAAACTAACCTGATGATGGCGTGGAACAAGCAATTCCCTGTCGATAAGTGGGAATGTACCCGTGATGAGCGAATCCATACCATCCAGGGGAATCACAACCCATTTGTATTTGAAAGCTGTAAATAATAGCCAGCAAGATAAAAAGGCCCTTGTTACACAGGGCCACAATCACTTTTATTGCTCTATTATTAAGTTTAGTTTTCTAAGTCTTCTAGATAACGAGTATTTTCACTAAAACCTGTCATTGAAGCCGCCGAAATAACGGAGCGCGCCTCCGGGTTTACATCCATAAATTTCTGACTTGAACACCAACCTTGCCCAACACTTAACACTTCAGGAGCGGCAGGAAGAGAAGACAATTCAGCTCTAATCGTCAACTCTGACTTACCCAATATACCACTAGCAACAAACACGGCTCGATCTTGAACATCGTTATCAGATAAACGAGAACGTTGACCCCACTGCACTTTCCAGTCGTTACATGAATAATCTTCTATTTGTGGAATACTAAGAAAAGCGACATCAGACAAAGCGCGGTACTTTTTGTACATCATGTAAGCTTCAAAGAGCATAGCCACATCTTCAGCAGGACTTGAGTAAGAGTAGAATGCAGCTGCTTTATCGGCTTCAAATGCATCCCCGGCAACCTCTCCTGTAAGTCGTCTAATTTCGTTTGTCATTGATTCACCTTGAAAGGCAATTTGAGCCGCTTTATTAAGCAGGTTTGAAGTTAAAGGATCCCTTTCAATAAGCTCGTGATTTAATTTTTTTAACGGATGAATATAGTTAGTGATATACCCATAAGAAGGGATTTGAGTCAGGTCGTGCTCTTGCAAGAAATCATTCGCGTGTGCAAGTTCATGAGAAAGGAGCCTAAATAAACCAGGAGCAATATGATTCGCTTCTCTCGATTCATTCCTTAATGGGGTATAGGTATTTGAATAAGAGATATAGTCATTTGTTGCTTCATGAACATAGCGCTGAGCTTTATCGAATTTAAACTCTGTTTGAAAACCGTTTCGATAATCTTCCTGCTTATGAATGGAATCCCACTCGCTTTTATTGCGCCATACATACTTAGGGTCTATATACATAGATGCTGTAGACGTTGTGTAAAATGATGGGCGGATATCATAACTGATCACAATGCTGTTTAATGGCTTGAAAAGATTCAGTAAATCTTGGTCATTAATTTCTTTTAATGCTTCGATAAAACTGTCGGCCATCCACTGATGGGACACTACTAACCTTTCTTGAATCTGCTCAATTGTCACATTTACTTGGTTAACCCCAAGAGGCTTTATTACCGATAAATCACAAGAGCTATTCACTAAAAATGCTTTTGAACACTCTTCAATATCCTTCGACATACTCGAAGTTTGGTAAGTCGAAACAGACGCTAAACTTGGCGTTCCGTTCACATTAGGTGACACGATACTAGCAGGAACATCGGAAGATGAATCCGATCCACCACCACAACCCGCCAAAAGTAAGCTACTGACTGTACACGTTAAAATAGAACGTCTTTTCATACAAAACATAGATAAAGCCTTTATTAATTATATTTATATTCAATCGGTTGAATTGTATTTATTGGCTTTATAAATTTCAAACTCTAAATCATAAGGATAAGATCTCTCGCCTATTTTTGTTCGCTACTTGTTTTTTCTTTACTTAGCATCCATGTTAGGCAGAGACAAAATACCCAAATGACACTATTTATAGGTTTACCAGCATGAGAATCCCTCGTATCCATCACCCAGAACGCATTCATCAGTTAGGTTCACTCGCTTTAGGCGAAGATGCCGCGGGTCATGTTGGTCGAGTCCTTCGTATGAAAGAAGGTCAAGATGTTCTTCTATTTGATGGCAGTGGCGCTGAATTCCCTGCGACAATTGCTGAAGTATCAAAAAAGAACGTCACAGTTAATGTTACTGAACGTATCGAGCGCAGCAGCGAATCTCCGTTAGACTTACATTTAGGCCAAGTGATTTCACGTGGCGACAAAATGGAATTCACGATACAGAAATCGGTTGAGCTTGGTGTGAACACCATTACCCCGCTGATTTCAGAGCGCTGTGGCGTTAAGCTTGATACTAAACGCTTCGAGAAAAAGCTCGCGCAGTGGCAAAAGATTGCTATCGCAGCATGTGAACAATCTGGCCGTAATACGGTTCCAGTTATTCGCCCAATAATGCAACTTGAAGAGTGGTGCAGCGAACCGAGCGAAGCATTAAAACTAAACCTGCATCCTCGTGCAAAATACTCAATCAATACCCTTCCAGAACCCATTAGTAAGGTGCGCCTATTGATCGGTCCCGAAGGCGGACTGTCAGCTGAAGAAATCGGCATGACAGAACAATACAAATTTGAAGAGACGCTACTCGGCCCACGTGTACTTCGTACCGAGACAGCAGCTCTAACCGCAATTACTGCCTTACAAGTCCGTTTTGGCGATCTAGGCTAGGAGAAAAAAATGATCAAACTTGGCATCGTAATGGATCCAATTTCATCCATTAACATCAAAAAAGACTCTAGCTTTGCCATGATGCTTGAAGCTCAGCGTCGTGGTTACGAAATCCATTACATGGAAATGGATGATCTACATTTAGATCAAGGCGTAGCCATTGCTGACACTAAGGTTGTTGAACTAAAAGAAGATCCAAACGGTTGGTACAAATTCAAATCAGAACAGACTATCGCGCTATCCGATTTAGATGCGGTACTGATGCGTAAAGATCCTCCGTTTGATACTGAGTACATCTACGCAACTTACATTCTTGAGCGTGCTGAAGAGAACGGCGCACTGATCGTCAACAAACCACAAAGCCTACGTGACTGTAACGAGAAGTTGTTCACGGCATGGTTCCCTGAACTGACACCGACCACCATCGTGACTCGTAAAGCTGAAAAAATTAAAGCGTTCCGAGAAGAACACGGTGACGTGATTCTAAAACCACTTGATGGCATGGGCGGCGCGTCTATCTTCCGTGTGAAAGAAGGCGATCCAAACGTATCAGTTATTATTGAAACCTTGACCAACCACGGTCAGAACTACGCAATGGCACAAACTTTTGTTCCAGACATCAGCAATGGTGATAAGCGTATTCTTGTGGTTGACGGTGAGCCAATGCCTTACTGTCTAGCGCGTATTCCTGCAAAAGGGGAAACTCGAGGTAACCTTGCTGCTGGCGGTACAGGTGAAGCTCGTCCTCTAAGTGAAACAGACTGGGCTATCGCAAGAGCAGTTGCTCCTGCACTGAAAGAGAAAGGCTTAATCTTTGTTGGGCTTGATGTTATCGGTGACAAGCTGACTGAAATTAACGTGACTAGCCCTACTTGTATCCGTGAAATTGAAGCCGCTTTTGATATTTCAGTTACAGGTAAATTAATGGATGCAATTGAGCGTCGCGTTAACGCTAAATAGCCTAAACTAAAGAAAGCCTTAGCTATTCGAAAACACAGAAATATCTAGGCAAAGAACAATGAGCGGCTTTACGCCGCTCTTTTTCCTTTACTGGGAACACACTGGCAGGAGGCTCTATGAATTTAACGAACCACTTTCTGGTTGCTATGCCCGGAATGAAAGACCCATACTTTCAAAATTCGGTGATTTACCTTTGTGAGCACAATGACGAAGGCGCAATGGGTTTGATGATCAACGCCCCTATCGATGTCACTGTCGGTAGCATGCTTAAGCAAGTTGAGGTTGATTCTGACCAGCCAAAATCCAACCAAGCAAGTCTTGATAAGCCTGTATTGAATGGTGGGCCGGTCGCAGAAGACCGTGGGTTTATTTTGCACAAACCTAAAGGTAGCTATCAATCCAGTATCAGCATGACGGATCAAATCTCGGTGACAACCTCAAAAGATATCTTGATGGTGTTAGGTACAGAAGATGAACCGATGAATTATCTAGTCGCACTTGGTTATGCAGGGTGGGAACCCGGGCAACTGGAAACCGAACTGACCGAGAACTCATGGTTAACTGTAGAAGCTGATCCAAAGGTCATCTTCGATACACCGATTTCTGACCGCTGGAAAGTCGCCGTGCAGATGTTAGGCATTAATGCGGCTCAGCTTTCAGCAGACGCTGGTCACGCCTAACTCAGACTCAGACTCAGACTCAGACTCAGTATATAAACTCTCAAACACAGATTAATTTGGAAACCCCATGTCACGAACAATTATGGCATTTGACTACGGTACAAAAAGTATCGGCAGTGCGATAGGACAAGAGATCACAGGTACAGCTAGCCCTTTAAAAGCCTTTAAGGCGAAAGATGGCATCCCGAACTGGGATGACATCGAAAAGCAAATCAAGGAGTGGCAGCCGAATCTTATCGTGGTTGGTCTTCCTACCGACCTTCATGGTAAAGATCTAGCCGCGATTACACCAAGGGCGAAGAAGTTTGCCAATCGCCTAAAAGGGCGCTTTGGTGTCGATGTTGAACTGCATGATGAAAGACTTTCTACGACAGAAGCAAGGGCCGACCTTTTTGAAATGGGCGGCTATAAAGCACTAAGCAAAGGTAATGTCGATAACCAATCCGCAGTTGTGATTCTAGAAAGTTGGTTTGAAGCACAATATTCTTAGTTAAAACTAAGTGATTAACATTTGAGCTAATTTATGATCCCACACGAATTTCACGCCGTAGTGTCAGTGCAATTCATAATAAGGACGTGGGAGTTCATATGAAAATTTTTCTAGTCATCTTCGCTTCTCTAGCAATCACAGCATGTAGCTCTATGAGCGGAGGCTCAGCAGGTTATACCGGTGAACAATATCCGACAAAAATCAAATTAGAGAAGGAACGAGGATATTCTGGTAACAACAATAGTTACGGCAACCACTAATATATCCAGACCAAAAAAAACCGCCTTCACAGCGGTTTTTTTAGCATTCAGCATCAATCTAACCCATATCAATCTTCACGCCAGCCAAAGCACCGGTTCCGTAGTCATCATCACCACGTCTGGTTTTTAGCATTAAGCGTAAGTCATTCGCGGAATCGGCACTGTGGAATGCGTCTTCTTCACTGATCTTGCCTGCAAGCACCAAGTCATACAACGCTTGGTCAAAGGTCTGCATACCAATCTCTTTCGATTTAGCCATAGTCGCTTTTAGTTCATGCAACTCACCACGACGAATCAAATCAGACACTCGCGGGCTGTTAAGTAGAATCTCAAACACGCCATGGCGACCGCTGCCATTCTTATCTCGGATTAATTGCTGAGCGACCACACCACGCAGGTTCATCGACAGATCAAACAAGAACTGCTCTTTCTGTTCTTTCGGCACCAAGTGAAGAATACGTTCTAACGCTTGGTTGGCATTATTCGCGTGCAGTGTTGCCATACACAAGTGGCCCGTTTCAGCAAAGGTCATCGCGTATTCCATGGTTTCACGGCTACGGATTTCGCCAATCAAGATCATATCCGGTGCTTGGCGTAAAGAGTTCTTAAGCGCAACTTCATAGCTCTCGGTGTCTAGCCCAACCTCACGTTGAGTTACGATACATTTTTTATGTTCGTGAACGAATTCAATTGGATCTTCAACCGTCAAAATATGCCCTGAACGATTGGTATTACGATAGCCCGTCATCGCAGCCATTGAGGTTGATTTACCAGAGCCCGTAGCACCAACCACCAGCACCAATCCACGCTTTGCGATTGACAGGTCTTGCAGTACATCAGGAAGCTTTAATTGCTCAAAGGTTGGGATGTTAGTTTCGATACGTCGAATGACCGCTCCTGGTAGCTCTCGCTGAAAAAACGCACTCACACGAAAACGACCAAAATCACGCACGATGGCAAAATTAGCCTCACGCGTTTGCTGATATTCATCGCGTCGGTCTTGATCCATCATCGCATCAAGTAACTGAGCAACCTGAGCCGAATTCAATTTCTCGCCTTGAGGTCGCAGTTCACCATCGACACGAAACAGAATTGGCGCATCGACCGTGATGTAAAGATCCGACGCTTTTTGAGATAGCATCCCCTCAAGAATTTGATTCAGTTCCATTTTGTTCACCTTGATTAAAACATTGAGGTTTCAATTTCGATCTTTTTCTCGACCTCTTCTGAATCAACCAAGCCTTGAGCCATCAGCTGCTTCGCATTTTGCTCCATGGTCTGCATACCATGTGCCGCCCCCGTTTGAATGATCGAATACATCTGCGCGACCTTGTCTTCACGGATCAAGTTTCTAATCGCAGGTGTCGCCATCATGATTTCATGACAAGCCACACGACCGCCACCAACACGCTTTAACAGCTTCTGGGCAATCACCGAACGTAACGATTCAGACAACATTGAACGCACCATGTCTTTGTCGCTACCCGGGAATACATCGATAATACGATCTATGGTTTTTGCCGCAGAGCTAGTATGCAAGGTACCAAAAACTAAGTGACCCGTTTCTGCTGCGGTTAGCGCTAAGCTGATCGTCTCTTGGTCACGAAGTTCGCCGACAAGGATTACGTCTGGATCTTCACGCAACGCACTGCGCAATGCCGCTTTGAAGCTGTGAGTATCGCGATGCACTTCTCGTTGGTTGATTAGGCATTTGTTGTTGGTATGAACAAATTCGATCGGGTCTTCAATCGTCAATATATGCTTATTATGGTTACGGTTAACGTAATCCACCATCGCTGCCAAAGTTGTCGACTTACCTGAACCCGTCGGCCCAGTGACCAATACTAGCCCTTTTTCGTAATTAGATATTCTTTCAAAGATCTCAGGAGCCCCTAGCTGTTCAAGGGTGGGAATCTCTACTGGAATGGTACGGAACACAGCAGAGCAGCCACGAGATTGGTTAAAAGCATTAACACGGAAACGACCAACGTTGGGTAATTCAAAAGAGAAGTCGACTTCCAGTTTTTCTTCAAATTCACCGCGTTGTGAATCACTCATGATCTCAAAAACCAAACGATGCACATCAGCATGACTCAAAGCTGGTATTCCAAGCTTCCTTACTTCACCATCTATACGTACCATTGGAGATACACCCGCAGAAAGATGTAGATCTGACGCGTTATGCTTTACACTAAAATCTAGTAACTCAGTGATATCCATTTATTTTCCCTTAAGTAAAGTCAGCTATGAGTAGTATTCAACAAAATATCGAACAAATCACCTCACAGATACGTAGTGCTGAGCAAAAGTGCGGACGAGCTCCAGAGTCCGTGCAACTTTTAGCCGTCAGCAAAACTAAACCTATTGATGCGATTCTAGAAGCCGCACTCGGAGGCCAAGTTGCCTTTGGTGAAAACTATGTTCAAGAAGGTGTTGATAAAGTAAAACACTTTTCAGAACAACATTCTAACCTAAATTTAGAGTGGCATTTTATTGGCCCAATTCAATCCAATAAAACCCGCCCAATCGCAGAAAGCTTCCAATGGGTACATTCCGTTGAACGCGACAAGATCGCACAAAGACTTAATGACCAACGACCAAGCGAACTTCCACCTTTGCAAGTTTTGATTCAGGTAAACACCAGTGGTGAAGAATCCAAGTCTGGAACGTCAGAAGAAACAGTTTTTGCACTAGCGGAGTTGATTTCATCGCTCCCTAACCTCACTTTAAGAGGATTGATGTCGATTCCTGCAAACGTATCTGACTATCAATCTCAGCTTAATGCATTTTCTCAGCTGGCGGATCTTAAAGGCAAGCTAGCCGCGAAGTACCCAAACATCGATACCCTCTCGATGGGTATGAGTGGTGATATGGATGCAGCAGTTGAGGCTGGTAGCACTATGGTTCGCATTGGAACGGCTATCTTCGGTGCTCGTGATTACGCGAAATAGCACAGCACGTAACAAGAAATAGCTACAACAAGTGGCAACGAAAAATACAGTATTGATACCGCTTCGCTTTAACCGCGCAGCGACACGCTCAGGATTTTATATATGGAACATAAGAACATCGCCTTTATTGGGGCGGGAAATATGGTTCGCTCGATTGTAGCGGGCTTAGTGGCGAGTGGTTACCCAGCGCAAAAGATTACTGCAACAGCGCCTTCAGACACCAGAAGGCTGCCGTTAGAGCAAGAGTACGGCATCAATACCACCAGCGATAATATTGCCGCAGCAGAACAAGCAGACGTTGTTGTGTTATCCGTGAAGCCACAAATGATGGTTGATGTATGTAAACCCTTACAAGGTATCGACTTCAGCAACAAACTGGTTATCTCAATTGCCGCGGGTATTAATGCGAATCGACTCAATGAGATGTTAAACTGCCAGCTGAACCTTGTGCGTGTGATGCCAAACACGCCATCACTACTTGGTAAAGGGATGAGCGGCCTTTATGCTGACTCAACGGTTAGTCAGGGCGATAAAGAGTTCGCTTCTCAGCTAATGCAAGCCGTAGGTGAGGTAAGCTGGGTTGAACAAGAGTCTGGTATCAACAACATCATTGCAGCGGCGGGGAGTGCTCCGGCTTACTTCTTCCTGTTTATGGAAGCGATGCAAGCTGAAGCAATTAACCAAGGTTTTGACCAAGAAACCGCTCGTAAATTAGTGCAGCAATCTGCATTAGGCGCGGCAGAGATGGTGGTAGCGAATCCAAATACTGAATTATCAACACTGCGTGAGCAAGTGACTTCAAAAGGCGGAACGACCGCAGAAGCATTGCGCACGTTTAACGACCATCAACTATCAGACATCGTAGCGAAAGCCATGCAAGCGGCGGTTGCTCGAGCTGAAGAGATGGAAAAACTGTTTTAATACTCGTTACAGTACAAAAGCATTGTGCCGTTCGGGTGATACCTAGCGGCAAGTAAATCCGAAAAAGGAAACAATATGAATTCGATGAGCTTTCTGATCTCGACCGTTTTTGATCTTTACATCATGGTTGTGATCTTGCGTATCTGGCTACAAGCATCACGTGCAGATTTCTACAACCCATTCTCACAATTTATCGTAAAAGCGACACAACCGGTTGTTGCCCCGCTACGCCGAGTGATTCCATCAATAGGAAGCCTTGACCTTGCGACGGTTGTCTTCGCTTATGTGCTGTGTGTACTTAAGTTCGTCGCTCTAAACTTGATTATCTCTGGCGGTGCGGCTGTATTTGATATCAGCTTCCTGATCTTTGGCGCACTATCTCTGCTCAAAGCGGCTGGTGGGTTAATTTTCTGGGTTCTACTGATCCGTGCAATCCTGAGTTGGGTTAGCCAAGGCCGTAGCCCAATCGAATACGTATTCCATCAGTTAACAGAACCAATGCTAACGCCAGTTCGCCGTATCCTTCCTGATATGGGTGGCTTCGACCTAAGTGTGCTGGTTCTGTTCATTGTTCTTCAATTTGCGAACTTCCTAATGGGCGACATGATCGGTCCTATTTGGTATCAGCTATAATTCAAGTACGAACCTCAGGTACTTTGACGATGCCAAAAGCAGTTTGGGCCGAAGAAGACGATATTCTTCTTCGGCTCTATATCCAACCCAAAGCAAGCCGAGACAAGATTGTCGGCTTGCACGGAGAGGAACTGAAAATTGCCATTACTGCACCACCGGTTGATGGCAAAGCAAATGCTCACTTAGCGAAATACCTTGCGAAACAATTTAAGGTCGCGAAAGGGCAAATTAAGATAGAAAAGGGAGAGCTCGGTCGGCATAAGCAAGTTCGAATATGCTCACCAAGTCAGATCCCAACTGAAGTCAAAGCCATCCTATGATGGCTTTTTGCTATTTATTGGAGTCATTATGCGTCTATGGATAACAGCACTACTCACCGCTCTAATTGCCCTACCAAGCTCGGCAGGACAGTTTAAAAGTATCAAGGATGTCGAGGTTCATTACTCGGCTTTCAATTCCACGTTTTTAACTGCGCAGGTCGCTAAGCAATATAAGCTGAAACGAAACGGATACTCAGCGATTCTAAACATCAGCGTTCTAGACAACGCTTCCCTAGGCAAGCCTGCAACAACGGCTAAAATTACGGGAACAGCACGAAACCTAGTAGGTAACACTCGCACGCTTAACTTCCGTGAAATAAAGGAAGGCGATGCGATTTATTACCTTGCAGAGTTCCCTATCACTCACGAAGAAAACATCACTTTTAATATTGATGTTAACGCTGGTTTGAAAGGCACAGGTCCACTGCGTTTTACACAAAAATTCTATATAGAAGAGTAGCTTCAACGCTCACTTTTCTAGTCATTAACTTATTAGAGCCACATTCCCATGAGTAAGATTGTTTTAGCAACAGGCAACCAAGGCAAAGTTCGCGAGATGGCAGATATTCTGTCTGAGTTTGGTTTCGACGTTGTCGCGCAAAGTGAATTTAACGTTTCAGAAGTCGCAGAAACGGGAACAACTTTCATTGAAAATGCCATCATCAAAGCTCGCCACGCTGCGAAAGAGACAGGGCTACCAGCCATTGCTGACGATTCTGGCTTAGAAGTTGATTACCTTAATGGTGCACCCGGTATCTACTCAGCGCGTTACTCCGGTGAAGGGGCGACTGATCAGCAGAACATCGAAAAGCTGTTAGATGCCATGCAAGGTGTGGCTACTGAAAAGCGTACCGCTCGTTTTCACTGTGTATTGGTGCTAATGCGTCACGAAAACGATCCAACACCATTGGTGTGTCACGGTAAATGGGAAGGTCGTATTCTGACTGAAGAACACGGTGAGAATGGCTTTGGCTACGATCCTGTATTCTTTGTACCAGAAGATAACTGCGCCTCAGCAGAGCTTGAATCGTCACGTAAGAAGCAACTGTCACACCGTGGTAAAGCCCTAGCGTCATTATTCAAGACTCTCAAGGAGCAAGCTCTGTAATGCACAATGCAGCGCTTATACCACCCGCACTTAGCCTTTATGTCCACATCCCATGGTGTGTACAAAAGTGTCCGTATTGTGATTTTAACTCTCACGCTCTAAAAGCCGAGATTCCAGAAAAAGAGTACATCGACGCTCTGCTTGAGGATCTCGATACCGATATCGAAAAATACCAACTCAATGGCGCACCTCGCCCATTGCATTCGATCTTTATTGGTGGCGGCACGCCGAGTCTATTTTCTCCAGAAGGAATAGGTCGATTGCTGCAAGGCATTGAACAACGCATCCCGTTCAAACCTGAAATAGAAATTACCATGGAAGCCAACCCGGGAACTATCGAAGCTGAGCGTTTTGCTGGTTATCAAAAAGCAGGGGTTAGTCGAATCTCGGTGGGCGTGCAAAGTTTTGAGCAAGAGAAACTGGAAAGACTTGGCCGTATTCACGGTCAAGACGAAGCAGTGAATGCTGCTCACTTAGCGCATAAAATCGGATTAAATAGCTTCAACCTAGATCTAATGCACGGCTTACCCGATCAAAGCATTGATCAGGCCTTGGCTGATTTAGACAAAGCGATCGAACTCGATCCTCCGCATTTATCTTGGTATCAGCTAACAATAGAACCTAACACCATGTTCTATTACAAAACACCAAAGCTGCCTGACGATGATGACCTTTGGGATATCTTCGACTTAGGCCATAAGAAGCTCGCAGACGCAGGTTATGTACAGTACGAAATTTCAGGTTACAGCAAGCCGGGATATCAGTGTCAGCATAATCTCAACTACTGGCGCTTTGGTGACTACCTAGGTATTGGCTGTGGCTCTCATGGCAAGCTGAGCTTTGCAGATGGACGTATTGTTCGCACTACTAAGGTTAAACACCCTAGAGGCTACCTAGCCGCGTATCAGAATCTGGTGAAGCCCTATCTGTCGGATGAACTTGAAGTACCTAATGAGGACCGCCCTTTCGAGTTCTTCATGAACCGCTTCAGGCTAATGGAAGCGTGTCCAAAACAAGACTTTATTGATACGACTGGGTTAGAGTTTGATTCGATTCAGCCAACGATAGAGTGGGCCAAAGAGCTCGGTTATCTTAATGAAACCGACAGCCATTGGCAGATCACTGAAAAAGGAAAACTTTTCCTCAACGATTTGCTGGAAGCCTTCATGGCAGAAGAAGACGAATAGATTCGAGAAGTATTGTGTAAGGGTTGGCTTTAGGGTCAACCCTTTCTAGTTTGCGCGCAAACAAATAATAGATTCCCGATTACACTCCTTCGTCGCTATCGGGAATGACGGGCATAAAACAAGTCTTATCTCCCAAAAGTTAGGAGCCAGTGCGTCGAAAGTTAAAAACAACACCGTCATCCTCAAGAACGAGGGACGAGTGAGTTGGGGATCTCTTGCAAATGTAGCCCCCAACTTAAAGCGCTTTTAGAAAATAGAACGACCAATACGCTCAGAGAGCAATTCTAAAGCCTGAGTTCCCGCCAGTGAATTACCCGACGCGTCCAGTTCTGGAGACCACACCGCGATCGTCATTTCGCCAGGAACAATCGCAATAATCCCGCCACCGACACCCGATTTTCCGGGCATACCAACACGATAAGCAAACTCTCCCGCCCCATCGTACAAACCACATGTCGCAAGCAAAGCATTCAGCTGTTTGGTTTGAACTGGAGTGATGATCTCTTTCTTGGTCTGTACTGACACACCTTTGTTCGCCAAGTAGCTAAAGGTTTTCGCCAGATCGACACAGGTCATTTTAAGTGCACAAGCATGGAAGTAATTGTTGAGTACGGGAATAACATCGTTCTCAAAGTTACCAAATGAACGCATCAAATAAGCGATGGCAGCATTGCGATCGCTGTGCATCATTTCAGAAGCCGCCACAACCTTGTCATACACAATATGAGTATCACCTGATAGCTGACGTACAAATTCTAATAAACGGTGTCTTGGTGCTGATAGACGGCTTTGTAATAAGTCAGCAACGATAATCGCACCTGCGTTAATAAACGGGTTACGAGGGATGCCGTGTTCCATCTCAAGCTGAATCATCGAGTTAAAGGCTTGTCCTGAAGGCTCCTTCCCTACTCGTTGCCAAATCTCTTCCGGCTTATACAACACCATCGCTAACGTCAGGCTTAAAGCTTTAGAGATTGATTGCACAGAAAAAGCCTCATCAGCATCGCCAGCTTGAATAACTTCACCTTCATTGGTGTATACCGCAATCGCCAGTTTTTGGTTCGATACGCGAGCCAATGCAGGAATATAATCAGCGACCTTTCCCTGACCAATTAAAGGGCGAACTTCATCTAAAATCTCGGCCAAAATAGCTTGAGTTGGTTTCATGTGTGCTTACTTCTTTATTGTTATTTTTGTAGGGGGTGTGACATTACTTTCTGTCCTTAAACCTTTATCGCAATAAAAGCCTAAGGACAAAAAAGCCAACATTACAATAATGTTGGCTTTAATCAATCCCATAAAGTGTAGGGTTTAATCCTAAGTCGGATTCACCTTCACTTAATTTGATTCAGAACTACTTAGTACGCTTAAACTTAATGTCCCAAACACCATGACCTAAACGGTGGCCACGCGCTTCAAACTTAGTTAGCGGCCGCTCGTCTGGACGAGGAATGTAATCACCATCTTCAGCGATATTCTCGAAACCTGGAGCTACGTTCATCACTTCAATCATATGTTCTGCGTAGTTTTCCCAGTCTGTTGCCATGTGGAAAATACCAGTATCAAGTTGCAGCTTACCGCGAACCATCTCTGCAAACTCAGCCTTAACGATACGACGCTTATGATGACGAGCTTTATGCCATGGGTCAGGGAAGAACAGTTGCAATGTATGCAGGCTGCTGTCTGGGATCATGTGTTCAAATACTTCTACTGCATCGTGACACATTACGCGCAGGTTAGTTACGCCAGCATCGCGAGCTGTACCTAAACACGCACCAACACCTGGGCTGTGAACTTCAATACCTAAGAAGTTTTTCTCAGGCGCATTCTTTGCCATTTCAACCAGTGATGCACCCATACCGAAGCCAATTTCTAGTACAACTGGGTTATCGTTGCCAAACACTTCTTTCCAATTAAGAAGTTCTGGGGTGTAGTCGATACCCATTGTTGGCCAACATTCATTCATCGCGTTTTCTTGGCCTTTTGTTAAGCGGCCTTCGCGGCGAACAAAACTACGGATCTTACGAACCAGTTTGCCGTCTTCAGTATATTCGTTAGTGGTCACTTCACTCATTGATTTTTGCCTGCACATTGATTAATCAAAGCGGGGATTATCCAAAGAATTGCCTCCGGTGCAAGTCTTTCCGTGGATAAATTCCCACACAATTTGTCTGTTTTACATCCAACCGTAAGTGTGGTGCAATTTCACTCCTAATAATAGCAAAGCATAGAGCATGTCGTGACTCCTTTCGCAACCGCCATATTAAAGTGGTATGACGCCTTTGGGCGTAAAGAATTACCTTGGCAACAAAACAAAACCGCCTACACCGTTTGGCTATCTGAAATCATGCTTCAGCAGACTCAAGTCGCCACGGTGATTCCATACTACCAGCGCTTCTTAGAACGCTTTCCAACGGTTATTGACCTAGCGAACGCCGAACAAGATGAGGTGCTGCACTTATGGACGGGGCTTGGCTATTACGCGCGAGCTCGTAACTTGCACAAGGCTGCCAAGATTGTTGCCGAGCAATACGGTGGTGAATTTCCGCTTTCTATCGAAGAAATGAACGCGCTACCGGGTATTGGACGCTCTACTGCCGCTGCAGTGCTATCCTCTGTGCATAAACTTCCTCATGCAATTCTTGATGGCAACGTCAAGCGTACCTTGGCGAGAAGCTTCGCTGTAGAGGGTTGGCCGGGGCAAAAGAAAGTCGAGAACCAGTTGTGGGAACACGCAGAAACACACACTCCGCAACAAGATGTCGATAAGTACAATCAAGCCATGATGGATATGGGTGCGATGGTTTGTACTCGTAGCAAGCCCAAATGTACGTTGTGCCCGATTGAAAGCATGTGCGAAGCTAAGAAGCTCGATCGACAGCTCGATTTCCCAGGCAAGAAACCGAAGAAAGAAAAGCCAATAAAAGAAACATGGTTTGTGATTCTGTACCACGATAATCAAGTATGGCTCGAACAACGCCCTCAGTCTGGTATCTGGGGAGGACTGTTCTGTTTCCCTCAAAATGAAAACGCAGAGATCGAACATCAATTAGATCTTCGTTCGATCAAAGATAGTGAAACCGATTCGATCAAGACCATGATTGCGTTTCGACATACTTTCAGCCACTACCACTTAGATATCACACCTGTATTAGTAAAATTAGATAAACAACCAGATTTGATAATGGAAGGGACTAAAGGTCTCTGGTATAACTTATCAAAACCGGAAGAAATTGGCCTAGCCGCTCCTGTAAAGCAGCTTATTGAGAGCCTACCCTTTGAACTGAACGACGACGTTTGAATCAACGAACGCGATAAGAGGAACCACTATGAGCCGCACTGTATTTTGTGCTCGCCTTCAAAAAGATGCTGAAGGCCTAGATTTTCAACTTTACCCAGGTGACTTAGGTAAGCGTATCTTTGACAACATCTCTAAAGAAGCTTGGGGACAATGGCAAAGTAAGCAAACCATGCTTATCAATGAGAAGAAGCTAAACATGATGGATCCTGAACATCGTAAACTTCTTGAAACTGAGATGGTTAACTTCCTTTTTGAAGGTAAAGATGTCGTTATTGATGGCTACACTCCACCAAGCGAATAAGACATTTATTTAAGCAAATTTTAATGACATCATGGTTAACGCTGCGATGTCATTTTTGTATGAGGAACTATGAAAAAGCTAAGTTACTTCCTAACAGCCATGTTGTTAACTGGATGCAGTCGTGAATTTGTCGAAAGCATTTATGATGTTAATTACGAACCAACCAACCGATTTGTCAGTAATTTAGCGGAGCTACCCGGTCAATTTGAAAAAGACACTGGGGCGTTAGATTCTTTAATTAATAGCTTTTCTGGCAATATCCAAAAACGTTGGGGCAGCAGTGAAGTAAAGATGGCGGGCAAGAGTAACTATGTGAAATACATAGATAATTACTTGAGCCGTTCAGAAGTAAACTTTAGCCAAGGCCTGATCACAGTTGAAACCGTATCCTCAACGGATCCTAAAAAGCACCTCAAAAATGCAATAATGACGACACTTTTGACGCCAGATGATCCTGCGAATGTCGATCTATTCTCTTCCAAAAGCATCAAGTTAGAAGGTCAACCTTTCCTTTATAACCAAGTCGTTGATCAAGATAAGAAGCCAATCCAATGGACATGGCGCGCGAACAAGTTTGCCGATTACTTGATCGCTAATAACTTAAAAACCAAGGAAGTCGACTTTAAAAAAGCGTATTACGTCGAAATCCCAATGGTGGCCGATCACGCCAGCAAACGAAGCTATAAGTACGCGGATATCGTTCGTCGCGCATCCCAACGTTATGACATCCCTGAAGACTTGATTTACGCGATCATCAAAACAGAGAGTAGTTTTAACCCATACGCTGTGAGTTGGGCGAACGCTTATGGTCTTATGCAGGTAGTCCCAAAAACCGCAGGTCGAGATGTGTTTAAGCTCGTCAAAAAGAAACCTGGAGAACCAAGTCCTGAGTACTTATTCAATCCAGAAAACAACATTGATGCTGGCACTGCGTACTTTTACATCCTTAAAAATCGTTATTTGAAGGACGTGCAGCACCCAACAACGCTTGAGTACAGCATGATCTCAGCATACAACGGTGGCACTGGTGGGGTACTAAATACCTTCAGCAAAGACCGAAAGCGAGCAATGCGTGACTTAAATTCGTTGCAACCTAGTCAAGCTTACTGGGCACTGACAAAGAAACACCCAAACAAAGAGTCGCGTCGATACTTAGAAAAAGTAACAAAATTCAAGAAAGATTTTAACCAAGGTAAAACGTAAGCCTCACTTTTGAATAAAAAAACAACTAACGAACGTTTTTTTTAATTATTTTCAAAAAAGGTATTGACGGTTATGCAGAAAATCCGTTTAATAGCGCTCCGTTGCCCGGATAGCTCAGTCGGTAGAGCAGAGGATTGAAAATCCTCGTGTCGGTGGTTCGATTCCGCCTCCGGGCACCACAATTTGATTTGTTGGTGTCATTACTCTTTAACAGGGAGTAGCAACACGAACAAAAGCATAAAGAATTTAGTGTGCCGACTTAGCTCAGTAGGTAGAGCAACTGACTTGTAATCAGTAGGTCACCAGTTCGACTCCGGTAGTCGGCACCATTCTTTTGCCTCGATAGCTCAGTCGGTAGAGCAGCGGATTGAAAATCCGCGTGTCGGTGGTTCGATTCCGCCTCGAGGCACCATTATTTGGTACTTAACAAATAATGGTCTTTATAGACCTGATGTTGAGACAAGTAATTCCCCTTTAGTTCAGTTGGTAGAACGGCGGACTGTTAA
Organism: Vibrio sp. G-C-1; assembly: GCF_021728015.1. Classification (NCBI taxonomy): domain Bacteria; kingdom Pseudomonadati; phylum Pseudomonadota; class Gammaproteobacteria; order Vibrionales; family Vibrionaceae; genus Vibrio; species Vibrio sp. G-C-1. The sequence goes on along the minus strand of NZ_JAKKCR010000005.1, from coordinate 5,525 downwards.
TCCGTATGTCGCAAGTTCAAGTCTTGCAAGGGGAGCCATTTTCAAGAACTTCATTTTATATGAAGTTTTAATTAGAGAGTTTACTCTCTAAAGCAAAGAATTTAGTGTGCCGACTTAGCTCAGTAGGTAGAGCAACTGACTTGTAATCAGTAGGTCACCAGTTCGACTCCGGTAGTCGGCACCATTCTTTTGCCTCGATAGCTCAGTCGGTAGAGCAGCGGATTGAAAATCCGCGTGTCGGTGGTTCGATTCCGCCTCGAGGCACCATTATTTGGTACTTAACAAATAATGGTCTTTAATAGACCTGATGTTGAGACAAGTAATTCCCCTTTAGTTCAGTTGGTAGAACGGCGGACTGTTAATCCGTATGTCGCAAGTTCAAGTCTTGCAAGGGGAGCCACATTCAAGAAAGTCAAGTCGAAAGACTTGGCTTTTTTTCGTTTGAGCAAAAGCTAACTCTATTCAGTATTGCCGCCAGCCCAACATCAAGCCTTAATCATCCCCTTAAAGTTAAAGACATCCCCTTTCCTATCTCGACAATACCAATCTTTGAATTCATTCACACCCTCTCGATACAAACTAAACCACCTCTGAAATTAAGCACCTTTAGCCGCTTATCGTCACTTAAAAATAAACAACACATCAATCTGTTACTTTTTTTTCTTCGAAAATTTAATCTCTATCATATTTTGATATCTTTCTAATATCTGCCTTACAACACTTAGATTAAGATTCGATGAATTATATCTAATACTGATTATTGAATCGCTACGCAGGAAAATATGAAATTAAAAACGCAAGCTTACTTACTATCGGGCATCATATTGGTTGCTCTACTAGCGTTAACTGCTACAGGCTTATGGACCTTAAGAGTCGCGAGTAACATGGACAACAAAGCTCGCGTAACAGAGCTGTTTAAGAGCGCATACAGCATTCTTACTGAAGTCGAAAAAATGGCGATTGATGGCACACTAGAAGAACAGCAAGCTAAACAACTTGCTACTCGCCTACTACGTAACAACATCTATAAAGACAATGAATACGTTTATGTTGCGGATGAAAACATGACGTTTGTTGCGACACCTCTGGATCCACAACTACACGGAACCAGCTTTAATGACTTTAAAGACGGTGATGGAAATAGCGTTGGCCAACTCATTCAACGAGTACTTGGCAATCGTACTGGCCAGATCATTGAGTACACCTGGACACAAAAGCTTCCAGACGGAACGATTGAAGAAAAACTGTCTATTGCAGAGAAGACTCCGCATTGGGGTTGGGTTGTAGGCACCGGTATCGGCTTCAATGAAGTCAATGCGCGTTTCTGGTCGACTGCTCAATGGCAATTGTTTCTATGTGTCGTGATTGCTGGCCTTATTTTATCAAGCCTAATTGTATCTATTAAGCGAATGCTGGCACTTCTTGGCGGCGAGCCTAAAGATGTAAGAGAAGCTGTACAAGCAGTAGCACAAGGTCGCATTCAAACCTATTTCGAAACTCAGGCAACAGACGGTAGTATCTACCACGCCGTACAACAAATGAGTAAGTCATTGGCTGAGTTGGTATCAAACCTTGACGCTTCAATGCTGGCATTAAGGGGCGAACTGCAGCGCGTAGAAGATCGTGCTGGGGCAATTGCTCAGCTAACAGAGACACAACAGCAATCAACAGAGATGATCGCAACAGCAATGACCGAGATGGCCTCTTCAGCCAACAATGTTGCTGATTCAGCGGGTGATACTGCGCGTAATACTGACGAAGCTGATAAACAGAGCCAACATACTCAGCAGTTAATTCACAACACGGTAGATAACATTCAAGGTCTAGCAGGCCAACTAGGAACGGCCAGTGAAGCCGTCGCTAACCTAGATAGCGATGTACATAACATCGTTAAGGTCTTAGACGTCATCGGTGATATTGCAGAACAAACTAACCTTCTAGCGCTAAATGCGGCAATTGAAGCTGCGCGCGCTGGTGAACAAGGCCGCGGATTTGCGGTTGTGGCTGATGAGGTTCGTAACCTTGCAGGTCGAACACAATCAAGCACGAAAGAAATCCAGCTAATGATCAATAACCTTCAAGAAGGCTCTCGTAACGCAATAAAAACTATGGAAGTGTGTGCGACGACCAGTGAAAGCACCGTAACAGAGTCCCAGAATGCCTCTGAAGCTCTACAACAGATTGTTATCGCATTAGAGTCTATTTCATCGATGAGTCATCAAATCGCGACAGCCGCCGCTGAGCAAACTCAGGTGAGTGACGATATTTCGAAGCGTATCAATATGATCGAAGAAAGTGGCAACCAACTGAGTAATGTGGTGACAGAAAGTCATAACAGCACTCAAACTCTCGCCTCCCTTTCTAACGAATTAGAAGCTTGGGTTAATAGGTTTGAAGTAAAACACTAAACTCTCGTGTAAATTCTTAAATATAAAAGCACGTTTTCATACGTGCTTTTTTTGTTTCGGTGCCTATTCCGTCCAGTTAACCGTAGTTTCAGTATTTTTTAGAGCATGCTAGACCTAGGTTTTTAGCCCTAAACGAACAAAAACAATCCACTAAGTATAGAAAAACATCAAACGATACTTTTTTTGCAATTTAATGTTGACCCAGAACGCGAAAACACGTTTAATACACCTCGTCGCCCGGATAGCTCAGTCGGTAGAGCAGAGGATTGAAAATCCTCGTGTCGGTGGTTCGATTCCGCCTCCGGGCACCACAATTTATTTGTTGGTGTCCTAGACAACAACAGTAAAGCACAAAGAAATATTATGTGCCGACTTAGCTCAGTAGGTAGAGCAACTGACTTGTAATCAGTAGGTCACCAGTTCGACTCCGGTAGTCGGCACCATTTCTTTAAAGCTTTAAGAATAATTCCCCTTTAGTTCAGTTGGTAGAACGGCGGACTGTTAATCCGTATGTCGCAAGTTCAAGTCTTGCAAGGGGAGCCAAGTTAATCATCAAGCATAAGCTTTTTGATTCATGATGCCGACTTAGCTCAGTAGGTAGAGCAACTGACTTGTAATCAGTAGGTCACCAGTTCGATTCCGGTAGTCGGCACCATTCTCTTGATTAGAGACTAAACAATCAATTCCCCTTTAGTTCAGTTGGTAGAACGGCGGACTGTTAATCCGTATGTCGCAAGTTCAAGTCTTGCAAGGGGAGCCAATTAGAAAAGGCCGCATCATTGATGCGGCCTTTTTGCATTTAAAGATCCGAACTCATCCATACCAGTCTACTCACCTTTTACTACCTCATTTAATTCGAAAACCAACACTTTTAATGCTCTTCTAAAGCAATCAGACTTTTCTCTTTAATTCCGCTCAAACTATCACAAGAACAAACTTGTCACTCTTGCAAGAAGCCAGTCATCACGAAGGGCTACTTTCGTTATCTATAGAAGTGCTCTGCTGAGAAGTTCTAGTCGTAATGGGGCGGGAATTAAAAGCTAAATAATGAATTCAAATAAGCTCTAGAAAGGCTCTGTTGGTTGCTTAAATTGAAATGACATACAACTCACTCTTTATCGAAACTATCCACTACAATCGCTCCCATAGACGCTGGCATAGAAATAACAATTACCCTTTTGATAGATACAATTGGATCGCTTAATAAAGGAAGCTTATCCAAACAAGTCAGCACCAAAGCAACAACCAATGCAGTCATCACATAAGCAATAACAATTCTGAAAATAAACACTGGCAACCGAGCGACAATATCTTTCTGAAATACACTCTCATACGTGTAAAAGCCCAGGAATACAGCAGACAATAGAAACAACAACAGCAAGTTAGCTGTAGGCAAAGTCTCCCCTAACTTCCAGGCTTCCTCAGAAAAAGAAATCGGCACGGCCAAAGCAAAAGATCCAACAAAGATCTGACTGGCATCTTCAAAGTTAAAGCTTAATTTCATAGTTCGACCCATTAGGTTTTAAGGCTTTATCTATTTTTTAAAATAATCACAAAATTATCCGCCGATGATTTGGGGAATTTTCTATTCTTACCAAGCAACAGAAATGACACTTCTTAGCTTAATATTAGTCGTAATAACCTAAACATAGCTTGAACTAACTAGCAAGAAATCAATATGTTCAGAGTAAAAGCTGTCAAAACAACTAATTCATATCGAGTCGACAAGCACATCAGAATCGAAGAGAGACCGGTAAACATCCTAAGATACCAGTGCCTAGAACCAGAAAATCTCAATCAGTTGGGTGATAAACATCACTGCACGGATCGAGGGATACTCTATTTCTTAGCTTATATATCCTTCCGGCATCACTTGGGGAGCTCAGCCTAGCGACTCTCACCTTCAAACTGAATCTAGTCCGCTTTCACCCTTTGAAATGCTTCGAACAAAGTGCTTAATGCCATCGAGAGTGGTTTAAGCTCAATGCATAACAAGAGCTATTAAGTCGACTCATTAAGGACTCTAGCGTTCTTAGCAAAATCCTCTCCATGATGGAGTCCTAATTACACATTAGGCTATCCTCTAGATTCACTGATAGGCCAGAAGTCAGGTTTCCTAGACGAAGATCTATTAACTAATACTTGAGGAAGGCTCCAAGCACTGAGCAAGCGGGGTGAGTTGTAATGCTTGTATGGTTTCAGGTATTGAATAGGTTAATGAGTCAGAACAGTCTCATTAACCTAACTTACAACGTCGTATGGCTAGAGTATTTGATCAGTAAGCTTAAAGAGCTGCATGCGTTTGAAGCCTTTCTTGTGTCAACCACAATTGGAATCAGAAATGATGTGATTCTAGTCGTAGGATTGGGATTTCTGATAAATGACGGAATAATGGGGACGCGTTGGCTAAGAGTTATGGGGTACGGGAAGCCTTATGTGGAAGTCATTAGATGGAAGGGCGAAGCACTATAATTTAGATGTAAAAAAGCCCCGCTATTTCTAGCGAGGCTTCTAAATAAATGGCGGAGTGGACGGGACTCGAACCCGCGACCCCCGGCGTGACAGGCCGGTATTCTAACCAACTGAACTACCACTCCGCAGTGTCTATTCAGCATAATGCAATTTAAGCCTGACGATGTCCTACTCTCACATGGGGAAACCCCACACTACCATCGGCGCTATTGTGTTTCACTTCTGAGTTCGGCATGGAATCAGGTGGGTCCACAATGCTATGGTCGTCAAACAAATTCTTTTGTTAACTTGATGAATCAAATCAACTAAATAATGGTGCTGATACCCAGACTCGAACTGGGGACCTCACCCTTACCAAGGGTGCGCTCTACCGGGCTGAGCTATATCAGCAATTCAGGAATCGTTTAAAGACGATTCTGAAAACTTTTTGTCTTCACTTTTTAAAAGTGAAAATAAATTTGGTGCCTGGCGATGTCCTACTCTCACATGGGGAAGCCCCACACTACCATCGGCGCTATTGTGTTTCACTTCTGAGTTCGGCATGGAATCAGGTGGGTCCACAATGCTATGGTCGCCAAGCAAATTTTAAAATTCGGAAAGCTGCTTCTCTATTTAATAGAGCTTTAAAAGTATTTCTCTTCAAAC
>NZ_JAKKCR010000043.1:0-1118 GCF_021728015.1 Vibrio sp. G-C-1 | reverse complement strand
TACTTGAACCTGGACAACCGTCGCCAGGCCCACCTAGCCTTCTCCGTCCCCCCATCGCAATTGTAAGAAGTACGGGAATATTAACCCGTTTCCCATCGACTACGCCTTTCGGCCTCGCCTTAGGAGTCGACTTACCCTGCCCCGATTAACGTTGGACAGGAACCCTTGGTCTTCCGGCGAGGGAGTTTTTCACTCCCTTTATCGTTACTCATGTCAGCATTCGCACTTCTGATACCTCCAGCAGCCCTTACAGACCACCTTCAACGGCTTACAGAACGCTCCCCTACCCCACATACCCTAAGGTACGTAGCCGCAGCTTCGGTGTATAGCTTAGCCCCGTTACATCTTCCGCGCAGGCCGACTCGACCAGTGAGCTATTACGCTTTCTTTAAATGATGGCTGCTTCTAAGCCAACATCCTGGCTGTCTGAGCCTTCCCACATCGTTTCCCACTTAGCTATACTTTGGGACCTTAGCTGGCGGTCTGGGTTGTTTCCCTCTCCACGACGGACGTTAGCACCCGCCGTGTGTCTCCCGGATAGTACTTACTGGTATTCGGAGTTTGCAAAGGGTTGGTAAGTCGGGATGACCCCCTAGCCTTAACAGTGCTCTACCCCCAGTAGTATTCGTCCGAGGCGCTACCTAAATAGCTTTCGGGGAGAACCAGCTATCTCCAGGTTTGATTGGCCTTTCACCCCTAGCCACAAGTCATCCGCTAATTTTTCAACATTAGTCGGTTCGGTCCTCCAGTTGATGTTACTCAACCTTCAACCTGCCCATGGCTAGATCACCTGGTTTCGGGTCTAATCCTAGCAACTGTACGCCCAGTTAAGACTCGGTTTCCCTACGGCTCCCCTAAACGGTTAACCTTGCTACTAAAATTAAGTCGCTGACCCATTATACAAAAGGTACGCAGTCACACCACGAAGGTGCTCCTACTGCTTGTACGTACACGGTTTCAGGTTCTATTTCACTCCCCTCACAGGGGTTCTTTTCGCCTTTCCCTCACGGTACTGGTTCACTATCGGTCAGTCAGTAGTATTTAGCCTTGGAGGATGGTCCCCCCATATTCAGACAGGATATCACGTGTCCCGCCCTACTCGTTTTCACTGATTATGA
>NZ_JAKKCR010000042.1:0-1151 GCF_021728015.1 Vibrio sp. G-C-1 | reverse complement strand
TTTTATCTTCAAGAAGAAGTAGTCTGTATCTCGATACCCATACCCCATTCGTTTGATTAGCTTTATCTTGTTGTTTATCCCTTCCAATGTGCAGGTGTTGAGCGGATAACTTGCCGATGCGAGAATGCCGTGAAGATAAGGACTCAGTTTTCGTGCGAACTCTTTTAATGGCTTAATCCCACTCTCTTGTACTTGTGCCCACCACGCCTCCCAGAGCCCCTTGGCATACACTTCTGATTCACAATACCAAAGCTCTTTGAGTTGTGCTCCGAGGATGTAAGTGGTCATTAAGTCCTTATTGATATTCAATATTTCTGTAAGATAGCTGTCTTGCTGTGTATTTAAGTTGCCTCTATTTTTCAACAACACCCAGCGTGAACGCTTGACCCATTGCCTCGCTTTTTTATCTTGCTTGAGTTTGTTGGCTTGGTCGACTCTGACTCTATCCATTACCTCACGACCGAACTTAGCAACAACATGGAATAAGTCGTAAACGACTTTTGCGTTCGGACAGTGCGCTTGAACTTCAAGGTCAAAAGCCGTATTCATATCCATCGCGACCGCTTCGATATTGTTGCCATGCTTGCCTAACAGCTCGAAGAACGGTCGTATGTCCTTGCGACTACGGCCTAACCCTATCCAAATGACTTGGTGAGTCTTAGCGTCAGCGATGACCGTGGCATATCGATGTCCTTTAAAGATGGCGAACTCGTCCATGACGAGTTGCCTTAAATCTTCCCATTTTACTGACGGTACAACTTGTCTCAGCCGTCGTTTATCTATTTCCTTAATGGTGTGCCAATGAACGCTCGTTAATTGGGAGATATGCTTAATGGGAAGAAGAGGTAATAGTTGTTCTATATAGCTTTTTAGGCGCTTCGTTATGCGAGCATAAGGCTCTAACCAAGATATAGACTCTGTTTTTATGCCGCAGTTACGACACTTAATCCTTCGTGTTTGAACGTAAAGTTCAACAGGAACACCGAGTAACATGGCATCCTTTACATGACGCCATTGATACTCGTGGATAGCTTCGGCTTCAAGACCACAAAGGCACTTAGCCTCAGAGTTAGGTTTAAGAGTCAGGGTAATAAGTGATGCTGTCTGGTGAGACTTTACTATTTGAAAGCCTTCCCAGAATGAAGATAGGA
>NZ_JAKKCR010000041.1:0-1181 GCF_021728015.1 Vibrio sp. G-C-1 | reverse complement strand
TCCTATCTTCATTCTGGGAAGGCTTTCAAATAGTAAAGTCTCACCAGACAGCATCACTTATTACCCTGACTCTTAAACCTAACTCTGAGGCTAAGTGCCTTTGTGGTCTTGAAGCCGAAGCTATCCATGAGTATCAATGGCGTCATGTGAAAGAAGCCATGTTGCTCGGTGTTCCTGTTGAACTTTCCGTTCAAACACGAAGAATTAAGTGTCGTGACTGCGGCATAAAAACAGAGTCTCTATCTTGGCTAGAGCCTTATGCTCGCATCACGAAGCGCCTAAAAAGTTATATAGAACAACTACTGCCTCTTCTTCCCATTAAGCATATCTCCCAGTTAACGAGCGTACACTGGCACACCATTAAAGAGATAGATAAACGCCGACTTCGACAAGTGGTATCGCCAGTGAAATGGGAGGGGCTAAGGCAGCTTGTCATGGACGAGTTCGCTATCTTTAAAGGACATCGGTATGCCACCGTCATTGCTGATGCTAAGACTCACCAAGTCATTTGGATAGGACTAGGCCGAAGCCGAAAGGACATACGACCGTTTTTCGAACGGCTAGGTAAACATGGCAACAATATCGAAGCAGTCGCGATGGACATGAATACGGCGTTTGACCTTGAAGTTCAAGCGCATTGCCCGAACGCAAAAATCGTTTACGACTTATTCCATGTTGTAGCTAAGTTCGGTCGTGAGGTAATGGATAGAGTCAGAGTCGACCAAGCCAACAAACTCAAGCAAGATAAAAAAGCGAGGCAATGGGTCAAGCGCTCACGCTGGGTATTGTTGAAAAATAGAGGCAACTTAAATCCACAGCAAGACAGCTATCTTACAGAAATATTAAGTATCAATAAGGACTTAATGACCACTTATATACTCGGAGCACAACTCAAAGAGCTTTGGTATTGTGAATCAGAAGCACATGCTAAAGGGCTCTGGGAAACGTGGTGGGCACAAGTACAAGAGAGTGGAATTAAGCCGTTGAAGGAGTTCGCACGGAAACTGAGCCCTTATCTTCACGGTATTATCGCATCGGCAAGTTATCCACTCAACACCTGCACACTGGAAGGGATAAACAACAAGATAAAGCTAATCAAGCGAATGGGGTATGGGTATCGAGATACAGACTACTTCTTCTTGAAAATAAAAGCGGCTTTCCCCGGAAAGCCGCGATGAACC
>NZ_JAKKCR010000040.1:0-1340 GCF_021728015.1 Vibrio sp. G-C-1 | reverse complement strand
TTTCGCCTTTCCCTCACGGTACTGGTTCACTATCGGTCAGTCAGTAGTATTTAGCCTTGGAGGATGGTCCCCCCATATTCAGACAGGATATCACGTGTCCCGCCCTACTCGTTTTCACTGATTATGATGTGTCGGTTACGGGGCTATCACCCTTTATTGCGAGACTTTCCAGACTCTTCACCTGCATCATTAAAAGCTTAAGGGCTAATCCAATTTCGCTCGCCGCTACTTTCGGAATCTCGGTTGATTTCTCTTCCTCGGGGTACTTAGATGTTTCAGTTCCCCCGGTTTGCCTCCTGTTGCTATGTATTCACAACAGGATACTTGCTTATGCAAGTGGGTTTCCCCATTCAGGAATCCCAGACTCAAAAGGTTATTACTACCTAATCTGGGCTTATCGCAAGTTATTACGCCTTTCATCGCCTCTGACTGCCAAGGCATCCACCGTGTACGCTTAGTCACTTAACCATACAACCCGAAAGGGTCTTAGCGTATGGCAACTAACCAAGGTTTTTGGTTGTCATCAAGAAGGGTTAATTCTTGATAACTGTTTGCCGGACTCAATTGTGAATCAAACTAAAGTTTGATTCGAATACAAGACACTTGAATGTGTTTGTTGTGTTTATCTAATGAAAGATAAACATTGAGAACTTTTAAATTTGATTGAATTACTCGTAAGTAAATCAATCAGTCAGCTTTCCAAATTGTTAAAGAGCATGAGACTTTAAGAACCAGTGTTCTAAAATTCACATTTTCTAAAGACTCTCAGGGTCAAACATACCAACCAACGACAAAAGAAGTGGTTTGGATATGAAGATAACCAAGAATTTTTAGAGAATGGTGGGCGATACCGGGCTCGAACCAGTGACCCCCTGCTTGTAAGGCAGGTGCTCTCCCAACTGAGCTAATCGCCCACGATAGTTTTAATTCCTTCGCGGAGAAAGAATGGTGGGTCGTGCAGGATTCGAACCTGCGACCAATTGATTAAAAGTCAACTGCTCTACCAACTGAGCTAACGACCCAATGGTATCCCGTAGGGGAGTCGAACCCCTGTTACCGCCGTGAAAGGGCGGTGTCCTAGGCCTCTAGACGAACGGGACACTGCTAATTTATCTCTACTTTAAAAAATAGAAACAAACTTCGAAGAACTTGGGAGTTCTTCATCTCTTTGCTTTTCTAAACCTAATCAATCTGTGTGGACACTCATCGTGACTATCTTCGTATAAGGAGGTGATCCAGCCCCAGGTTCCCCTAGGGCTACCTTGTTACGACTTCACCCCAGTCATGAACCACAAAGTGGTGAGCGTCCTCCCCGAAAGGTTAAACTACCCACTTCTTTT
>NZ_JAKKCR010000039.1:0-1412 GCF_021728015.1 Vibrio sp. G-C-1 | reverse complement strand
TAATGCCGATCAGTTAAAGCCAAAGCGATCGGTTGAAGGATCCTTCAGAGCTGTCAAAATCCAAGTGTATTTAATGCACTTGGATTTTTTTATGGATGTTTCTCAAGCTCTAAACATAATTAATGATTGGAAACCTAGCAGCGTTGAGACTTTGTCTGACTTGCTTCCAATTGAACTCATCGACGAAGCCTATTCTCTTACTGATACTGTCACGATGAGAAAGAGGAAATTAACTTTAGAATCCATGGTGTGGCTGCTTGTTGGAATGGCTATCTATAACAGTAAATCCATGAAAGATTTAGTGAACCAACTTGATATTGTCGACCGTACAGGTAAAGCTTTTGTCGCACCAAGTGCGTTAACTCAACGTCGAAAGACGTTGGGTGAAGACGCAATTAAAGCGGTCTTTGAGCGAATGACTACGTCATGGTTAAAAAGTGCAAAGTTACCCCAGTGGAATGGATTAACGCTTCTTGGCGTCGATGGCGTTGTTTGGCGAACGCCCGATAACCCGCAAAATGAAAAGGCATTTTCTCGACAAAAAGGGACGCAATATCCGCAAGTGAGAATGGTCTGCCAAATGGAACTAAGCAGTCACATTATTACGGCCAGTGCATTTGATAATTACAATACAAACGAAATGATATTAGCTGAAAAATTGATAGAAACAACACCAAACCATAGCGTGACAATGTTCGATAAGGGGTTCTATTCTTTAGGCTTATTACATAAATGGCAAGACTCTGGCTCAGAGCGTCATTGGCTTATCCCCCTCAAGAAAAATACACAATATGACATTGTTCAATCTTTAGGGCGAAATGACAAACTGGTTCAATTACACAGTAACCCAAGGGCTAGAAAGCTATGGCCTGATTTACCAAAGTCGATAACCGCTCGACTTGTCACTCGTAAAATTAAAGGAAAAGACTACCAAGTATTAACCTCCATGACGGACTCCCTGCGTTACCCATCAAAAGATATTGCAGGCCTTTATGAACATCGTTGGGAAATTGAGCTAGGCTACCGAGAGCAGAAACAATACATGCTTGGAAATCGTCTCACGCTGCGAAGTCGTTTACCAGAACTGGTAAAGCAGGAGTTATGGGGCATCTTGCTTACTTACAATTTAATCCGATACCAGATGGTCGAGCTCTGCTTCAATCTAAAGGGAAATTACCTTCCTTATCAACTCAGTTTTAACGGCACATTAGCTCATGTATCTGCGTTACTTGTAGGCTTACCTTACTCAACACCAGGCGCAATACCTCGTCAGCTAAAGGGGTTCCACAACATGGCTGAAAGCTTAATACTTGAAGGGCGGAGGGAAAGAACATTCCCTAGAACAGTTAAGCCTAGACCACAGCGGTATGCTAAGAACAAAAATGCCGTTCACTCTTAAGTGAACGGCATTA